>JAZOWN010000016.1:0-30025 GCA_045659245.1 Eubacteriales bacterium
TACCTCTGGGGGGGTCTGCCCGCCATTTCCTTGTCCGTCTTATCCAGCATATAGAAGCGAGGATTTCCCTCCTTCTTCTTGTTCTCTATCTGCTTTACCTCAAGCGGCTTCTTTTGCTTGCCCATTACTCCGCCGCCTTGATTTCCCATAGCGTTCTTTACGTGAACGTCTATCTTCTGAGAAAGCAGCTCCGTTTTGCGCTTGGTACGCTCATTCATAAGAGCGGCAAGCTTTCCCTCCTCGGAGATCATTACCGCAATAACGGCAATCATGAGTCCGAGGACCAGAATAACGTATATACCGAGCGCATAGCGGTTGGTAAATATCGTCCATATAAATTCGAATACACCGCGAGCGGTAAGTCCCGCCGCCGTATAACTTACGTTTGACATTATCAAATCCATTTTTACGTTAATTCTCCCTCAAATTCTTTCGGGTCACTTTATGCCCTTGAGTCTTAAGATCTCACGGCATCTGTCGTCCTTATCCGCGCCGAACACCGAATCCATAAACTCGGAGAGCGTTTCCTCTCCGCCAAGCTTACTTGCATCCTCCGAGTTAAGCTGAGTCAAGAGCAAGGAGCTTATTACAGAATCCATAGCCTGCTCAGGATCAGCTCCCGCACCGATGCATACCGCAGAATACTTCTCCATTGCATTGTAAAGCTTGTTGCCTATCGTAAATCCGGCTCTTTGTGCCATATATTCTTCAAGCTTATCTATCTTTCTCCAATATTTCTCGGAGAGATAGTTTGCCTCACGCTCGCGAGCGGTGACATCCGCCAGCACTCTCTGAGTCATAGGATACAGGTCAAGCACCGCCTTTTCTTCACCGAGACCAAGCATTACGTCGTTCACGTTGACAAGCTTGTTAAATGTGGCATGGAGCAAGCTGACGCAAGCGTTGCCTGTTCTGACGTTGATCTCATCCGATACAAGCATAACGAACCACAGGTTCGAGGGAAGCTTAACGCTTCTTGCCTTATCTTTTCCCATAGCCATACGATATTCCGCATTTCCAAGTCCGGAATAATTAATAACGTCACCAAGGAACTCGCACGCATCGTCGGTATCCTTACCGCAGATTACTGCAATCGTGGGCTTTTCGGGCTGCTCGATTGCTACGTTCACGGCGTCCACTATTCCCATAGAGCCGTCGGAGGACGAGAAGCTTATGCGCTCGTCATCGGCACCTACGTTGATAAAGGCAATATTAAATCCAAAGCACTCAGACATAGACTTGAGCGTAAGCCTTGCTCCGAGCGCGTCGGAATTACGAAGAACTATAACTCTCGAAGCGCAAACGGCAGCAAAGAGGCGCTTAATTTCATCGTCGTTTACTATTATACCGCGAGCCGCTACGTACCTTGAAAGTGCATTCACGATGCTATTTGCTCCCGCGTTGAGCGTATCCATAGTCGTGTGCGACACACACATATATTTACGAGCCTCCTCAGAGGGCTCGGTTTCCTTCGGCGCCAAAGAAAGCTCATTTGCCTGTGCTTCGTCTACGTCTGCGGAAGCTTCCTCGTCAACGTCGTCAATGCTCGTATTTGCAACAGCATCGTCAAAATGGAATCTTTCAGCATCAGCGGGATGCTCCGCATCGGGCAGATACGTATCGTTCTCTTTGACCGTAATGACCGCGGGATTTACGACCTCATAGGTGCGCTTTCTTATCATTTGAGTAATATTTTTAATGCCATACAGAGCGATTATCGCGCCCACGCAGAACAAGAGGGTGAGAATAATCACGTCGCAAAGCATCATCATACCACGAGTAGCGCCAAGCTCGCCCAGAATCGCATAAAACGGAGCGCTTACAAACAGGCCGTACAACGGAATAAGCAGCCAGAAGAATACCGTCCAAATCGTTGCCGCAATTGCATTTCCGAGTGCCATTCCGGAGAATACTCTTTCCGTGCGCTTTATCATAGCGGGCTGAGTGCGTGATGTGACTTTTTTTACAACGGGGGGCTTTGCGCCGCTCGTTGCTATCTCGATCTCATTAAAGAGCTTCATGTGACGTGCGGATGCGCCCACCATCACCTGATATTTTCCACCCTCGATCTCCCAGGAGTTAGTATCCGTGTTGTAGTATCTGAACGCTCTGCTGTCAAAGGGTATTTCAACGTGAACGCTCTCGCCGGGCTCAAGATATATCTTCTTAAATCCGCGAAGCTGCTTTCTGGCCTTTGTCACCTCGGAATCCATCTTTCCAACGTAAAGCTGAGCTATCTCCGCACCTGCGACCTCGCCTACGTTCTTGAGCGTAAAGCCAACTCCGCGCTTTGTGATCTTAAGGTCCTTATATTCAAATTCAGTGTAGCTAAGACCGTATCCAAAGGGATATCTTTCCTTTATGTTTTCAGCCTGACACATGCGGTAGCCGTAAAGTTTTCCGTCTGCGTCAACGGGTATTTTGTCGTCACAAACGCTAACGGTGAGCTTTGCAGAGGGATTAACGGTTCCGTTGATCACCTTAAGCAGAGCCTTTGCGCCAGCCTGACCGGGGTCTCCCGCCAAAATAACCGCATCGCAAAGAGCGTCCCATGACATATCGGCAAGTCCGTTTCCAAGGCAAACCGCCACGATTTTTGCATTTGTACTCTCTTTTATCCGACGTATAAATTCTCTTTGATAGCTCGGAATGGATCCATTTGATCTTTCGTTACCGAGATCTCCAACGTATACGACAACGACGTCAGCTGCGACCGCAATAGTCTTTGCATCCGCCAAAAGCTTAGCCTGCTCAGCTGAGGTAGCACCGCGCTCGTAGCCTCTGTAGCAGCCAATAACGTTGAGCCCGGATTTTGAGATCTGCTTTACGGTACTCTCGTTCTCGAGTGCCACAAAGCTTCCGTCAGCGTTCACGTCGCAAAGATCGCAGAAGAGATAGTCTCCGAGGAACGCCACCTTCTTTTGGTCGTCGATCGGGAGAACTCCTTCATTTTTTAGCAATACGATAGACTCATAAGCCGCCTCGTATGCGGTAGCGGCATGCTTGCGCTCCTCGAACATAACGGGGTGGCTAAACGGATACGACGCATAGGACTCGGGCACGGGAATATCCTTCATGTGCTTTTCGTCTGCCGCGCCGAGCAGCTTCTCGACTACCTCGTCAAGCAGCTTTTCGGAAAGCGCTTCGCCGCGCGCCACTGCCTCTTCGAGCTGGTACGGTGTAGCCACTCCGTCCTCGACATCCTCCGCAAGCTTCTTGTGCCTTTGCACCATTTTTACTATTTTCTGAGCCTCCTCGGCGGCATTTTCGGAGCGGAACAGATCCGCGCCCTCCGCCAGAGCCTTAACTATGCTTACCCTTCCGTCGTCAGGCACGCTTAAAATACCGTCGTATTTCCACTCGGTCTTGAGAAATCCCGACATGAGGTGCTTGCTCTCACATACGTGTGAGTCCCCGTAAAAGCCATCGCAAACCTTTACAGCAGAGGGCTTTCCGTCCTTTATTGCCATTTCATAAGGCATGAGCGCAACCTCGCGCACGGACTGCTCGTTAGAGGCAAATTCCGTGCTGACAGCGGCGCTTGCATAGCTAACCGTAGCCATCGCCTTGTTGTATTCAATCCCTCTTACGTAAGCCGTAAGCATACGTCCCGAAAGATAGGGATCCTCCGAGAAGCGGTCCGTCATATCAGACGCCACATCCGTAATTACGCCGCCCTCGGGAGTAGTCAGCGCATTAACACCAAGAGAACGCGCCTCATTACCGATGTCATCGGCAACGCGCGCGACAAGCGGCGTATTCCAAGTACGCGCCATATTTATAGGCGCAGGAAAGCGCGTCGCGGGCGCTCCGTGGTATTTAAGCCCCTGGGCTACCTTAACGCCGAAACGGCCGTCAGAAAAGGCAAGCGCCGAGATCTCGCTCTCTCCTGCGGTGATTTTACTCCAGCCGCCTCCGGCACTTACCAAGGTCGCCTTTTGCTCCAAAGTCATTCGCTCAATGATATGTGAGTATTTAGTCATTTCAAAATCCTCTGTCAATTAAAGTTTTTCGGGAAATAGTTTCCAAAATATATTATACGCGCATGCGCGCGTATAGATATTGAATATTATATCACATGTATATCCACTTGTCAACAGTTTTCTGCAATTTCGGCATTTGTGATATAAAAATATGTATTGTATTATTTCTGCATATTTATCGAAAAATTAGAAAGACTATAATTATATTTTTAAACAATTTATTTTTATGATTTATTTAATAATTTAAATATTTTACACATAACTTTTATAATTTTTCATCGTTATTTTTGCAAGCACAATTGGAAATTTAATTGCATTTTTCGCCACCATATTCAGAATTGTTTTTGTGTGCAGTCAAAAAAAGACGTCGGGCAGAACGAAGTGAACCCAAACATTATATATACCTAATTATGCCATAAATCGACAAAATATTAAAGCCTTAAAAGTCAAAAGCCACCGACTCAGTCGGTGGCTTTTGTTCCTATTAGTTAGTTTCCGTAAAATATCTCTGTACGGCTCTCACTCTTTGCAAGAACGTCGTCCAAAAGAATGATCTTGGGGTATATCAGCTCTCCGGGCTTATCGGCAAGCTCAATAACAAAGCTCGAAACGAAATTAAGCCTGAAAGCCGCGAAAAATTGGGGCAGCGGAATGTTGAGCATGTGAGATATCGCCGCAGCAGATGCACCCGCGTGACTGAACATCGCAACCGTTTTGTAGGGGATCTCCTCAGCTACGCGGTAAAATTCTCCTTCGCGCACAAAACCAAGCTCCGCAAGCCACGCATCAATTCCGTCGATCACGATCTGGGCTCTTTCTACGATAATGCTTCTGCAATACGCCTCGTCCTCGCGCCAATTGACGTTCGTGAGCGTTTGCTTTTGCGAAACGCGCCAATCCGACACTCTCCAAGGGTGGCCATTCGCCACGATAGGAGTGTCGTCCTTTGACTTCCAACCAAGCTCGCATATAAATTCACGTTGATCTATCGGAAGCCCGAGAACCTTTGCAGTATGCTCAGCCGTCTCAACTGCGCGGCCACACGTCGAGGAATATATCGCCTCAATACCGCTGTCGCGCAGATATTCCGCAGCAACAGCCGCCTGCTTATGTCCGATCTCCGTAAGACAGTCCAGCTTGTAATCGGGATGTCCGTGACGAATAAAATAAATCTTCATATTAGGTTATCCTTTCAAAAGTCAAAAGCTTTAGGCGTTAGTTGATCTCTGCCACCGAGCCGTCGAGCGCGCGGACGGTGGTCTTGTAGTATTTTTCTTGAAAATACACGTCGCGAGCGAGCTCCTCTGCATTAAGGCATATGCCCTCGGGCGCCATTATGAGCTTGTCCTCCACGTCGTCGGCACGGTAAACGATACCGATAATTTTCCCCTCGTAGGTCGAAACGGGCTCAGCCACGCCAACCAAAAAGACGTCAAGCTCCTCGCCGTCGCCGCCGAGAACGTCGGGAATATAGCCGTAGTTTATAGGATAAACCAGCGTCTTTTTCCCTTTGCGGTGCACGTACCCGATTGGGCGGTCAATTTCTATTTTTACAGTTTTGCCAAGATAGCTCTCCACCTGCTCATGGCGCTCCGAAAGTGTCATGCTTACTCCTTATAATTTAAAGTTCAAAGAGACTCCAAAAATCTGCCGAGCGCGCTTGCCAAAAGTCCCTGACCGTCATCGTTGAAGTGGAGTCCGTCTACGGTGTAGCGCGCCTTATCGTCCTCGTTGTTGGGGTCGATGCCGAGATTCTCAAAAAGGTCAAGCACGGGTACGCCAAGCTCCGCGCCTCTTGCCTTTATGACCTTAACGTACTCCAAAAGCGGCTTTGCGTCGGGCTTCTTCATGTCTCTGGGTGAGACCTCCGCGTCGGACACGCCCTTGAAATCGCAGGGCGCGGGCGTGATAAAGACCACGGGCTTGCCGGCATAAAGCGATTTAAGAGTATCCATGAGAAAATAAACAGCGCCGCAGAACGTCTCGGGGGTGCGGTCCTCCATCGTACCAAAGTGCGCGTCTCCGTGTATGTAGTCGTTTACGCCGCCGTAAACTACCACGAGATCGGCATTAGGATCCATGTTGTACGCTCTGCCGCAAAAGCAAAGGTCATATCGGGGCTTCTCGCTCGGCTTCTCCTGATGCGCAAGGCGCGTTCCTCCAATACCGTAGTTGTTGGTCGCCTTTAAGCTGTACGCCTTTTTTAGACGGTTGTCATAGCGATTTTCGGGGATATTGCTAACGCCCACTCCCTCGGTAATGCTGTCTCCGAGAAAATTGACGGTAAGTCCTTCAAGCTTCATACTGAGTTAAGTTCCTTTCTTTTTCTCCCACAGGAGATCTTTTTCGCAATAAGTATAGCACACCCCGCCCCAAATGTCAATATATCCGCGCTTTTTCGAACTTTTTTGCCTATCGGGCTTTACAAATGTAAATCAATGTGATATTTCGATATTTATTTTTTGCTTTTGCTCATCGGTTAACCTTTTTAGAACCACGCTACTATGGCGGGGGTTTCGAAATACAAGAAAGGCACCTGCCGAAGCAGGTGCCTTATTTTGTTATATGACTGATTTTTTATCAGTCGTCTTCGTTCTTTCTGCGCTTTATAGCAAGTACAGCCGCGCAAGCTCCAACGAGAGCAACGCCCGTCATAGCAAGGCTTCCGCCACAGCCGTTCTTCGTCTCCTCGGTCTCACCCTCGGTTTCGGGCGCATTCGTTTCGGGAGCACCCGCTTCGGTGTTAGCGCTGTCGTTACCGCCATCGGTGTTGCCGCCGTCAGTGTTGCCGCCGTCGGTGTTGCCGCCGTCGGTGTTGCCGCCGGTCTCGGCTTTGATTGCGTCAATCATTCCCTTATAAATCTTGAAATCGCTAACGTATATCATCTTTTCGTTTACTGTATTTCTGGCTTTGCGGTTACGGTAGAATCTAATACTGAAGTCGTCTTCAAATAATACTTCACCGTCTTCTTCGTAATTATAGAACCAGTCAAAAGGAATATCCGCCAAAACATCTTCAGCTATCTCGCAAACAAGAACCCATTCGCCGTCGATCTGCACGCAAAGGTTGTACGCAACGATCTTTGCGTCCTCGCCCTCACCCTCGCTCGCAAACTGGATCGCGTAGGTCTGGGGTAACGTTCCTACCTCGACCCCCTCGTAGGTACCTTCTTCAATTACGGTATCAGTTCCGTCCTCGCCATTTGTATTTACGAATCTGTAAGAGTTCTCACCGGGAACTATAATAAATCCTACCTTGTCGTCAGGCAAAAATCCGATTTCCTGATCTGCTCTTTCAGCATCCAAAGTGAACACTACCGTATACGCCTTGCCCGCGATAGAAAAGCCCGGTAAATCGGCATCAACCTTGCCTTCAGTAACGCCCTTAGTACCGCCGCCTGCCTTAAGTTCAACGGAAGTGCCGTCTTCGCTGGGAGTTAAGTATTTCATACCATCCCATGCTCCCTTAAGTTCATACTCGTTAAAATTAAGCTCGTAAAGCAACGCGCCATCCTCTGCTTCATCATATGCATCCGCACTTGCGGGGAACGCAACGAGTGGCAAGGTCATCATAAGAACCAAAGCCACTGCCAAAATTTTTTTCACTGTGCTTTTCATGTTTTTCTCCTTTTTATCATTTTATTTTTTTTAAATAGCATCGCACATTGTACTATTTAAAAACAAATGTAAACAAAGCACACGGCTTGACATAGCAAAATGCAAACCAACGTAACTCTGTATACATATTATACCACAGCGTGAATTTCTTGTCAACAGCCATACCCCACAATTTTGCAAACAATTGCGCAGAGGGGCGTAAAAAATCAAATGCGTTTTTTGTGCATGTGTACTATAGTGCACTTTATGGTCAGTCACTTTGCACGCTTTTATCTCCTTGTCCTTTAGCCTTCCCCCAAGGGAAGGTTTATTGTTACAAGAGCCTTGGGTGTTGATTTTTAGGCTCTCCCCGTGGGTAGCGAAGCGGCGCGAGCGCAATGAATGACAACACGGCGTGTTGTCAGAACGCGAGCGTGACCGAGCCGCAGCGAGACAGCTCCCGCGTAGCGGGTGAGAGGGGTATCAAACCTCAATAAAAAATTATAGAAAAAATTCGATAAGAATTGACATTTTTGTTTGTCGGTGATATAATCTATGTAGATGGGCAATAAGCCCTAAAATAGGAGGAAGAAAATGGCTAAAAATCTGATCTACGACATCTCTGACAGACCCCCGATGGGTAAGCGCTTGATCTTCGCATTCCAACAATTTCTCGCAATTTTGTCCGCAACTATCGCTGTACCGGCAATGATCGGTCTTCCGACTCAGATGCCCGCGGCTATCTTCGGCGCAGGTGTTGGTACACTTATCTACCAGCTCTTCACCAAGTTCAAGAGCCCCGTGTTTCTCGGCAGCTCGTTCGCATTCATTCCCTCTCTTCTGATAGCGGTAACCTACGGATACGCAGGTATCGTCGTCGGCTCGATCGTAGCGGGACTTGTATACGTCGTTCTGGCGCTGCTCGTTCACTTTATCGGCACGTCTTGGGTATCCAAGCTCATGCCCCCCGTTATCATCGGTCCCACGGTCACGCTTATAGGACTTTCCCTTGCGAGCAACGCTATGGGCAACATCGTAAAAGCTGACAGCTCCGCTTCTTTCGCCAGCGGCAACTACGTAGCGCTTCTTTGCGGACTTATAACCTTCTTTACGGTCATAATCTGCTCCGTTCAAAAGAAATACACCATGCCCAAGCTCATTCCCTTCGTTATAGGAATTCTCGCAGGCTACGCAGTAGCGGCAATATTCACGACCGTCGGCATTATCGCAAACGTCGATTACCTTAAAGTCATTAACTGGAGCCCCGTTATCAACAACTACGTAAGTGACGGTCAGTTCGTTGGTCTCTCCGCATTCTTTACCGTTCCCAAGTTCGCTCTCGTTGAGGGTATCAAGGAGCTTGTAAGCGGCAACCTCTCGTCTGAGATAATCGGCGCAAACGCGGGTGCTACGCCCATAACTCTCGGCGGCGTTATAAAGATAGTCGTTGCATTCCTCCCTGTTGCTCTCGTAGTTTTCGCAGAGCATATTGCAGACCACAAGAACCTTTCCTCTATAATTGAAAAGGATCTTATCGAGGAGCCTGGTCTTAAGAGAACGCTTCTCGGCGACGGTGTTGGCTCTATCGCGGGAACGCTGTTCGGTATCTGCCCCAACACCACCTACGGCGAGAGCGTCGGTTGCGTTGCTATTACCAAAAACGCCTCTGTAATAACCATCACGACTACCGCGTTTATCTGTATTGCGCTCTCTTTCTTCAGCCCCCTCACCACCGCACTCCAGACGATCCCCTCTTGCGTAATGGGCGGCGTTTGCCTTGCGCTGTACGGATTTATCGCAGTTTCCGGCTTGAAGATGCTTAAGAACGTTGACCTCGGCGAAAGCAGAAATCTGTTCGTTGTTGCGGCAATTCTGATCTCCGGTATCGGCGGACTTGCTCTCCAGATCACCGAGTACGTTCTCATCACCCCCACCGCAACGGCTCTGTTGCTCGGAATTTTGACAAACACCGTTTTGACCTTCGTAGAAACACACAGCAAGAAAAAGTAAACTAACATATCCACCTCAGAGGAGAACAACAGTGAAGAACTATGAAAACGTGGTGATCTTTGATCACCCCCTGATAAATCATAAAATAGCAATTTTGCGCGACGAAAAAACAAGCATGAAGGAATTTCGCGAGCTCGTAGAGGAGATCACGACGCTCATGACGTACGAGAGCCTCAAGGAAAACGTACCCACCGTGGCAAAAGAGGTCAAGACTCCTCTTGAAACCTGCACGCAGTACGTTGTCGAGAATGATGCCATAGTGATCGTTCCTATCCTGCGCGCAGGCCTCGGCATGGTCAACGGCGTGCACGTGCTCTTCCCTCTTGCAAAGGTTGGACACATCGGTATGTGCAGAAACGAGGAAACCCTAGCGCCCGATACCTACTACTGCAAGCTTCCCGAGGGAATTGAAAATAAGCTCGTCATTGTTATTGACCCCATGCTCGCTACGGGTGGCAGCGCATGCGACGCAATTCAGCTTCTCAAGGACAAGGGCTGTAAGAATATCAAGTTCATGTCGATTATCGGCGCGCCCGAGGGAATTACGCGCGTAGCCGAAGCACACCCCGACGTTAAGATCTATGTATCTACAATGGACCGTTGCCTCAATGAGCACGGATATATTCTCCCCGGTCTCGGAGATGCAGGCGACCGCCTGTTCGGAACGAAATAAGCTTTTATAAAACAAAACGGACACATCAAATGGGAAATCCAATTGATGTGTCCTTATTTTTTCGCTTATCAGAACTTTAAGAAGCCGCCAAAGGTAATTCCGAACGCCTCGAATATCGCGAATACAAGTATCACGAGCAAGAGAAGCGGAGCGACGTATATCATTCCCTTAAAGAGCCTTGCAAGCTTGAACTCTCCCGTCAAGGAAACCTCGTCAATGATAGCCTTAGGCTTCATAACGTAGCATACTACAATGCAGGTAAGAATTGCAACTATCGGCATAAGCACGCTGTTAGTTACGAAATCGAAGAACGTGAGAATATCCATACCCAACGGAGTAAATCCCGACCAAACGCCAAATCCAAGTGCGGAAGGAAGTCCTATAATAAAGCTTGCCGCAAGAACTATGCCACAGGTCACCCGTCTCTCAAGGTGGAACTTGTCCTGAATTATAGACACCACCGTTTCCATAAGGGAGATAGAAGATGTAAGTGCCGCAAACAAAACGAGAACAAAGAATATCGCGCCTATAACGTTTCCGAGCACGGGCCCCATGTCGTTGAACACCTTGGGGAGTGTAACGAACATCAGTCCCGGTCCCTTGTTAAGTCCCTCTATACCCGAATAGCTTACGACCGACGGAACGATCATAAGTCCCGCCGTAAAGGCAATTCCCATATCAAAGAACTCTATCTGGTGAGCCGCGGACTCCAGACTTACGTCCTTTTTCATATACGAGCCGTAGGTTATCATAATACCCATCGCAAGCGACATTGAGTAAAAGAGCTGTCCCATCGCCGCGACTACGGTCATAATACTGAAATTTGAAAAGTCGGGCTTGACATAATAAAGTATACCCTCCCACTCGCCGCGTACCGCGTTTGAAATGCAGACGAATGCCGCAATACCAACGGAAAGCACCACGAGAACGGGCATCATTATCTTGCTGACCTTCTCCACTCCCTTTTCAACGCCGAGAAAAACGACAAGCGCCGTAGCTCCTATGAATATAGTCAAGAAAAGAAGAGACTGCCATGTGTTGCCGATAAAGCCCTCAAAATATCCGTCTGCCGCCGCCTTTTCAGCGCCGCCCGTTGTGAATACCGTGAGGTATTTTATTACCCAGCCGCCGATTACCGAATAGTAAGGAAGGATCAGCGCCGGAACAATAGCGACAAGATAGCCTACAAACGAATATTTTTTATTTATCTTCTGAAACGCACCTATTGCCGAAAGTCCGGTCTTTCTACCTATCGCAATTTCGGCTATCATAAGGGAAAATCCAAAGGTTACCGAGAGAATAGCATAGACGAGCATGAACACTCCGCCACCGTGCTGTGCGGCAAGATAAGGAAAGCGTCAAAGATTCCCAAGACCTACCGCGCTTCCCGCGGCGGCAAGAACGAACCCGAGCTTACCTGTAAAGCTGCTTCTCTTTTTTTCCATAATATCTCCTCAATTTCATTAATCATTACATATCCTACCTATTATCTCATACTTTGACAAAAAAATCAAGTCTTTTAGGCAAAAAACATCGAGCGCATATATCCTAAGCCGCCAAACCCAAAAAGTTTCAAAAAATATACTGCGTATATTTCCCAAGCTCTTGAAATATCAATTAATTCATGATATAATGATAGCGTTAAGCCAAAATTTGGCACAAAACGCAAAAAACACTTATAGGAGAATGTTTATGTTTGATTCAAAGGCATACGCAAGTAACTGCCGTCGAGTTATCCCCGAGGGCTTAGTGCTGCTCGAGCACGACGGAGCGCTTCCCCTCCGTGAGGGCGAGAAGGTCGCACTTTTCGGTCGAGGACAGTTTGAGTACGTAAAGAGCGGAACCGGCTCGGGCGGACGTGTAAACTGCCCCTACGTCACAAATATCCACGATGAGCTGGCAAAGCGAGCTTCGCTCGACCCCGAGATCACGGAATATTTTGCAAATTACATAAAGGAAAATCCCTACGACGGCGGCGACGGCTGGAAGGTTCCTCAATTTCAGCAGCAGCCCTTCGTTGAGGAGGAGCTTATAATAGAGGCCGCTATGCGCCAGGACAAGGCTATCTTCGTTCTCTGCCGCACGGTCGGCGAGGGCTTCGACTGCCACGCAGTGCGCGGAGAGTGGTACCTCACCGAGGCTGAGGAGCATACCATCTCGCTTCTTGCCAAGCACTTCAAGCATCTTATCGTCGTATTCAACGGCGGAAACATAATAGACATGAGCTGGATCAAGAAGTACGGCGTCGGCACAGTCCTCTGCGTATGGCAGGGTGGCCAGGAGGGCGGCGCAGGTACGGTTGATGCCCTCATGGGCGACGCCGCACCGAGCGGACGTCTTTCGGACACCGTTGCGTGCATTGAGGATTACCCCACCAACGACAATTTCGGCAGCGAGGTAAAGAACGTCCACGTAGAGGACATTTTCGTCGGCTACCGCTATTTTGAAACCTTCGCGCCCGAGAAGGTCATCTACCCCTTCGGATACGGACTTTCCTACACCGAGTTTTCTCATAAAGTCCTCTCTGCGGAAAAGAACGGCGACACCGTAATCCTTTCCGTGTCGGTTAAGAACGAGGGCGGCTACACGGGCAAAGAGGTGATCGAGGTTTACTCCTCTGCTCCATGCGGCAAGCTTGGTAAGCCCGCAAGAGAGCTTGTAACTTTCAAAAAGACCAAGGCTCTCGCCCCCGGCGAGGAAGAAACGCTCGACTTTACCGTCGACGTAAAGACTCTTGCTTCTTACGACGATAACGGCGCGAGCGGCTACGCTTACGCATACGTTTTGGAGGCAGGCGAGTACGCTATTTACGTTGGTGAAAACGTTCGCGCAGCGCAAAAGGCGTTCACCTTTGAAATAGAGGAAACGCGCCTTGTTCGTCAGTGTACTCAGGCGCTTGCCCCCGTTGAGGAATTCTCCAGAATGACCGCCAAGAACGGCTCGCTCTCCTTTGAAAGCGCACCTACGGCAAAGTACGATATAAATGAGCGCATTGAAGCAAATCTCCCGAAAGCTATCGAGCTTACAGGTGACCGTGGAATAACGCTCAAGGACGTAGAGAAAGGCGAGAATACACTTGACGAGTTCATAGCACAGTTCTCTCCCACCGAGCTTATGTATATTGTCCGCGGCGAGGGAATGTCCAGCCCCAAGGCTCCCATTCCGGGTACGGCAAGCTGCTTTGGAGGTGTTACGAAGGTTTGGAATTCCAAGGGTGTTCCTGTTATTACCACCTGCGACGGCCCCAGCGGTATTCGTATGGAAAGCATGGCAAAGGCAACCTGTATTCCCGTAGGAACGCTTCTGGCGTGCACGTGGGATCCCGAAGCGCTGAACGATCTCTTTGATAGCTTTGCCGATGAGCTTCTAAGCTATAACGTCGATATAATTCTGGCGCCCGGAATGAATATCCACCGTTCTCCCCTCTGCGGAAGAAACTTTGAGTATTTCTCCGAGGACCCCGTTCTTACAGGCTCGTTTGCTACAAAAATAGCTGAAAGATTTACGAACAAGGGCGTTTACTGCACGCTTAAGCATTTTGCCGTCAATTCCCAGGAGTTCCACCGAAAGGACGAAAACGAGGTGCTGAGTGAACGCGCCCTGCGCGAAATATATCTGCGCGGCTTTGAGATGGCAGTTAAGAGCGGATACGCAAGAGCTATAATGACAGCCTACAATAGAGTCAACGGCAACGCCACAGGCGCTTGCTACGATCTGACCACAACTATCCTTCGCGGTGAATGGGGATACGAGCACTTCGTTATGACAGACTGGTGGCCCCGCATGCCTTCCCTCAGCGGTGACGAATGGACGACCAGCTGTCTTGCAAAAATGGTCAAGGCGCAGAACGACGTATATATGTGTCAGCCCGACGCGATCACCTTTGTTGACGATATGCCCGAGGCATTTGAGGGCGGATATCTTACCCTTGGCGAGCTTCAGCGTTGCGCTAAAAATCTCGTAAGATTTTCAATGAGTACTCTTGCTTTCCGTCAGGACCGTAAGATAGATACCGATAATCTTGACGCCTGCGACGAGCTTATATACGAGCATTCCCTCGCCGACGAGCCTATGCTACCGTACAAGCTTCCCGAGGACAGATACGGTGATAAGCCCCGCCAGCGTGTAGTTGCCGAGCTTCCCGACGATGCTTGCTACTGCGCCGAGCTCATATATAACACCGACGGTGACGCTCTTGAACAGAGAAATATAACAATATATCTCAATGCCAGCGAGCCCATATGCCTCACGGTTTCGGGCACCGACGGTAAAGACGAAAGCCGCCGCTTCAAGATGTATCTCGACCAAAATCCCACAATGTATTTTGAGGGCGAAGGACTCCGTACCTTTAAGCTTTACAAGCTCAATTAAATACAAAAATATTGGACACATCATTTGGTTTTCTCCCATTTGATGTGTCCTTTTTATATTTTGCAGAGGGCATTTCCCTCCGCAATTCTATTTGTTTATTTAACTTCCTGCTCCAAATTATCAAAAACCGGAGAGGAGAAAAACTCTTTTATCGTAATTTCCAATCCGTCACAAATTTTTTGAACCGTTGAGACAGTGGTGGTCGCGTTACGCCCACTGATAATGTTGTTTAAGGTCGATTGCGTAATACCGGAAATAGTAGAAAGCTTATTCAGCGTAATATTATGCTCCCGACACAGCTCCAATATCCTCAATCTGACCGCTTCACCGACTCTCATGTCAATCCCCCTAACTCCATTGAGTTAATTATATTGTACCTTATAATCGGAAAAATAATTACCCCTTTAGGGTTGACATTGTCGTAAAATCGTGATATAATGATGTTGTAACTCAAAAGAGTTAACAAATGGAGTTTGCGTTTTTCGGTGCGCTGACTCCGGTTGGCGCGCCTTTTTATTTTCACCGAAAAAACAAAATCATTTTAAGGAGAAAGAAAATGAAATCACTCAAAAAATCAATTTCAGTTATTTTAGCAATCACGGTTTTGCTGTCGCTTTTGAGTTGCCTGAGCTCCTGCTTTGGAATATCGGGCATCATAGGCGAAAGGGACGACAAAGGCGGTCAAGACACCCACGACATACAAGGCGAGCAAGGTGAAAAAGGCGATAAGGTAGATCAAGATGATCAAAGCAAGCCAACTGAAAAGGACGAGCAAGACAACCAAGAGAACCAGGGCAACCAAGGCAATCAGGACAGCCAAGAAAACCAGGGAGATCAAGAAGAATTCACCGAGGGACTTGAATTTACTCTTCTTCCCGACGGAACTTACGCCGTATCCGCGGGCACTGCAATAAATTTTGAGGAAATTGTTATTCCCTCTAAATATGATGGCAAGAGCGTTTCTGCTATAGCAGACCGTGCTTTTAGCCAAGCAACCAATCTTAAAAGCATTACTATACCCAACAGCGTTACGAGCATTGGCTCTTATGCGTTCTATAGCTGTAGCAGACTTACGAGAATTACGATACCCGACAATGTTACGAGTATTGGCTCTTATGCGTTCTGTGTCTGTATCGAACTTACGAGCATTACGATACCCGACGGCGTTACGAGCATTGGCGATTATGCGTTCCGAAGCTGTCTCAGACTTACGAGCATTACGATACCCGACAGCGTTACGAGCATTGGAACCTGGGCGTTCGGCTTTTGCACAGGACTTACGAGCATTACGATACCCGACAGCGTTACGATCATAGGCTCTGGTGCGTTCTATGGCTGTAGCGGACTTACGAGCATTACGATACCCGACGGCGTTACGAGCATTGGCGATCAAGCGTTCTATGACTGTAGTGGACTAATTGAAAAGGAAAATGGGGTATCATACGTTGACAAATGGGTTATTGGTTGTGATACAAGCATAACTACCGTTATTTTACGTGCAGATACTGTTGGCATTGGAGGAGGGGCGTTCTCCTCGTCCTATGGCAGCAAACTTACGAGCATTACGATACCCGACAGCGTTAGAAGTATTGGCTCAGATGCGTTCGCTTACTGTGGCGGACTGACGAGCATTACGATACCCGACAGCGTTACGAGCATTGGCGAGAGTGCGTTCTCGAAATGTAGCGAACTTACGAGCGTAACGATAGGCAACGGCGTTACGAGCATTGGCTATCAAGCGTTCTATGACTGCGACGGACTGACGAGCATTACGATACCCGACAGCGTTACAAGCATTGACTCATATGCGTTCGCTTACTGTGGCGGACTGACGAGCATTACGATACCCGACAGCGTTACGAGCATTGGCAAGTCTGCGTTCTATGAATGCACAGGACTGACGAGCATTACGATACCCGACAGCGTTACGAGCATTGGCAAGTATGCGTTCCACTATAGCGGACTGCAAACGGTATATTACACTGGAACACCGACACAATGGAGCAATATGAGTATTGATTCGTACGGCAATAGCAATTCGTATTTAACCTTTGCGACTCGCTATTATTACAGCGAAACCGAGCCTACGGATACCACCTATGAATATTGGCACTACGTTGACGGCGTACCTACCAAGTGGTAATTTTTAAATTTTAAAATAAAAACGGACACATCACAAGGGAAAATCCCAAAATGATGTGTCCAACTTTTATTTTATTTGATTTTGTAGGGGCGTTCATTGAACGCCCGCGGGCAACACTGTTCGCCCCTACAAGTGTTCAAAAAGCCTTATAAATCAAGGATTACTTGCTTGCCTCTTCGATAGCAACTGCAACAGCAACAGTCATACCAACCATGGGGTTGTTACCTGCGCCGATGAGACCCATCATCTCCACGTGAGCGGGAACAGAGGAAGAACCTGCGAACTGTGCGTCACCGTGCATACGTCCCATGGTATCGGTCATGCCGTAAGAAGCAGGGCCTGCTGCCATGTTATCGGGGTGAAGCGTACGTCCCGTACCGCCGCCCGATGCAACGGAGAAGTACTTAACGCCGTTCTCGTTACACCACTTCTTGTAGGTTCCTGCAACGGGGTGCTGGAATCTGGTGGGGTTGGTGGAGTTACCGGTGATAGAAACGCCAACGTTCTCAAGGCGCATGATTGCAACGCCCTCCGGAACGCTGTCAGAGCCGTAGCACTTAACCTTTGCTCTGTCGCCGTTAGAGTAAGCGGTCTCCTTAATAACCTTAACCTCCTCGGTGTAAGGATCGAACTCAGTCTGAACGTAAGTAAAGCCGTTGATTCTGGAAATGATCATAGCGGCATCCTTGCCAAGACCGTTAAGAATAACACGGAGGGGCTTAACTCTTACCTTGTTAGCGTTAAGAGCGATCTTAATTGCGCCCTCTGCTGCTGCGAAAGACTCGTGACCTGCCAAGAAGCAGAAGCACTCAGTTTCTTCGGAAAGAAGCATAGAGCCGAGGTTTCCGTGTCCAAGACCAACCTTACGGTTCTCTGCAACGGAGCCGGGGATACAGAAGGACTGAAGTCCGATTCCGATTGCAGCTGCCGCGTCAGCAGCCTTGGTGCAGCCCTTCTTTATTGCGATAGCCGCGCCAACAGTGTAAGCCCACTTAGCGTTCTCGAACGCGATAGGCTGGGTTTCTTCAACTATTTTGTAAGGGTCAATTCCCTTTGCATCGCATATTTCCTTGCACTCGTCGATAGAGGAAATACCGTATTCCTTAAGAGCAGCGAGAATCTTCGCCTCGCGTCTTTCATAACCTTCAAAATGTGCCATTATTCAGTTCCTCCTTTAATTACTGCTTGCGGGGGTCTATGTACTTAACGGCGTCAGCAAATCTGCCGTACGTTCCCATAGACTTTGCATATGCTTCGTTAGGCTCCATGCCCTTCTTGATGAAGTCGGTCATCTTGCCAAGAGAAACGAACTCGTAGCCTATAACCTGATCGTTCTCGTCGAGTGCCATTCTGGTGCAGTAGCCCTCGGTCATCTCGAGGTAACGAACACCCTTTGCCTTGGTTCCGTACATAGTACCAACCATGCTTCTTTCACCCTTACCGAGGTCTTCCATACCTGCGCCGATAACAAGACCGCCCTCGGAGAATGCAGACTGGCTGCGTCCGTAAACGATCTGCAAGAACAGCTCTCTCATTGCGGTGTTGATAGCATCGCAAACGAGGTCGGTGTTGAGTGCCTCAAGAAGAGTCTTACCGGGAAGGATCTCTGCCGCCATAGCAGCGGAGTGAGTCATACCGGAGCATCCGATAGTCTCAACGAGAGCTTCCTCGATGATACCGTTCTTTACGTTAAGGGAAAGCTTACAAGCTCCCTGCTGGGGTGCACACCAGCCCACACCGTGGGTGTATGCGGAAATGTCGGTGATCTCCTTTGCCTGAACCCACTTGCCCTCTTCGGGAATAGGTGCAGGACCGTGGTTGGGGCCCTTAGCTACGACGCACATCTTTGCAACTTCTGCGCTCATAGCGTATTCGCAAGAAAATTCTTTGCTCATTTTTTTATCTCCTTTTTGATTAAAAATTTAAAACTGTTTAATAAGACCGTCTATTGCCTCTGCATAGAGCTTTCCGATAAAAGCTCTGCCGTTATCGTTAGGATGAACTCCGTCACCCGAATAATAAAGAGGCTCGGGCTGTGTCTTGAGCGCTTCCTCAAAGTACTTGTCCAGCGGAACGTAAACGTCAGCGAACTCGTCAGCAAGCTTTCTGACTATGGGAAGCATTCTTTCAAGATCCTCTCTCATTCCCTCAAAAGGCTCCTTGTCAAGAAGGAAGGGCGAGAGTATCATTATCTTTGCGTTGGATTCTCTGCGTATTCTCTCGAGAATACAACGGTAATTAAGCTCAAACTGAGCATCGGTCGTAGCGATCTTACCGCCGCCGTAGCGGTGCCAGAGATCGTTAATACCGATAAGGATAGATATAATATCAGGCTCAAACGCCAAAGCGTCGCTGTAAAATCTATCAAAGAGCTGACTCGTGCGGTTTCCGCTGATGCCCTGATTGATAAACTCAAACTCGACATCGGGGTTAGACGCGACCATAAGCTCCGTTGCGTACTTGGGATAACCCGCGCCCATGTGGTGATAATTTCTCTTATCTCTGCCTGCGTCGGTTATACTGTCACCCTGAAAAACTACCTTTATCTTTTTCATTTTTACTTTACTATCTCGCCGTAAACCGCGCCGAACGCGCAAGCCGCATTGGACTCGTCGGTATCGATATGCATAGCGAGAGCGTAAGAATCGCTTACGCGAGCTACAACGTCGTCAAAGATCAAGGGACGAGCAGTATCAAGGCGAACCTTAACGATATCCTTATCCTTAACACCAAAAACCTCAGCGTCGGCAGTGGTCATATGTATATGACGCTTTGCGGCGATAACGCCTTCCTTAATTTCAACTCTGCCGCAGGGACCCTCGATAATGCAGCCGACGCTGCCTGCAACGTCACCCGACTCTCTTACGGGAACACCTGCAAGTCCGATAGTTCTCGCATCGGTCAGAGAAAGCTCAACCTGGTCTGCGCTTCTTTCAGGACCAAGAATACTTGCCTTGAGCGAGCCCTTAGGACCTATAACGGTAACCTTTTCCTCGCACGCAAACTGTCCGGGCTGGCTGAGGTCCTTTTTGTTCGTCAGAGCGTAGCCCTTACCGAAAAGCACATCAACTGTTTCTCTGGTAAGATGCACGTGTCTGGCAGAAGTTTCAATCAAAAAATTCGCCATTGTAAATACCTCCAAAAAATTAAATAAATAGCTTGCAAAACAATTTCGCAACTATAATTATAACATATTTTTTTTCGCTTGTAAAGGTTTAATTCCGAGTTTTTCCGCAAATAATATTAAAAAATTCACTTTTTTGGAGGAAGTCATGACAAACCAAGACAAAAACACGTCAGATGCGCCCGTTTGCGACGGCTCGGTAGTAACAGAAAGTGCCGACGGCAAAATACACTGCCTTTCAATAATCGGGCAGATCGAGGGGCACTATATCCTGCCCGAGGGGCAAAAGGCAACAAAATACGAGCATTTAATACCCCTACTTGTCGATATAGAGGAAAGCCGTGAGATCGACGGGCTTTTGATAGTACTCAACACAATGGGCGGCGACGTCGAGGCGGGACTCGCGCTTGCGGAAATGATCGCCTCCATGAAAAAACCAACCGTTTCTCTCGTCCTCGGCGGCGGTCACTCCATAGGTGTGCCGCTTGCCGCGTCTGCCAAACGCTCGTTTATCGTTCCGTCGGCAACCATGACCATTCACCCCGTTCGTATAAACGGACTCGTTATCGGCGTGCCACAGACGTTCCATTACTTCGACGAAATGCAAAAGCGCATAATCTCGTTTATCTGCGATCATTCCAAGGCATCTCCCGAAAAAATAAGGGAGCTTATGATGCGCCCCGACGAGCTCGCGACCGACGTGGGCTCAATAATCGACGGCGACGAGGCGGTAAGATACGGAATTATAGACAAGGTGGGCGGTCTTAGCGACGCGCTCGACGAGCTTAAAGGAATGATAAAGGCATCGAAAAATGAAAAATAAGCAAACAAACGGTGAGTCGAAATTGACTCACCGTTTGTTTGCTTACCATTCATAAAAGAACGCTCTCTCCATATTCTTTTTGTTAGGAGCGTGCAAGGATATCATTTTTGTTCCGTCAAGCTTTTCAAATCTCATCGCATGACCGCCGTCGAAATCGAATCGGCTTCCGCCGTGGTTCCATTTGCCGGGCAACGAATCGCTCCATGCATCAAGCACCAAATATCTTCCCTGATAAAAGGACGACCACATCATATTAGTTTTTCCGTCCTCGACGTACACGAAGGGCGCGTCCGTGACGTACGCCTTGTCGTATCCCTTAAGCTCACTCACGCTCGGGTTGTCCGAGGCGCGGAACAGAAGGATCGGCTCTCCAACCGCTTCCTTCAAATCCTCCGAGAGCTGCAAGGCGCAGATCTCTCCGTCGCCAACCTGTGTCCATTCGTGAGAGAACACAATGTAAGGCTTACCGTCCTCGATCCAGAACGTACCGTCAAGGCATTCCCAATCCGCGGGAGTTATGGGAGTTTCGGTCAGAGGCACGAACTCGCCGTCGGGCGTATCGCAAACGAAAATATGCGTTGCGCGGTGCTTGTTCTCCGCCTTACAGCTACCGAAAAGATAGTACTTTCCGTTATACTTGTGCAGCTCCGCCGCCCAAAAATCTCTATCTGCCCAGAAGTCGTGCTTGCTTCCGTCGAATATTACCTTAGGCTCCTCAAAATTTTCAAGATCGAGCGTGCGGTATACCGAAAAAGAATTTTTCGCAACTATCTTGTCCTCCACAAGCGCGGTCGTTCCGTACATGTAATAGCACCCGTTTTCAAAATCCGTATAAATAAAAGGATCGCGAATTCTTATGTCTTCTTTTTTTAACATTTCAAACCTCTGTATGCTTTAATATATTTCTGTCAAGAGCTTTATCCGATCGGCACCTCGGCCGTCTTCTCGGCATCCATTCTCTCAAAGTATGCGTCCGTTTCTTCCTTTGCAGCAGCGACTCTCTCGCCTATTCCGTCCTCGTAAATATCCTCATACTTAAAGTCAAGAATGCAGAATTCGTCTTGCACCGTATCCTTTGCGCCGAGTACTCTTAAATTCAAGTCCACGCCGTAAAAGGTCACTCCCGCCGCATCCATTATCTGCCTTACGTCAAGCAGTATCTCAGCCGCCTTTGAGGAGTCTGCGCGGTCGGTATCAATATAAAGCACAAGCGTGCCGTTGGTCTTTCCAAGCTCGTCAATATCGTACTCCGCGCCGTTGATAAGCTCGTCGCGGCTTATCGTGCTTTCGGGAATTTGCTCTCCGGCCTCACGGTCAAACTCAAGATTACCGTAAGCGATATGGCACTCATAAGGAAAATCCTTGCTCTCCAAAACAGCGCCGACTCTCGCTCTGTAAAGAAGGAAAAGACGGTCTGAGACGTTAGCGCGCTCCGCGACGCGGTACTCGTA
Source organism: Eubacteriales bacterium (assembly GCA_045659245.1). GTDB lineage: Bacteria > Bacillota > Clostridia > Oscillospirales > CAG-272 > HGM12713. The sequence continues at coordinate 22,176 of JAZOWN010000016.1, forward strand.
GTCGTCGCGCTCTATGCCGCCAAACGAATTAAGATAAACGGTAAAATCACCGTCAAGGTGTTCCTCGGAGCTTACGTAAGCGTGGTAGCATCCGTCCTTGAAGCTGTACCTTACATCCTCTATCTCATATCCCTCAGATGGATAATTCTCGTCAACGTAATTATCTGCAACCACCTTTGCAATAAAACTCGAAATAGGATTACCGAAGAACGCATTTGCGAATATGCACGCGCACAAAGTAAGCAGCGTAACGAGAACTGAAATCACTATTAAAATTATTCTTTTTTTCACAGTTTTATCTCCTTTCCTCCCTCAGTCAAGCATATTATAACATACCCTCTATATCTTGTCAAGTGCAAGCAAAAAGGCAATTTCATGACAGATTAAGCCTCTGCCTTGAAATTGCCTTATATTATTTATCTTTGATCGAGCGGTATGTAATCTATGGGGGTTGCTATGCACTTATACGCGGGACGGATAATTCTCTTTGCCGTCTGAGTTTCCTCAATCCTGTGCGCGCACCAGCCCGATACACGAGCAATCGCAAACAAGGGGGTGTACATTTCGGGGGGAATGTCAAGCATGCGGTAGACAAGTCCCGAATAAAGGTCTACGTTTGCGCACATGGGCTTGTTGTTGCCCTTGAATTCCTTGAACACCTCGGGAGTGATACGCTCAATACCCTCAAGCAGCTTGAAGTCCTCTCCGTAACCCTTCTTGACTGCAAGATCGTGAGCGTACTTTTTAAGCATGATAGCTCTGGGGTCGGACTTGGTATAGATTGCGTGTCCCATTCCGTATATCTTTCCGTCGCCGATCTCTCCGCTGAGTATCTTCAAAAGCACAGCCTTGATCTCGTCATCGTCGTTAACGTCATTTATCATGGGGCGGATCTTGTCGAACATCTGCTGAACCTTTATGTTAGCACCGCCGTGAAGCGGGCCCTTAAGCGAGCCGATGCCCGCAGCGATCGCCGAATAGGTATCCGTTCCTGACGAGGACAGCACGCGGCACGCAAAGGTAGAGTTGTTTCCGCCACCGTGCTCAGCCTGTATTACCATACAAAGGTCAAGCAGTCTTGCCTCCTCCTCGGTAAAGGTCTTAGTCGAGCGTGAAATTCTCAAAAAGTTCTCAGCGCTCGAAAGTCCTGCCTTGGGAGTATGTATGTTAAGGCTCTTTCCGTGAAAATACGTGCGATATACTCTATAAGAGTTTGCCGCGATGACGGGAAGCTTTGCTATAACATCTATACTCTGACGAAGCGTGTTTTCAAGGCTCGTGTCGTCGGGATTTTCGTCGTAGGCATAAAGAGCGAGAACGCTCATCGCCATCTTATTCATTATAGAGGGAGAGGGCGCATTCATTATGACGCTCTCGGTAAATCCTGCGGGGAGACGTCTCCTTTCGTCCAAAAGCGCGCAGAAATCATCAAGCTCACTTCTGTTAGGCAGCTTTCCGAAAAGAAGAAGATAAATACATTCCTCAAATCCGAATCTGTTTTCAGACGTAAATCCTTCTATAAGCGAGGTCATATTCAAGCCTCTGTACTCGAGCTTTCCCTCGTCAGCAAGCTTTTCACCCTCGTAAACGATGTAGCCGTGCGCGTTACCGATATTAGTAACTCCCGCCATAACTCCCGTTCCGTCCATTTCGCGAAGTCCGCGCTTAACTCTGTAACTCTCAAACTTCTCGGCAGGTATATTGTTGGCATTCTTTGCCTCGTCCACCAAGCGCGAAAAGATCTCTTCGGTACTATATTTTTTGTCCATACATTCCATAATGTACACCTCATGTAAAAATATCACATTTTATTATTATGTTATTATATCACAATATTATCATTTTTGCAAGTATGAAAATAAAAAAATTCAAATCTTATTTTCAAAAAGAATGAAATCGTGTATTTTTTCTCAAACCGTACTACTTATTTTTAGCCTTAAGTAAACTTTAACATACGGCCAAAGGAGGAATTATTTTATGGAATACACACCGTTCAATAACCGATATACCGATACCGTTGCTCTCCCCGAGTGCACTTTGCTGTGCTTCGTTGATATTCCATCGGCAGAGGGCGCAAAAAAATTCAACAGCTTTTACCAAAAAATAAGCGAGCGATGCATAAAATACTGCAAGAGGAAGCTTGTATCCCGTCTTTATGTATTTGGCGGCGCTCATACATATTCTTACAGAGTATCCTGCAAAATCCACAAAACAGACGTTGGCTTTTCCGTAGCGCTTACTGCTTGTCTGTCCGACAGAAGCGCATACAAAATGCTTGCTGTCCACAGAGAAACACATCTTTGGAATTCGGATCTGTCTGTTATCAGACTGCAAAAGGAGAGTAACGCGCGCAGATAGAATATAAAAGACAGCGCCAGCATACATTTTTATTATCGAATTTATTATCGAAAAAGACTTGGAGGACATAAAAATGGCAGCGCAAAATGGCAAAGGCAGGCGCTTGGGACTTACAGACAGAGAGGTGCTGGAGTCTCGCGAGAGGCACGGTGCAAACGTACTCAAAACAAGAAAAAGAAAGAGCTTTGTCAGACGTTTTTTTGAAAATCTCGGAGATCCGGTGATACGTATTCTGCTCGTCGCTCTGTGCGTAAACCTCATTTTTGTATTTAAGAGCGGTGTTATTGCGGAAACTATCGGTATTGCGATCTCCGTGTTCTTGGCAGCGTTTATCTCGGCGCTCTCGGAGCACGGCGGGGAATCCGCCTTTAGACGCCTCTCAAACGAATGCCAAAATCAAAAATACCGCACCGTGAGAAACGGCGCGGTCACTCCCGTTCCTATTGAGGAGTTGGTCGTAGGCGACTTAGTGCTTATCGAGGCAGGTGAAAAAGCGCCTGCCGACGGCTACGTGTTGAGCGGCAGAGTATCAGTAGACCAGTCCGCAATAACGGGCGAGAGCCGCGAGGTCACCAAGGAGCCGACGGCAAAAAGAGAGCCCTCTCCGTCCTCGCGCGGCACGCTATTAAGAGGCTGCACGGTGCTCTCGGGCGAGGCGCAGATGGAGATCTTCGCAGTCGGAGACGAAAGCTTTCTTGGGAAAATATCTATTGAGGTGCAAGCCGACACAAGAGAAAGTCCGCTGAAAATAAGGCTCACAAGGCTTGCAAAGCAGATAAGCCGACTCGGCTACGTTGCCGCCTCCCTCGTCGCACTTGCCTTTCTTTTTAACTGCTTTGTCATAGACAGCGGCTTTGAGTGGGAGCTTGTGCGCTCAAAGCTTTCCGACGTTCCCTATCTTCTCGAAAAGCTTTTGCATGCTTTTATGCTCGGACTTACAGTGATAGTGGTCGCCGTCCCGGAGGGAACTACCTATTATACCTGAAAAGTGGTGTCATTTAGAACAATTCGATTGAAATTGTCCTATGCATCACAGAGGCTCCGTCTAACATCAGATTAGGCGTCTCAAATATATTTTTTAAGGAGGCTGTTATATGCCCAAAAAGTTCAAATCCAAATCTCAAATCACACAGTTGCGAAAAGTGCGCTATCGGTACACGCCTTTCCAGCAAACAATGGAGTCAGAAGATCTCGGTACCTACATAACCTACGGCTTGCAAGTAAAAACCGTAGAAGAAGTGGTCGCTTTCGTTTCTGATGTTTCCACGGAGTTTGAGGAAGTACGTCGTCTTGCTGATCTCTGCACAGAACAAGAGCTTGACCCCGTACATCTTCAAGACGTAATTGAGGATTTTCTCGAAAAGGATCCAATGACGATTTAACGTCAAAGGCGGAGGGCAACAGCCCTCCGCCTTATTTTCTCTTAAGCTATCTCATAGCCACTATACTTCATCAGCTCCGCTTTTTCTTTCGACGTCAGAGCAAGAGAAGAAACATACGTTTTAACCTTTTCTGCGCCTTTGGCGTTCTTGTAGCCAAGATATCCGAGCAGCATATGCTTCTGTGCTGCGCTCAAGCGCTGCGATTCGAGATAAGCCTCAATCTTCTTAAGTCGGCTTCCGTTAATTGCCTTACCTTTTGCATCCTTATCAGACTCCATGGAGCGCGCGGTCGCCACGATAATCGCAAGCACGTAAGGATCTATCCCCACGGCAAACAACTCATTTTTGGTCTTTCCCGTAGATCCAAAAGCAGCCGCAAGCGCCCTCTGCCAATACATCTCATAAATAAAGTTTATTGCCTTTGCCTGTATATCCGAAGAAGCGCCCATAAACGCGCTTAGCCTCGACAGCTTTTTTATCTCCTCGTCTGCCTCATGATAAGTCTTTTGTATCGTTCGCCTCTGGGTTGCCGTCAAGCTTACAGTTTCGCCGTTGTACGTTACCGTATCGCCAACGCTTCGCGGGAGCACTGAATATCCTTGCTTAACAAGCTCCGTTATAGCTTTTTCTGCGCCGGCATCATAATCCGTGCTACCGTCCTTTAACATAAGCCCCGTAATCGTGGAAATCATTTTATTATCGTCCTTCTCCAGAGCCTCCTTGAGATCGGAACGGTAGTTTTTATCATAGAACCAGCTATCCATAGTATACGCCGCCGACGGGTGAAAGAGTTTTATAGTTCCATACGTAGCATTATACATATTTCTGACCGGAACGCCGAACAAATGACATGTATCGGTAACTACCTTCTTTGCGGTGTAGTGCGCCTTCTGCGATGTAATTTCTTTTCCGGTGATAGCGTCAACCAATACCGCCCAACAAGATTTTGTGGAAGTAAGAAAATCACTGAGCATAGACACAGACGATATATCTATTTCGTACCCCTCAAGAAGCAAAGAATATACGTCTCGGGCAAACGGCAGACCGCCGATCATGTTTCCGAACAGATCCACGCCTACATCAAGCGCTATCTCCTTCGGATCCTTATCGTCAAGTCTTCCGTATAGGTATCTGAAGGCCAACGCTATCACAGACATGAACACCGACGAGGATACAATCGCAGATGCAGAACGCGCAAGCTTCTTTCTCGCATTTTTAAGCTGTTTATCAAGAAGCTTGTCCGCGTTTTTACGTTGCTCTATTTCCGCCTCAACGTTCTTCAGTTCTTGTTCCAAATTCTGTTTATTCAACTTCTCTATCTCCGCCTCGAGCTCCGCTTTTCTCGCCTCAAGAGTCTTAATAGCGGCGGCGTTTTCCGCCTTAACGTTATCGCTTTCAAGATACTTAATTCGTGCCCGGACAGCGTGCCACTCGCCAACGGAATCAATAAATCTTCCTGTCAGTTTCATAGCGTCAGCCGAGAACATAACAAGACTCTTCATAACCTCCTGCTGCGACCTCATGGCAGCAGAGCGTTCCGTGATGAGGGAGTTTTGCTGAGTCTCAAATATAACCTCCGACAGCAGCTCGCCTGCTGCCTTTTTGTTTTCTTCGGTACCCAGCTTCAAGCCCTTGTCCTTCTCAACTTGCACCTGACACGCTCCAAACAGCTTTACCACAACGCTACGGTCTACCATTCCTATCGGCGCCATTAGAGTGTCACTGAACTTTCCGGTCTTATCGGTAATGGTCTGCGCCTTAACGACGGTATTTTCCGCATTTCTCAAAAGCGCCGTCTTGCAGTACTTGTCCACCTCTGCCTTATCAACCCTCATAGATATACCGCGAATGATAGAATTATACTCTAACATACTTCCCGCCGCAACGAAGGACGAGAGCTGCGTTGCCAAAACCTTTGGATTTGCCGCGAGCGCCGCCTTAGCGTATCCGGAACGAAGAAATCCCATAACCTCAGTAAACAACTTATCGTCGTTCACCTTAAGTCCCGATATATCGTCCTTGATCCTCGCGAGAAATTCCCACGCTTCCTGGGCTTTCTTATCCTCTTTAATCGTCATAGCCAAAGAGCTTTTTTGGGGCGTCGTATCATTCGTGCTGATATTAAGCACTCTATTAAGATTTTCATTTATGATAGCAAAATTTGCGTATAGTGCGATACCGTTGACGTGTCGGTTAAACACCGTATCCGTCGCTTCAATGCTAAGTCTGTTTGAGCTCTTGACTGTGTTTTCGTTAAAGGACATGTGGCTTGCGCTTTCAACCTCGAAATAATAATCGGTGTCGTCAACCTTCTTTGCTATATCAAAACGACGTATGGGATAATAATACTTGTTTTTTAGCACGTTCGAATATCCCAAGCGCTCCACATCGGTCTTTTTCTTTATAGAAGAACACTTTGCAAAAGCTCTCTCAATAATGGAGATATATTCCATATCAGTATCATTCAGCAGCTCTCGAATCTCTGCTTTTGACTTGTTGATATATACCTTCATTTGCTCGTTATCAACGAGCTTCTTTGCGGTCTTCTCGTCAACCAAGCCTCGGAATGTGTGCGTCTTTCCCTTTTTGTCCTTCACAACGAAGCCGGACTTACAGAGCGCCGCCCACGCCTGCTCTCTGTTGTGAGTCATATAAACGGATATTGCCTCGCCTACCGTTATCTCTTCGCCGTACAGCTCTACCTTTTTCTCGGTCAACCTCTTGATATACTTCTTGTTTTTCTTGTCGTGGAAGAATTCCTCCAGCTCGGCGCGCAACTCCAACTTCATAAGTTCCGCAGCCTCCGCCGCTTTTCTGAATTCCGTAAAGGTAGTAGTGAAGAAGCCGTCGGGGTCGTAGAGGTCAGCTGCCCTCATGACCGATGCGTTATCTCCGAACTGCTGCTGATACCTGCCCGTAAGCAGCTTATGAAGAAATCCGCTCTTTATGTTGCGCGACTCTCTCATTCGCTTATCAAAATCATCTGCCACGGGCCGAGCCTCGATCCACTTGCCGTTCTTGTATATCTTGTCCTGCGTCTCGATCATCTTCTTAAAATAATCGAGGACCTTCACGAGCCCCTGAAGCTCAGCATAGGACAGCTCGCCCTCTCCCTGGGCTATTTCATACATCATATTCGATATATCGTCGCGGTAGCCACCCTCGTCGCCGTGGAAGAGCTTATTTGAATGATCGGCATACCAGCCGCGAAGAGTACCAAGCGCCTCTCTGATCACCTCGCCGCGCTTGAGATTTCCGCGATACGTAAGCGAAGCAAGCTTACCGATTGAACCGTCAAATTTTTCGTCCTTATACTCAGAAGCCTTCAAAAATTCGCCTGTCTTAAGCTGCTTAATCTGATTTACTACGTATACCGCTTTGTTTTTTATAGTAGCCTCGTCCTTTATCTCGTGAATATAATCCTTAAGAGCGTTTATGCGGCGTTCGTATTCATCCGTAAATCTTGCAAGCTTTGACGCCGAGCCGTAACGGTCAAATGAGACCAACAGCTCCTTCGCTATCTCCTCCTGCTTTTGGCGCCGCTCCTCGTCACTCACGAAGCGCAGTGTGTCGTCAAGATATACGTTCATGTCCTCATTGAGAGTCTGTCGGTATTTTTTATAAAGATCCTCTATCTCAAAGAATATGTCCGCTTCATTCTCCGCTTCTATGATAATTCCCTGCTCCGCGAGTTCAGAGACGATAGCGTCGGGAGACATTCCACCCGATTTGTGCCACAGCAAATACGGCGAATTATCCTTTCCGTATCTGTGCTTTATCTCTCCCCGGATACCATCAAGATCGAGCTTATGTATATACCTACGCAAGACGTTCAAGCGCTCCGTCAGCTCCAACGTATAAGGCGGCAACTCGGCGTTGAGCATACTGGCGTGCTTAAGCATATAGTCAGCAAGCTCCATGCAGACGGCGTGCCTGCGCCCATCGTCTTTTGCGGAGTTAAACGCATTAAAAAATTTCTCAACGACCTTTGTCTGATTCTGACCTATCAAGCCAAAATCTCCATCCTCAAAGGACAGCAGATCGCGCGAGACGTTCTTCAGCATAGCGCGTATTTCTTTCTTGGAATATACCTTCTCGTGGTTCTCGTTT
>JAZOWN010000017.1:0-2809 GCA_045659245.1 Eubacteriales bacterium
CGACAGAGCGATGGTAATGAACCTTGATAAGAAGTCGGAGTACTTTGAAGCACCCTATACCGAGGGAATGAAGATATCGCATGCGCGTTGGCAGAAGCTTACGGCGCTTGCGCTTTCGGAATACGGAATAACGGACAGAAATCTTCGTAGGATAAGAAAGCTCGACGAATACATGATCTCGAAGTTCCATATAACGTTCGGAAACAGAATAATGAAGCAGATAAGAACGTACGTATCTGTATTCGTAGCGTGCGGAGGCGACGAGCTTATGGCGATAGACGATATACTTTCGAAGAAGGTAATGAGAAAGCTTGAGTCGCAGAACCCCGTATACGTAAGAAAGGCGGCGGACGGACTTTGCGCGTACCTTGACGACCTGTTCGGTCAGGACAAGATGCCGCTTTGTAAAGAAGCCATCCGCCGTATCGAGCGTAATGCTTAAAGACAAATAATTCAAGATACCCAAAAAACACGTAGGGGAAATTTTAAATGGATCAGTTGGATTTGTACTATCGCGCCTTTCTTGATTACCGTAAGCTTACGGCGCAAGACAAGGAGAGCGCAAGACAAAGAGATATAATTTCTCATTCCAATAACGATGCGGATAAGCTTGAAGCGATCAAGTATTTCTGCAACATTAACGAGGATTGGATAAATGAGATAGAGGCGGGGCTCGTGTTTGTCGAAAAGGCAATACACGAGGAGCGTCAGTTTATAAGAAACGACGGAGAGGTCGTTCCGATAGAAAAAACGAAGCACGTTGATAAGCATTCGGTTGAGCATCTTTCACGTCATAGCGACCTTATCAGCCGTATGCCTGAGGACGGAAGTGACGACATCACCCCCGATAAGCTCTATATGATAGAGCGAGAAAGCGACTACGCAGTTTATGAAAATCGCTTCCTCTATATGCTCCTTAAATACGTGGAGTCGTTTATAGATATAAGACTTTCAAGGATACAGGAGCTCGGAAATACTTATCGCGCAAGCATGTCGATGAAAAAGAGCATAAGCATCGGTAAGAGGCACATAAATTACGAGCTCGCTCTCGATGAGGAGAGACGAAACGATCCTTATGCGCTGCTTAATGATGAGGCACAGGCTCTTGTTCACCGTATGGAGGGACTTGAGCACTGGGTTGACTCACTTTTGAGAACTCCCCTTATGGAGCAGGTCGCAAAGGTTGCTATGATACGTCCGCCTATAACCAAGACTAACGTATTGCGAATGGATAACAACTTCAAAAAGGCGGTTGCTCTCTATGAGTACGTATCCTCTTACGAGGGTGACGGATATACCATTGAGGAAGTAAAGAAGGTATGGAATCCCTTTACCGATACTATGGGTGACGAGCTTTCCGAGATAGTAATGCTGTCATCGTTCCTTACCTACGAGTACGGAAACGATCTCAAGGAAATACTCGCGGCGTCGTATGCCGAGGAGGAGGAAAGACGGCGCAAGCTCGAGGAAGAAAAGCTGGTATCGCAGATAGCCGCGCTCAAAAAGCGTATAGCGGAATCGGGCGAGTCTCCCGAGGCCTACATGCTTATGCTTGAACGCCGTAACAAGATGCTTGAGAGCGACAGCGCCATGCTGGTTAAGGTTACCGAGGAAAAGAGATTGCTTACCGAGGAGATCCGTTCTCTAGAGAAGCAGTGCGAGGGTGACGAGATGAGAATTTCGGCGCTTGAGGAAAACGTCGCCGAAAAGAAAAGAGAAATCGATGCGCTTAACGTGCGTTATGAAACCGACATGGCGGCGCTGCGCAAGGCACATGCAGAGGCGGTAGAAGCACTTGTCGCCGAGCACGAGGCTACGGTGAATGCGCTTAATGAGGAACATTCCACGCAGATGCGTACTATCAGAGAAACCTGCGAGAAGACGGTTGCAGATGCGCGCCGTGAGGCGGAAGAAAAGGTAAGAGCGACCATGGACGCAACCCGCGCCGAGATAAAGAGCGTGCGCGACGAATGCGAGCGCAAGACCGGCGAGGTGCAGACGAATGCTGCCGCGGAAGTAGAGAAATACGCAAAGGAAACCGAGCGCGTTACCAAGGCAAATCACCTTATGCGCGGTCAGCTTAACGGTCTGCGCCATAAGTACGGATTGATTCCCGAGAACGAGGATTTTTCCTCAAAGGAAAGATTCAAGGAGCTGGAAGAGGAGTTTGCGGCATTCTACGAGCTGTTTGAGGACGAGTGGAAAAAGACTAGAAAGCGTATCCGCAAGGATATTCTTTGGACGTTTACTAAGAACAATAAGAACAACTCACCCAAATCCGAGTAACGGATATGCCGCATAGTGCATTTTGCGCTATGTGTAAAAGAAATTTCGGAAAGGACCTATACAAGACAATGAAGCGAAAAAGATCGCTGATGATATTACTTCTCGTACTGACGGTCATAGTTGGCTTTTTGCTCGTTGCATCGCTCGTCAGAATGTTTATGGAGCAGCCCGCAGAGGAGAAAACGGCTATAATGTTTTCGGAAAACCTCTACGTGCTCTTGTTCTTCGCGTTGCTTTTGCCCGGACTGCTTATAGCAATGATAAGGCATATAATTAAAACGCACAACAGATATTTTGACAGAATGCGCGAGCAGGATGTAGAGCTGCCCCGGGAGAAGGCGCTTCCCGACGTAAGCATAATAAAGGAGGGACCACCCTCCCCTCAAGGCGGCGGAGTAATGGGCAAGCAAAAGAAGCCGCTTGAGGTAAAGCAGATAGAGAACAAGAAGAAGGAGGGAAATCCTCGCTTCTATATGCTGGATAAGACGGACAAGGAAATGGCGGGCAGACCCCCCCAGAGGTA
>JAZOWN010000018.1:0-8943 GCA_045659245.1 Eubacteriales bacterium
AAAAGTTAGAAGAGTACATACATTACTACAACAACGAGAGAATCTCTCTAAAACTAAAAGGAATGAGCCCAGTTCAATACCGAGCTCATTCACAAGCAATTTAATATTTAATTTTGTCTAAACTTTTGGGTTCACTTCATACGTACCGACGACTTTCTTTTTTATTGAAAAGATAGAACGAAACCAATGTTTCGTTTTCTTTTGCTTACCTTTTCTTTTTTAAAAGAAAAGTAAGCGGACCCTACGTACCGCCGTCTTTCGTTTTTATTTAAAAGATAGAAGAAGCCAAAGTACAGGTTTCTTGTTGAGGCTATGTCAGCGTGAGCCTTCCCCCGCTGGGGAAGGCTAACGCTGACGGAAGTCTTTGCGCGATTTTAAAACGGACCGTCGAGGACGCCGGTCCGCAAAAATATCGGTACGCACAAATAAAATTTTGCAATCTAAGGCTTGATTTACGAAAGGCTCCCTCCGGGAGGGAGCTGTCGCGAAGCGACTGAGGGAGAGCGCGTTATAATGAGATAGAGTTTATTTTAAAGATAACGTAGGCTCCTTCCGCCTCGCATTCGCTCGGCACCTCGATGTTTTGCAGAGCAAAACTCGACGGTTGCTTGCAACCAGGACCTCTCGGAGGAAGGCTAACTATAAGCGCAAACCGCAAGGCGCTTTTTTGCCCGAAAAAGTAAAAAAATAAAAATTTTTCAAAAAAATTTCAGAAAAAAAAGTATTTTGTGTTTTTTTTTCGTATATTGTATTTACAAGAGTTTTTTGGGGAAAGATATCTTTCTCCGAAAGAAAGGTGACATTTTTATGAACGTAAGGGATGCCTTTCTCGAAAACGAGAAGAACACTCTATCTGAATACGCATGCTTGACGTCCGAGAGCCGCGGCAGGGATTACGAATACGTGCCGTGTGACTTGCGTACGGAGTTTCAGCGCGACCGCGACCGAATACTGCACAGCCAGTCGTTCCGCCGTCTTATGAACAAGACGCAGGTATTTCTTGCGCCGTCGGGCGACCATTACAGAACGAGAATGACGCACACCCTTGAGGTCACGCAGATCGCGCGGATCATCGCGCGCGCGCTTCGCCTCAACGAGGACCTAACCGAGGCTGCGGCGCTCGGTCACGACATAGGGCACACCCCCTTTGGGCACGCGGGCGAGTACGCCATGCAGGAGTGCTTCGACAAGGACTTCACGCACTACAAGCAGAGCCTGCGCGTGGTGGAGAAGCTTGAGCATAACGGCCGCGGACTTAACCTGACGTGGGAGGTTCGCGACGGTATCGTCAACCACACGGGTTCGAACAGAGCCTCGACGCTTGAGGGGCTTATCGTAAAATATGCCGACCGAATAGCGTACATAAATCACGACATTGACGACGCGTGCCGCGCGGAGATACTCTCAGCTGAGGACATTCCCGTGCATCTGCGCGAGATACTCGGCGAGAGCCATTCAAAGAGAATAAACACCATGGTCTCGTCGATCATAAAGGCGAGTACGGACAAAAACGATATCGTCATGGAGCCTGTTATTCAGGCGGCGGCGGGCGGGCTTCGCGCGTTCCTTTTCGAGCACGTGTACCGCAACCCCATCGCCAAGGGCGAGGAGGCAAAGGCGCGCCAGATGCTCATAAGCCTTTTTGAGCATTACGTAAAAAATCCGCACAAGCTTCCGAAGCTGTACCGCGACAACTGCGAGGTGGACGGAGTTGAAAGGTGCGTATGCGACTTTATATCGGGTATGTCCGACAGGTACGCAATTGAGCTTTATTCAGAGCTTTATATACCAAAGGTATGGAGAGGGCCCAAGGAATGATACCGAGAGAGATAATAGACGAGATAGTATTCAGAAACGACGTTGAGAACGTTATCGGCTCGTACGTGACGCTCAAGCGCGCAGGCTCGAACTATCAAGCGCCGTGTCCGTTCCACAGCGAGCGAACGCCGTCGTTTACCGTCTTTCCCGCCACCAAGAGCTTTTACTGCTTCGGCTGCGGCGCGGGCGGTGACGTAATATCGTTCGTTATGAGGGCGGAAAACGTGGATTACGTTGACGCGGTGAAGCTTCTTGCCGACCGAGCGGGGATACCCATTCCCGAGGACGGCGAACAGAGTGAGCGAGACGGAATATCGCGCAAGCGCCTTTACGAATTGAACCTTGCGGCGGCAAAGTTTTTCAGAGAGTGCCTTTTCGACCCACAGCTGGGCGCGGAGGGCATGGCGTATCTGCGTGAGTCACGCGGGCTTGACTTGGCGACAATAAAGCACTTCGGTCTTGGATTTTCGCCGAACAGCTTTTGGGCGCTGACCAACAAAATGACCTCTCAGGGCTTTACCGAGGAGGAGCTGATAGCGGCGTTTCTTTGCAAGAGAAGTCAGAAGAGCGGCAAGCTTTTTGACCTATACAGAAATCGAGTAATTTTCCCAATAATAGACACGTCGGGCAACATAGTTGCGTTCGGCGGCAGAGTCATGGACGGCTCTGAGCCAAAGTATCTCAACTCGTCCGACACCCCCGTATTCAAAAAGAGCCGACACCTGTTTGCGCTCAATTTTGCGCGCAAGGCATGCGCCGAGCGCCTTATCCTTTGCGAGGGATATATGGACGTTATTGCGCTGCACGCGGCTGGCTTTGAGAACGCGGTCGCCACGCTCGGAACGGCTATTACGTCGGAGCAGGCGCGCATATTTGCCAAGTACACAAAGCGCGTGGTAATATGCTACGACTCCGACAAGGCGGGGCAGAACGCGGCTAACAAGGCGATGCGCCTCTTAGGTGAGGTCGGCATCGACGTGCGCGTCATAAAGCTTTCGGGAGCAAAGGACCCCGACGAGTATATAAAGAAATTCGGAGCGGAGAGCTTTCGCAAGTGCCTTGACGACAGCAAGACGGGCTTTGAATTTAAAATGGACAAGATACTTGCCGAGCACGACGTCAGTCTTTCGGACGAGCGCATTAAGGCTTCGTCGGAGATATGCGCGATAATTGCAGAGGTTACGAACAACGTGGAGCGCGACATATACGTCCAGCGCGCCGCGGCGGTGCTGAACGTTCCTGCCGATTCGGTGAGAGCGGAGGTAGCGCGCTTACGTAAGCGGCTTATAGGAGAGTACCAGAAGAAGCAGTCGCGCGACGCGCTTCTGTCGATAAAGAACATCGGGGATAGAGTTAATAGCGATGCAGCAAAATACGTTGCGGCGAACGACTGTGAGGAGAATATTCTCGCGATGATGATAATATTCGACGAGTACAGGCACGCCGTCTCTACGGGCGATATTGCCCTTGTGGCGGACGACTTCGTGACTGCCTTTGGCAGGCGGGTGTTCGAGACGCTTTGTGCGCTTGAAAGCTCCCCCGAGGGGTATTCCCGCGCGGTGCTCGGGCAGTATTTTTCCCTTGAGGAGATAGGCAGACTCGAAAAGATAGAGGTCGAGCGTCGTCGGCTTACGAGAAACGACAGAGAGGTATTCCTCGCCGCGATCGATAGCCTTAAGGCACAAAAGGCGGCTACCGAGAACATCTCGGGAAGCGACCTGCTCACAAAGCTCCGCCAAAAACGCGCCCAAAAGCAGTAGGACGCGAAGGACGCGGGGACGCGGGGGATGCGGTTTTTCCACCTTTTTTGAAAAAAAGGTGGAGCCAAAAAACTTTATACAAAAAAGTTTTTGTTGGCATAGCGAAAGACAGAAACTGGGTATGTAAAATAGAGTTTTGCACTTTCAATTTTTAATTAAAATTATATGAATTTTTTGTACAGTTTTCTTTTGCTTACTTTTCTTTTTTAAAAGAAAAGTAGTGGAAAGTCGTCGGACCCTACGTACCGCCGACTTTCGATTGAAATTAAAACGGAAGGAGTTCCTTCTGCGAAAAATAAAATTTACAGTTAAAGGCTATTGTAGCAATAAGCCTTCCCCAGTGGGGGAAGGTGGCATTGACGAGCCGATGGTGCGAGTCAATGACGGATGAGGTGTTAAAGAATGAATTGAATATACCACACCTCACCCGCCACTCGCAAAGCCCGTGACACCTTCCCCCACTGGGGAAGGCTCACGCTGACGGAGCTTTCGGCTGTGATTTTTCGGGAGGAGCAAGCCCTTCCCCTACCGTATATCAATGTGCGGTTTTGATCTTTAATTTTGTATCGTTTTCTTTTGCTTACTTTTCTTTTTTAAAAGAAAAGTAAGGTAAAAAACCAACGCAAACGTACTACATAAAAGGAAGGAAATAAAAATGCAGAAGAATCAGGAATTAGAACAAGAGAAGGCACTTGACATAGAGGAGCTTGTTGCGAAGCACAACGAGGGCAAGATCTCGGACACCGAGCTTAATGAGATAGTTGAGGAAATGGAGCCTGACAACGACAGTCTTGACAAGCTTTACGACGCGCTTGAGGACACCGCAGACCCCACCATCGACGATCTTTCCAGCACCGAAATGAAGGAGATCGAGTCCGAGGTCAGCACGTTTGGCTCGGGCGAAAATATGGAGAAGATACTCGAGCAGGAGGGACTTGCAATTGACGACCCTGTTCGTATGTATCTCAAAGAAATAGGCAGAGTGCCGCTTCTCACCTCCGAGCGTGAGAAGGAGCTTGCCGAGATAATGAGCGGAGAATACGACGACGCTACCAAGAGCGCGGCTAAGAACGAGCTCGTTGAGGCAAACCTTCGTCTTGTCGTAAGCATCGCAAAGCGCTACGTAGGCAAGGGAATGTTCTTCCTGGATCTTATTCAGGAGGGTAACCTCGGACTTATGAAGGCGGTTGATAAGTTTGATTACAGCCGCGGCTACAAGTTCTCCACGTATGCAACGTGGTGGATCCGTCAGGCGATAACAAGAGCAATTGCCGACCAGGCGAGAACCATAAGAATACCCGTACACATGGTTGAGACCATACACAAGGTTTCGAGATACTCCCGTCAGATGCTTCAGGAGCTCGGACGAGAGGCGACCGCAGACGAGATCGGCGAAAAGATGGGAATGAGCGCGGAGAAGGTAAGAGAGATCATGAAGATCGCTCAGGACCCTGTATCGCTCGAAACGCCTATCGGTGAGGAAGAGGACAGCCACCTTGGTGACTTTATCCCCGATGAGGACACCCCCGCTCCCTCCGACGCGGCGGCGACCACCATTCTTCGTGAGGTCATCGAGAAGGAGCTTCACACCCTTACTCCCAGAGAGGAGCACGTGATCAAGCTTCGCTTCGGTCTTTACGACGGACGTACCCGCACCCTTGAGGAGGTTGGTAAGGAATTCGATATTACCCGTGAGCGTATTCGTCAGATAGAGGCAAAGGCGCTCAGAAAGCTCCGTCATCCCAGCCGCGCAAGACACCTCAGAGGCTTCCTCGATTGATTTTTGCGCAAGGCGTCAAAAAATCGTCGTATTGCACATCAAAAACACTTCTGCCATTGGCAAAATAACAATTTTATTGGCTAATATATAAGAATTTTTCAAAAGTGTAATGTGCAATATGCCGAACAAAACCAAAAAGGCTGAATGCAGAGCCAAAAATCAAGGAAAATAGCGTATGGGTGGGCAAAAAAATTACTTGACATTTTCCCCTTTTTGGTGTAAAATATTATAGTATTTAAATAAGTATTTAAACTTAGCTGTTATGGCTGTGATTTCAGGAGGAAAAACAATGAAAAAGAAACTGATATGTCTTCTTCTTTGCTTAGTGTTCGTGCTTGGCTCACTTGTGGGCTGTGGGGGCAAGAGCGACGAGGAGGCTGCAGAGGACATAGAGGAGAAGGCTTCCGAAAGCGCTATGACTCTCGTTATGTATCTCATGTGCGACGAGGTGCCGAGCGCGGATCAGCAGGAGGCTATCACCTATGCTGTAAATAAGATAACCAAGTCTAAGTTCAAGA
This sequence comes from Eubacteriales bacterium, assembly GCA_045659245.1. Lineage (GTDB taxonomy): Bacteria > Bacillota > Clostridia > Oscillospirales > CAG-272 > HGM12713. The sequence goes on from JAZOWN010000018.1 coordinate 5,877, forward strand.
CTCAGCTTGATCTTTATTTCTACACGGAGGCGGATTACTACGCAAAGCTTGATGCTGCGTTTGCCGACAGAAAGGCTGCTGAGGCTGCGGGTAAGACCAACGTTATCAAGAAGGACGAGGAAGAGGGCCCCGTTGAGGACGAGACTATCGTAGACGACTGGGGTGTTACCGAGATCAAGTACCCCAAGGCTGACTCCTATCAGGTAGATATCTTCTACATGGGCGGATACGACGTTTATAAGAAGTACGCAGACGCAAAGATGCTTGCTAACCTCAATGCAGAGCTTACGGGCGCATCCAAGCTTCTTAACGACTATCTCTTCCCGCAGTACATAAACTACACCAAGCTGCTCAACAACGGAATGGACGTAGTTCCCACCAATGCTCCCATAGGCGAGTACACCTACTTGCTTGTAAACAAGGAGCTTGCAAATGAGTTCAGCTACGACACTCCGAACGGATATGCATCTCTGACCAGTCCCACCTGCTCGAGTCTCGTCAGCTTCATTGAGGACGTAGCGGCAAAGGAAGGCGTTGTTCCCATGTATACCAACCTTGCACAGTACGAGCTTGCCGCTATGGGCGATGGCACTGCTACTAAGTTCTGGGGCGTTGACGAAAACGGAAATCTTACTGATAGCTTCTCAATCTTCGGAAGCGAGTATGATACTACCAAGGCTTACGGCGAGGACGGCTCTTACATGACCTTGAGTAGCATTTTCAATGCAAATTCTCCCTTTGTAAAGCGCCTTACAGATGTTAAGGAGCTTTACTCCAAGGATTACGTTACCGACAATGCTGATACGCTTGCTAACGGAACTGCGGCAGTTGCTTGCATAAAGGGCGGCGCTGACATTCCCGACATCTATGCCGAGAACTACGAGGCAGTAGTTATTGAAAATCCCACCTTTACGGCTGATGACATATACAGCAACATGTTCGCTGTTACCTCGTACTCTGCGAGCGTTACCAGAAGCATGAAGATAATCACCCACCTCAACACTGACGAGGAATTCCGCAACCTTATCCTTTACGGAATTGAAAAGGGTCAGGAGGTGGATATTGATAAGGAGATCCTCAACGCTGACGGAACTCCCGCTCTCGACGAAAACGGCAAGCCCAAGAAGGAGACCGTTACCGTTCCCGCAAACTACCAGAAGTCCGTTTACAAGGACGTAACAGGTCACGAATATACCGTTGTTGAGAGACTCAACAAGAACTACATGATGCCCCTTTATAAGACGGGTAACGTCCTCTTGACATACGGTGAGGTAGACAAGGACGGAAACCTTCTCGGACTTATCAAGAAGGATTACGCGGCTCAGCAGAACAGCGATGCTGTTGTAAGTACGACTATCGGATTCAGAGCTGATTACAATAATATCGGTTATAATCAGGAAGATATGAAGACCATAAGAGAGGCATCTGCAGAAATTCTTAAAAAGCTTGATGCTATGAGCTACGCGGACTTTGTGACCGTTGATAGCGAGACTGGTCATAGCGGAATTCAGAAGCTCATAAATCAGAACGGCGTTGCCAGAACTGCGGCAAACAATGCAGGCTATGTGCTTTCTGTGCAGGGCGATCCCTCCGAAAAATCCTTTGGTGAGGTTTACCAGCAGTGGGCTGTAAGCATCGGAATTACCGAAATTAAGGCTCAATAAGATTTAACCATTAAAAATCAAAAAGGACGAGAGATCTCGTCCTTTTTGATTTCTCGCATTTGCACGATATTGGAGAGAAATAAAGAAAATGAAAAGACGAACGCAGCGGACGGAAAATCCGTTCGAATAAACGGACACGAACAAAAGGTATTACACCTACGACTACTATCTGCGCCGCACGTTTGGCGGAAAGTGCGCTAAAATTCCGATAGACGCTGGCTTTACCTGCCCGAATATTGACGGCAGATGCGCTTTGGGCGGCTGCATCTACTGCTCGGGGAGGGGAAGCGGCGACTTTGCCGAAAGCCCTCTTATGAGTGTTGAGGAGCAGTACCGCACGGTGCGCGAGAAGCTTTCGTCGAAGTGGAGCACCGAGAGGTGCATTCCGTATTTTCAGGCGCACACCAACACCTACGCGCCCGTCGATGTGCTTCGCGAGAAGTACGAGGCGGTGATAGGACTTGACGGCGTGGTCGCCCTGAATATAGCGACGCGCGCCGACTGCCTTGGCGAGGACGTCGCGGCGTATCTCGGTGAGCTTTCGGGGCGACTGCCGCTGACGGTGGAGCTTGGGCTTCAGACCTCAAACGACGCGACGGCGGCGCTTATCAACCGCGGTCACACCTTTGCTGACTTCAAGGACGGATTTATGCGCCTGCGCGCGGCGTCAGAGAAAATCGGCATTTACGTTCACATAATTTTCGGACTGCCGGGCGAGGACAGAGAGACGATGCTCACGACGGTGCGCGACGTGGCAAAATTGCACCCCGACGGGGTGAAGATACATCTTTTGCACGTGATAAAGGGCACGAAAATGGCAGAGATATACGAGAGAGGGGAATATACCCCGCTTGAAAAGGCGGAGTACGTTGAGCTTGTCGCCGATGCGCTCGAGCTTTTGCCCCCCGATGTCGTGGTCGCCCGCGTGACGGGCGACGGTATGGCGGATAGCCTCCTTGCCCCCGAATGGAGTAGGAAAAAGGTGTCCGTTATCAACGACATCGACAAGCTCCTCTTTGAACGCAATTCCTACCAAGGGAAGTTGTTTGAGTAACGCCAAGGCGTTACTCAGTTATGATTGCCCTACGGGCAAACTATGAGTTATGAGATGCTTCGCATCGTTATGATGCGCCGATGGCGCAGCTTAAAGTTAGTGGGCAATCATATCATAACTTTTGCGAAGCAAAATCATAACGCGCGTAAGCGCTCATAACTCTAAACTGTAAAAATAAAAATTTATAGCCGAGGCTATTGTAACAATAAGCCTTCCCCCAAGGGAAGGCTCAGTATGAGCGCAAATAAAATTTTGTAATCCAAGGCTTGATTTACAAACAGGCTCCCTTGTGTAAAGGGAGCTGTCACCGAAGGTGACTGAGGGATTGTTTTTAAGTAAATCTAATCTT
>JAZOWN010000019.1:0-6821 GCA_045659245.1 Eubacteriales bacterium
AATTTGACATTTGATGAGTTTGCATTGACAAGAAAAGATCTTTTTGCTATAATTGTCTTGAAAAATATTATTTGAGACAACGTTATTATCTTGAAAATTGCGGAGGATCATAAACGTTTTTATGTGAACGAGGTATCCTATCCACTCATATCGGGGGATTTTCACCCCGTCATAATACAAGGATGGCTTGGCGTCAAACAAGCTTGATGACTGCAGAATCAATGAAAGGAAATAGGAAATGCAATCACTGAGAGAACTATATAAAATCGGTTGCGGTCCATCGAGTTCACACACGATAGGACCTGAACGCGCTTGTAAGATATTTAAAAAAAGAAATCCGAATGCGGACAGTTTTAAGGTCATCCTGTACGGGTCTTTAGCGAAGACCGGAAAGGGTCATTGCACCGACAAGGTAATAAAAAAGACCTTTTTGCCAAAGGAATGTGAAATAATTTTTGATATTGAAAGTGTAGATCTTCCACATCCAAATACGTTTGACATTACGGCATACATCAACGAAAAGGAGTGCGACAGAGCAAGGGTTTTCAGCATTGGCGGCGGCAGTATCTTGTTTGATGGAGAGGAGCTTTTGGAGTCCAAACAGGTTTATTTTGAGAAGTCCTTTGAAGAGGTTTATACAATATGCAAAAAGGAAGACAAACGCCTGTGGGAGTACGTGGTAGAAAAAGAGGACGATGAGATTCTTTCATATATGCACGAAATATGGAATACCATGAAGAATTCCATCAAGAGAGGCATATCCGATGAGGGCACACTCCCGGGTGGATTGGATATTCAGAAGAAAGCACGGCTATTGTATAACTCTCAACATATTGATGAATCAACCGAGATAAGGGAAACAAGGATAGTATGCTCCTATGCATTTGCCGTAAGTGAGCAGAATGCATCCGGAGAAGAAATAGTGACCGCGCCGACCTGTGGGGCGGCGGGAGTATTACCTGCGGTACTTTATTATCAGCAACAAAAACGAGGTTACGGCGACGATGAAATTATCAAAGCTCTTTTGACTGCAGGACTAATCGGGAATTTTATTAAGAAAAATGCCTCAATATCCGGTGCGGAGTGTGGCTGCCAGGCAGAGATCGGAAGTGCTTGCGCAATGGCATCCGCCGCGCTCGGAGAGCTTTTTGGACTCGATATTGACAAGATCGAATATGCTGCCGAAATTGCTATCGAGCATCATTTAGGACTTACCTGTGATCCAATATGCGGTCTTGTTCAGATCCCCTGTATAGAGCGAAATGCGGTTGCCGCAATGAGAGCAATAAACGCGGTAAATCTCTCAAGCTTTTTGTGGAATACAAGAAAGATATCCTTTGATAGGGTCGTGCAGACAATGAAGGAAACAGGTCGAGATCTGTCCGTTTCATACAAGGAGACATCAGAAGCGGGCTTGGCAAAAATTAATATTCAATAATAGTTTGAATACAAGGACAAAACCCAATCAAATATTTACCAATAGGAGAAGAAAATGAAAAAAATATTATCCGCCTTATTAGTTTTATGTATGCTTTTATGCATGTTTTCCTCTTGCCTTAAAGGTGGCGAGCAAGAATCCACAGAAACTGAAACGGAGACAGCACCTATGCCCGAAACGACCGTATATGAGATCCTTTCCAACAAAGACAAAATACATATCCAGGGCAGAAGCATAGACACCTCGACAGGACCGTCCTTTGACTGGTCAGCCTCGGGAATAGAATTTAATGCAACCTATATGGGAAGCATCAGCGTTACCGGAAAAGCTAACAAGAACGTTACCTTCCGCGTATACGTAGACGGCAAGGAGACCGGTAAGGTAGCATTCGGAACAACAAGCGTAACCAAAAAGCTCCCCGGAACGGAGGTCGATACTCTTACAACCGCTCACGTTCGTCTCGTAAGAGTTGAGTACGTCAAGGACGGCCTGGCAACTCTCAAGTCGGTGAAGCTCGCCGGAGAGATCCACGAATGGACGACCGAGAGAAAGCTCATTGAGTTTATCGGCGACTCCATAACCTGCGGATACGGCTCGGTAACCAACGACGACCACAAGGACGGCTCAAGAACCTTTGCTTACGTTTCCGCTTGCACGCTTGACGTGGATTACTCCATGGTTGCGATCTCCGGAATCGGAGTCAGCAAGAGTACCGATCAGCACAGCGGACACGCAATCGGAGATTTCTACAAGTACAACACCTATTACAGAAGCGATTCTACCCTTTATACACCCGAGCGTAAGGCTGACCTCGTAGTCGTAAACCTGAACACCAACGACAACGGCCACAAGGCAACGAAACACGACTACAAGGAAAAGCTTAAGGCATTCCTTGCAGATATTCGCCCGATACACGGAGAGGATATAGAGATCGTTTGGATGCTCGGTCAGATGACGGACGTTGATACCTCCGTAGACGGCTGGCACAGAGAGGTATACGAGGAGTACGGCGGTGAGGCCGCAGGACTATACATCGTTGAAACGACGAGAAACAATGCTGGCGGAAGAAACCACCTGAACTACTACTCACATAAGAAAACTGCCGAGCATCTCGTTACATTCATTAATGAAAACAAACTTCTCGGTTAAAGCTAAGGCTACCGCAGTTCTCTGCGGTAGCCTTTATTTTTGAATATTAAATAAGCCTCCTGCAGATACGATCTGCAAGAGGCTTATTATTATTTAATCAGTCTTCGTTCTTTCTGCGCTTTATAGCGAGCACAGCAGCACACGTGCCAACAAGAGCAACGCCGCTCATAGCAACACTTGCTCCGCAGCCGCTCTTTGCAGCAGGCTCGGTCTCAGGAGCGCTCGTCTCGGGAGCGCTCGTCTCGGGAGTGGGCTCGGGAGTTAATTTAGCAATAGCCTCCGTCACCTTGTCACCGCAAATCGAGCAGGTCTTCTCCTTGACACCCTCCTCAGTATAAGTAGGCGCCTTAGTTTGAACCCATTCTCCATAGGTGTGTGCCAATTTAGCAATGGTCTCTGTCTTTGCATCACCCTGGCATACTGTACACTTCTTTTCCTTGATTCCTGTCTCGGTGCAAGTAGCCTCCTTGGTTACAACCCATTCTCCGTGGGTGTGTCCAAGAGCAGCAGCACCGGTCTCTGTTACCTTATCGCCACAAGCCGAGCAGGTTTTTTCCTTAACACCGGCTTCGGTACATGTAGGAGCAGTAGTTTGAACCCATTCTCCATAGGTGTGTGCCAATTTAGCAATGGTCTCTGTCTTTGCATCACCCTGGCATACTGTACACTTCTTTTCCTTGATTCCTGTCTCGGTGCAAGTAGCCTCCTTGGTTACAACCCATTCTCCAACGCTGTGTCCAAGAGGGGGGATAGGATCTGCTACTATCGTTTCATGGCAACGTTTACACTCGCTTGTTCCCTTGTATCCGGGCTCAGTACAAGTGGGATCTTGGGCAATATTTTCCTCAAAAAGGTCGTGTCCAAGAGCATCAATGACCTCTGTTTCCTTTTCGCCACATACCGAGCATTCTCTTTCCTTATCGCCTGCCTCGGTACAAGTAGGAGCCTTCGTTTCAGTCCATTCACCAAAACTGTGTCCGAGAGCTTCGGCAACGACCTCTGTTTCCTTTCCACCGCATACCGAGCACTCTCTTTCCTTGATGCCATCTTCAGTGCAAGTTGCCTCCGTAGGCTCAGTCCACTCGCCATATTCGTGTTCGAGAGCGTCAGCAACGATATCTATCATCGTATCATCACAGTGCGAACAAAGTCTTTCTTGAATACCATTAACACCACAGGCAGCCTCTGTTGCTTCGCTCCAGTCGCCATAGACGTGGTCGCCGATATCGGCAACAAGTCCCTTGTAGATCTTCAAATCGGAGATCTCAGTCCAGGAGTTTTCGTCAGAGGTACCGCCGAGCTTTCTCGTATAAATTCTGAGGTTAAGGGTATTGCCAAGCTCAGCACCATCATAAGTCATAGTTCTTACCTTATCGAAGGTACCGTCTTCGTCTGCAACGTAAAGAGTCATTGTATTATTTTCAGGATCGACCTCAACCGCAAACGTGTGCTTTTCAGACTTTTCTACGTTGGTTGCGTAGTTCCATTTATCAGAGCCAAGGTTCACGCCGTCCACCTTTTTAGTGTTCCACTCGTACCAGTAGTTCATACCTAAGCCGTCGATAAGAACAGAATGCTTTCCGTCAACCATGACGCCAAGTCCGTACTTGTTAATCTTATTGTTTCCAAAATCAAGGTCGAACACAATGGTATACTTATACTGCTTGTCGCCGTATACGTACGTGGGATCTTCATCGGATCCTTCCTCAGGCTCAATCACCTCTACAACGTCTCTGAGGGGGAATCTGTATCCATCCTTTATTCCGCAGTAAATAGCGCGGTTACAGGAAACGCCCTCAAGCAGGGTGAGCTTCGCAGAGGTTCCGTCCCTGGAAAGCTCTACGTCAGCGCCGACGTTGCTGGCGCTGTGGAAGTCATCCTCCCAATAGAACTTATTGAAATTAACAGTCTGGAGAAGATCGCCGTCATTTGCGGCGTCATACTCTGCCGCTCTGTCTATCGTCTCTTCCTTAGTTGCAACAAGTCCCTTGCGTATATTAAGGTTTGAAATCTCAGCCCAGCTCGAGCTGTTCAAATTTTTCTCCGCGTTTACTCTCGTCATGTAGATCTTGCAGATAAGCTCGCCGGTAATATCCGCGCCATCATAGGTCATTTCTCTAACCTTATTGTACGTTCCGTCAGAATCCGCAACGTAAAGCGTCATGATTTCGTTCTCGGAGTCAACCTCAACTGCAAACGAATTCCTTTCGGTTCTATCATCGACGTAATAATTCCATTTATATGCGCCGTCGTCCGACTTATTTACCTTTTTGGTATTCCAATTGTACCAATAACTCAAGCCGAAGCCGTCGATAAGGAGCGTGTTATTTCCGTCAACCTGGATACCGATTCCGTAAGTGTTATATGCCTCGCTTCCGAAAAGCGCATCAAAATAGATGGTATATTTTTCACCGTTATCAAGAGAGAATCTCTCGTCCTTAATAATTCCGCCCCACATTGCGCGCTTGTTGTCAGCACCGAACGTGTTAGACTTATGCAACAAATGTCTTACCGTTCTTCCGTCCTCGGAAATCTTATAGTAAGTATTCCAGTTGTCGCTGTTGCGATAGTCGTCCATCCAGGTCATATCGGTGAAATCAACTCTACGAAGAAGCTCTCCGTCCTCTGCCTCAGCATAGATCTCTGCGGGAGTCTTTTCAACGTCGAGCGTATCGACCGTTCCGTTTACGGTAACCTCACCGATATCGATGCATCCGTCCTTACTGGGAGCTGTTACGGCAACTGCAACGTACTTTGCCGAAACGCCTTTACCCTCAGCATCGCGAAGATCTATCTTGTGACCAACTCTGAGGAAGCCGTCAACAGTTTTAGACGCGTATGCGGCATCGCCCGCTACGGGGAAGTTCGCTCCGGGATCAGTTCCATCTCCGCACATTCCGCTGAACTCCTTCAAAAAAGTCCAGGTCTCGCCGTCAGTGCTTACGAGAATTTCATACCCGTCATTCACACCCCAGCTTGAAGCAGGATTGCTCCATCTTGCTGCCTGCGAATCATCGTATCCGTTTCCGGCAATCCAAATAGTTACGTCGCTAAGAGTGCTCAAGCCGTTGAGCTCGAATACTGCATATCCGTAATACAGACTCATTGTCGAGCCCACCATAAGAGGCGTATAGGGGGAAGATATTGACTCGGACTCATAATACGGACGTGCAGATCTTCCGTCCGCTTTCGTATCGTAGGGATCTCCGTCGATCATTCCTGCAACGGAGCCATACGAAGTGTGAAGGTCGTATCCGTCACTTCTCTTCGCATAAACCTTCGCGTGCGTAATGCTCGCAGGGGTTGATTCGGTCGTTTCCTCAGCTGCCGCAGGCAACATCGTCAGAGGAAGCGCCAGCGCTATCATTAATACCGCGAGGAATAATGACCACGCCTTTTTCAGGGTTCTCGTTTTCATAACGTTTCTCCTTTTGAAATAAAAATATTTTTCGTTACAATATTTGTACAAGGTCGCGAGCGTCAGGTCGCGGACGTCGGTCGCTCTGTGCGCCGTCTTGCACTCTTTTGTCTATATGTTGTATCATACCAAAATCTCCGTGTCAACAAACGATTTCCACACATATACAAGCAAAGGTGACATTCAGGTGTAGAATTTTCTGCCATTATTTTGTGCAATTTAACAACAACCCTCGTTTTTTTCGCAAAATCCGCCGTTAAATCACCAAAAAGGGCATGTTTTGGTGGAAAGAGGCTTTTTAGCCTCCCCGTCCGCGTCATTATGAGTGGAGCGAAGCCGCAACTATTTTAGGCTCCCTCCGGGAGGGAGCTGTCGAGCGTATGCGAGACTGAGGGAGAGCGCGTTACAATAAATTCTTACTTATCCTTGAATAACGCAGGCTCCTTCCACCGCAAGCGGTCCCCCCTCCCTCTCGGAGGGAGGCTTTCTATTAAACCAAGCCTTTGGCTGTAATTTTATTCGCGCGTATCTCAAAAAGTCATGACCACCAGCCGTTCTGGTGGCTTGCGATAGCCCCCTTGGGGGATTCCACACGCTGATCCTATAGGCTCGTCGAATGATCCGCCACTTGCGGTAGTCGCCCTACCGCCACAAACGTGGTAACTGCGCAACCCAAGCCTTCCCCAGTGGGGGAAGGTGGCAGCCGCTTGTCGGCTGACGGATGAGGTGTTCTATATCTTAACTAACTCCTCATCCACCGCTAACGCGGTCCCCCTTCTCCCGCAGGAGAAGGCTATTTGGTTCCTCGCTTCGCTC
>JAZOWN010000020.1:0-7761 GCA_045659245.1 Eubacteriales bacterium
AGTATCAGTGCCGCCGCGATCGGGTTTACGGGAACTCCCGTTCCCTCGTCGTGGTTTCCTATAGCCGTCACGACGGTGGCAATATCCTCGGCAGGCATGCCCATATTATCGAGAATACGGAATGACATCACCGCTCCGCTCAGGGAATGATCCGTTCTGTTCACGAGGTTGCCGATATCGTGCATATGCGCGGCTATCATAGCAAGCTCGACGTCATGCTCCGAGTATCCAAGCTCGGTGAGTATATACTCGACGCTTGCCGCAACACGCCCGACGTGCGCAAAACTGTGCTCGGTGTATCCGAGAGCCGTAAGAGATTCGTCCGCACGCTTGATATACGTATTTACTGCTTGATCGTTTTTTATATCGAGGTAGGTAAGCATTTTTCCTCCAAGAGCCTTTTTAAATATTAGTTTGCTCCTCTTTTGCGCAGTCATTCAATACCCTTTGTATCTCCGTAGGACGTATAGTAAAGAGCAGGAATATAACGTATGCCGCAACTGCTAACGCTACGACAGTTGTAAGAATAACCGTGGGAGTATCCCATATCTCGCCGACACCGCAGTTGGGAACAACTCCGCCCGCAAAATTATATACCGCGTGAAGTATCACACAATACCAGATATTTGAGGTTTTTATCAATATGACCGAGCACATTCCGCCAATGAGGAACGAATAACCGATTTGAAGAATAACCGCATCGATACTTGAGCCCGCAACGATATTCACAGCGTGTATAACGCCAAATATGACCGAAGATATTACGATAGCAAGAAAAGCGCCCATTCGGTTTTTCTTACATCTTTGCAATACCACCGTAAAAATACAGCCTCTGAAAGCCATTTCCTCAAAGAAGCCTATGGCAAGCTGAGAGAGCGCGTACACGGCGATCACGGACGGCGAGGAATCTATCGACGCGTTACCGCTAAATACGGGTATAAACGGAAAATTATTTATCGCAACTGCCATGCAAGGCAGGAAGATAAGAAACGTTTTCAGCGTAAGGCGCGAAAAAAGAATGCTTTTCGTCGAAAACGCAAGTATAAACAGAACGCACACTATACCGCCAAGAGAACGGCTCAACGTAACGTAAAGATTTTGTCCGTAAGCCTCGGATGTAAAAATGCTTTTTTGGAAAACTTCAAGCGCTAAAAGTGCGACAAAAAGCACCGCCGCGATAATGACGTAAATTCGTTTTTTTAGTGTACTCATCAAGCACTCTCCACGGACTTATTTTCCGATTCCCTTTTTCTTACAGAATATTCAAGCAAGAACACAGCCAAAGAGCCTACTATCATAAGTATTGCCGTAAGCTGCGAGGGGGTAAGAAAGCTTATAAATGTTGATCCGCGATAATCCGTCCTTGCGTATTCGATAAAAAATCTCCAAATACCGTATGCGCACATATATATGGGCAAATTGTAGGTTTTATTTTTAAGAATACGAATCAAGAACAAGGCAAAGAGCGCAAAGAGGAATATCGCCTCAAAAAGCTGAATTGGAACGACCTTTTTGTCAAGTGCTACCATGTATATACCGTACCACTTGTCGGTAATAGCGCCGTGGCAGCAGCCCGCGAAAAGACAGCCCAATCTACCGAGTCCGTGAGCCGCGGCAATGCAAGCCGCACCTATATTGGCTATGTTAAAGAACTCACGCACGTGCTCTCCGCCTTTTCCGAACATTACTCGCCCCGCGATAAAGTAGACCGCTAGAAATATTGCCGCGCCGCCGATAAGACCGCCGTAAAAGGTAGCGCCCGTGCTTGAGCTTAGCACAAAGCCGCCGTTTTTATCAATATTGTAGATCGCTTGAAACAAAACGGCAGAATAATATCCGCCTACAATTGATGCAACGGCATTAAAAAGGCAGAGGTTCTGAAGCCTTGCGCCAAGACCGTGTCTGTCAGCCAAAATTCTGTATATTATTATAGCGGAAACTGCCGCGATACAAAGCATTATCATGTAAAGGTCAACTCCGCTGAAAACCTCGTACGGGTACATACTCCACCTCCGTATTTACTCACTTTTCTTACAATAATTATACCGCAAAACGACAAAAATGTCAATTCTGCGGTACAATTTTTACAATATGTTCTTATTAAATTTTAGTTACCAGCCTTGGTCTCGCAGTAAATGCAACGGAAAATTCTGTTTTTCTCATCCGTAAGCTTAAATACGTGAGGAAGCTCCTGCGCGGTGCGGGTTATACAACGGGGGTTCTTGCAGAAAATAACGTTCTTGATCTCGCGGGGCAAGGTCGCTCTCTTTTTCTCAACGAGCTTGCTGTCCTTGATTATATCGATAGTAACACCGGGATCAACGTATCCAAGAACGTTCATATCAAGCTCAATGTCCTCGTCTATTTTGATTATATCCTTCTTACCCATTTTGTTACTGTGAACGTTCTTTATTATAGCAATAGAGCAATCAAGCTTATCAAGTCCCAAAAGGCGGTAGATCTCCATTCCTCTGCCTGCTGTGATGTGATCAATAACTATACCGTTTCTAATAGAATCTATATTCATTATCTTTCCTCCTTAAGACACTTAAGAATAAGGCTCATTCTCATTATCTTTGCGTAGTATACCTGCTTGAAGTAGCACGCTCTGGGATCGTCGTCTATCGCAACAGCGATCTCGTTTACTCTGGGCAACGGGTGGAGTATAGACAAGTCGCTCTTTGCGTTCTTGAGCTTTTCGGGAGTAAGGATATAGCTATCCTTGAGGCGGAGATAATCCTCCTCGTTGAAGAATCTTTCCTTTTGAACTCTCGTCATGTAGAGCACGTCAAGCTCGGGCATAACTGCCTCGAGGTCAGTCGTCTGAACATACTCGATATTTTTCTGCTGAATAATATCTTTCTTTACGTAGCTCGGTACTTTAAGCTCTACGGGAGAAACGAGCACGAACTTTACGTTCGTATATCTTGCCATAGCGGAGATAAGAGAGTGTACCGTTCTTCCAAATTTAAGGTCGCCGCAAATTCCAACGGTAAGGTTGTCAAGTCTTCCCTTTTCACAGTAGATAGTGAGAAGGTCTGCAAGCGTCTGAGTGGGGTGGCTGTGTCCGCCATCTCCCGCGTTTATAACGGGGATAGAGGAGTTGAGTGACGCCACATAAGGCGCGCCCTCCTTGGGGTGACGCATAGCGATTATATCCGCATAGCAGGATACGACCTTTGCTGTGTCCGCAACGCTCTCGCCCTTGGATGCGGACGAGGACGACGCGCTTGCCATGGAGATAACGTTTCCGCCGAGCTCATACATTGCAGCCTCAAACGAGAGTCTTGTTCTTGTAGAGGGCTCAAAGAAAAGAGTTGCAAGCTTCTTTCCGCGGCATGCCTCGGAATACTTCTTGGGGTTCTCGATAATATCCTTTGCGGTAACTATAAGCTCGTCGATCTCCTCGGTCGACAAGTCCAAAATATCAATAAGATGTCTCATTTTTGCCTCCCGATCACGCCTTAGCGCCGTTTATTTCAAGGTATTTAAGTATTCTTTCTACGTTTTCTGCGTTCTTCTCGTCCTCACGCAAATATTCAATAATGTCGTAAACGTCAACGACAGAATATACGGGGAAACCAAACTCGTCGGAAACCTCCTGCATAGCAGACTTTCCTTCTTCTCCCTTTCCCTTTTCCTTTCTGTCAACCATTACGAATGTAGCTGCGATCTTCGTGCCCTCAAGACCTTTGAGGTTCTCCATGCTCTCGCGAATAGCCGTACCTGCGGTAATAACGTCCTCAACGATAACGATCTCGTCGCCTGCCTTGGGAAGATATCCTACGAATATTCCGCCCTCACCGTGATCCTTTGCTTCCTTTCTGTTAAAGAAGAAGGGCACGTCGAGTCCGTTTGCGGAAAGTCCGATGGAAGCGGCAACTGCTATCGGAATACCCTTGTATGCAGGTCCGTAAAGCACCGTTCTCTTGTTTCCTACCTTTTCGAGGTAGCTCTTTGCGTAAAACTGACCGAGCTTTGCGATCTGATCTCCCGTCTTTATCTCACCTGCGTTGACGAAATACGGGATCCTTCTTCCGCTCTTTGCTATAAAGTCTCCGAATTTGAGCACACCAGCGCTCTCAAGAAACTCTATAAATTCTCTTTTGTAAGCTTCCATTTTTATATCTCCTTTTTAAATTAATCAACGAATTCAGAAACACAGCGGTTGTATGCCGCAACGGGGTCTGCCGCCGCCGTGATCGGACGACCGACAACTATATAATCGGAGCCTATCTTCTTTGCGTCAGCGGGAGTCATAACTCTTACCTGGTCACCGATATCGCCGTCAGCAAATCTAACACCGGGGGTTACCGTCAAAAATTCCTTACCGCAAGTACTGTGAACCTTGTCCGCCTCTCTCGGGGAGCAAACTACACCGTCAAGTCCTGCCTTCTTTGCGTTGGACGCATAGTGCATAACGACCTTATCAAGGGGCTCGTTAATAAGGAGGTCATCTCTCATTCTTTCCTCGCTCGTCGAGGTAAGCTGGGTTACGGCGATAAGCAAGGGACGAGTTCCGTCGGGACGGGTAAGCCCCTCGAGCGCCGCCTCCATCATAGCGACGGTTCCGCTTGCGTGAAGGTTGGTCATATCAACGTCAAGTCCCGAAAGCACCGCCATAGACTTCTTAACGGTGTTGGGAATATCGTGAAGCTTAAGATCGAGGAATATCTTATGTCCTCTCTCCTTGTTCTCTCTTACGATAGACGTGCCCTCTGCATAGAAAAGCTCCATTCCTATCTTAACGTAGGGCTTTCTTTCCGTGAACTTATCAAGAAATGCAAGCACCTCCGCCTTACTGTTAAAATCACAAGCAATAATTACGTCCTTTCCCATTAGTGGGCACCTCCTATTATATCATTTAAATTATTTATTTTGTACTTTTTCATAACCTCGGGAAGCTTCTCCACGATGTCGCGGCAGATAAACGGATCAACGAGGTTTGCGCTTCCTATCTCGACGGCGGTAGCGCCCGCAAGCATCATTTCGATAACGTCCTCCGCAGAGGAGATTCCGCCCATTCCGATTATCGGGATCTTCACAGCCTCGTAGTCCTGGTATACCATACGCAGAGCAACGGGCTTTATGGCAGGACCTGAAAATCCACCCATTTTGTTTGCGATAACAGGCTTCTTGGTTTTAAGGTCGGTACGCATACCGAGCATTGTGTTTATCATGCTGATAGCGTCCGCGCCCGCTTCCTCGCAAGCCTTTGCTATGGATACTATATCCGTGACGTTCGGAGAAAGCTTTATTATCACGGGCTTTGTGGTGACCGCCTTAACTGCTCTTACCACGCTTGCAGCTCCCTCGGGAGTCACACCGAAGCTCATACCGCCGCCGTGAACGTTGGGGCAGGAAACGTTGATCTCAAGCCAGCCTACCTGCTCCTCCTTATCGAGTATCTCGGACACTCTTGTGTATTCTTCAAGAGAAAAGCCGCAGATATTTGCCATAACGGGCTTGTGGAAAAACTTTTTAAGCTCGGGAAGCTCGTGATTTACGACCGCCTCAACACCGGGGTTCTGAAGTCCTACCGCGTTGATCATTCCCGCGTCGCACTCAGCAATTCTCGGTGTAGGGTTTCCGAAGCGCGCTTCAAGCGTCGTTCCCTTAAACGAGAAGCTTCCAAGGCAGTTTATATCGTAAAGCTCGGAAAATTCCTTACCGTAGCCAAACGTTCCGCTTGCGGGTATCAGGGGGTTATCAAGCTCTATTCCGCACAAAGTGACCTTAGTGTTTACCATATTATCTCCTCCTTGACAAATACGGGGCCTTCCTTACAAATACGCTTATTTCCAAGCAAGGTCTTGCAGCTACAGCCCATGCACGCACCAAAGCCACATCCCATTCTTTCCTCAAGACTGTACTGACCGCTCGTCTCAGTAGCGCCCGCAAGAGCTTTAAGCATAGGCAACGGTCCGCAGGAATAAACGTAAGTATAATCAATATCGGGAAGCGCGTTCGTAACAAAGCCCTTTACTCCGTAAGAGCCGTCAACCGTCGTAACTATCACGCGGTCAGCGATCTCTGCGAAATCCTTTTCCGCGAATATTTCCGATTTCGTATTAAATCCGAGAATAACGGTGACCTTTTTGCCCTCTGCCTTGAGTAGCTTGCAAAGCTTATAAAGAGGAGGTACACCAACGCCTCCGCCCACGAGCACGGGCGCATCTCCCGACAAGGAGAGGTCGTAGCCATTTCCAAGTCCCGTAAGGATATTGAGCTTTTCTCCCGCCTGCATGGCGCTCATTTTTTCCGTACCTACGCCGACGACCTTGTAGATAAGCGTCAAGGTATTCTCGTCATAGTCGCATATCGATATAGGACGGCGAAGATACTGTCCGTCAAGCTTTACGTTAACAAACTGTCCCGCTCCCCCTATTGCAGAGGTATCCCCTGCCATAACCATTTTGTAAACGCTGTCCGTAAGAGCAACGTTGCTCTCTATCGTATAAATTACTTCCTTCATTTTCTACCTCACTTTTTTACGTACACGGCATTGCCGTCGTAAACTGTCAACAAGCACTCGCCGTAAAGCTTCATTCCGTCAAAGGGAGTGCTCTTACCCTTTGAGAGGAACGTATCCGTATTGACCTCATATTCCTCATCACAGCTGAAAACCGTAAATCCTACGTCCGTTCCAATGTCAAAACGCTTTCTCGGGTTTTCCGACATTAGCTCAACAAGCCTTTCCATAGAGATCACACCCGTCTTCACAAGCTTTGTGTAAATTACCGCGAAAGCGGTTTCAAGACCTACGACACCCATAAGGCTCTTCTCAAGCCCCATTCCCTTTTCCTCTGCCGAGTGCGGCGCGTGGTCGGTGGCGATCGCATCTATCGTTCCGTCAACTATTCCCTCGATAAGCGCGAGTCTGTCCTCCTCGGAGCGTATAGGGGGATTCATTTTAAAGCGTCCCTCCTCGCAAAGGTCCATATCGTTAAACACAAGATAGTGCGGTCCCGTTTCGCAGGTAATGTCAACGCCCTCTGCCTTTGCGCGCCTTATAAGCTCGACGCTCTCCTTGGTGGATATGTGGCAGACGTGATACGGGCAACCCGTCTTTTTGATAAGCTCGATATCTCTCTTTATAGGAGCCCACTCACTCTCGGAGCAAATTCCTCTGTGACCGTGCGCTTTTGCGTACTCCCCGTCGTGTATATATCCGCCGCGAAGCAAGGAATTCTCCTCACAGTGCGCGGAGATTATCTTACCTGCCGCCTTGACTCTCACCATAGCGTCAAGCATCATATCCTCGGACTGCACTCCCCTGCCGTCATCTGAAAAGCCCACGACGTCAGATGCGATCCTCTCGATATCCGAATGCGCCTCGCCCTTCTCACCGACGGTTATAGTACCGAACGGCAGAACCGCAATACTCGCCTTTTCCTTTATTGCCCTTAACTGAATATCAAGATTTTCTCTTGAATCGGGCGTGGGTATAAGGTTTGGCATGGTGCAGACCGCCGTATAGCCGCCGTGCGCCGCTGCCGCCGAGCCGCTTGCGATATCCTCTTTATATAAATAGCCCGGCTCGCGAAAATGCACGTGCACGTCACAAAAGCCGGGTAAAATATAACAATTATTAAAAATACGGAAATCACCAGTATCGGTATCAGAGATACCGCCGTTAAGGATATTGAAATGCTCGCCGTCAAAGATAGCGTCGGTAGAAATAAAAACGCCGTTTTCATACATTTTGGCATTCTTAAAAAGCATTTTCATGACAGACCTCCGGGAAACTTTTTTATCCTA
>JAZOWN010000021.1:0-18852 GCA_045659245.1 Eubacteriales bacterium
ATTCTTGAACCTGTTTTCTTCTTTGTTGAATCTGCCATATTATACAACCTCACTTTACTACTTCAATGCAGCAAAAACTGCTTTTACAAAAATTAAATTACTTTGTTTCCTTATGAGTTGTGTGCTTTCTGCAGAACTTACAGTACTTGTTCATTTCAAGTCTGTCCGGATCGTTCTTCTTGTTCTTCATTGTATTGTAGTTTCTCTGCTTACATTCCTGGCAAGCCAATGTTATTTTTACTCTCATAATTTACACCTCCGTTTTTATGTAGCATATCAATGCTTTATGTGAACCAATTTTTTGACTGCACAAAAAAAAGAGTTTCACCTCAACATCATCATTATACCATACCCCACCTATTCTGTCAATACTTTTTTACAATTTTTTTGAAAAATTTTTAAAAAGTATTTTTATTGGAAAATTCAGTGGGTATCCAGTCGATGCACCTTTTTTAAAGGCGCTCGCATATTATATACCTTAATTTAGACTTTGTCAAGTATTTTTTTAAAGTTTTTTGGTTTTTGGCATGTTTTTGTCTAAATTAACAAATAATATCATTACAAAAGTGTACCGAGGTAAAAAAATGACCACTATCGTATTGAGAACCATCATAATATACGCAACTCTAATGACAGCTATGCGTTTAATGGGGAAAAGGCAGATAGGAGAACTTGAGGTATCCGACGTTGTGGTAACTGTTTTGATCTCCGAAATTGCTTCTTTGCCAATAACTGACAGTAATATTCCCGTTTTTCACTCGATTATACCTATAATTATATTAATCACCTTCGAAATATGCTCCTCCGCCCTTATAGTTGCATTTCCGCGTCTCAAAGGTCTTGTCACCGCGCGCCCGTCAACACTCATAGAAAATGGTAGACTTTGTCGCAAAGCCATGCTTGAAGCAAGGCTTACGCTCGACGAGCTTGTGACCGAATTGAGACAAAACGGGTACAGCGATATAGACGAGGTACTTTACGCAATACTTGAAAAAAGCGGAAAGATAACCATCATTCCAAAGGCAAAGTACGCACAGCCTACCTGTCAGCAGCTTAATATTTCCGTAAAGGAATCAGGAATATTTCATATAATAGTAGACAACGGTACGGTGAACGATCACGGGCTATCAACCGTAGGGCTTACGCGCGCACAGCTTTATCAAAAGTTAAAAAAGCGCGGAACATGCACAAAGGACGTATACCTTATGATGATAAGCGACTCCGGCGAGGAAAGAATAATAACCAAGAAGGAGGCTTCATGAAATCGTTAATTATTTCATTACTGTTGTTCACGGCAGTGATCTCGCTTATGATCTTCAATATTAAATACGTCAGTGATACGGTAAGCACGATGAAGGAGCTTGCATCTGACGTTCGCGACGGAAATCAAGACTCCGACACGCTCGTCGAATACTGGAACACACGTCGCACGTATCTCGGCTTCTGCGTAAGCTTTCGCGAAATAGACAAGGTTTCGGAAAACGTTTTATGCTTAAAGAACGCGCGCAGCGAGCAAAGTGAGCTTATGGTGAAGCAAAGTTATTTATTGCTTTGCGACTCACTTGACGATATATTAAGACTTGAAAAGATCTTTATATAGCAAGGTCTAAATATTCGGGGCAATAGATATTACTCACCGTAGCAAAAATGCAGAATGCATCCCCCTCACCGATCATTTTGCCGTATATTTCTTCGCAATCCATAATTTTGTCGGTAACTACGGCCAATGCATTTCTCTCCTTATCGCCGTCACCGATGCAAGAAAAATATACAACGGCAGAGCCTTCGTGTGTCACACAAAAATCCGAGTTGCAACCCAAAGCACCGATATATGTGGCGATAAGTCCATGCGAGGAAGCGCTCACGTTATCTAATACTGTATCAACGTTCGCCTGCCTGTTATCCGCTTTCTTTTCATATACCGTGACCCAGCGAACCTCATTTTCTCCGTCACCCACACTCAAGCATAACGAAACAGGCGTTTCGTCAACTGCGATATGAAGACTATCAAAGCTTTCAGTATTATAAATTATAGGAAAATATTTATTATCCTCAAGCGTATAAAGCTCATACGAATAGTTGGCAGGAATATGGGCTTTGGATACCATCCATGCCTCCCCCGTCACAGCGCCAACCGTCATTACGTCAACAGAGCTTATATCGATCAACGAAAGCACGCTGCCAAGCTCGGACACGTTGTCTTCGTCGATCACCACTGACATAACAGAAAGATCGCCAGCCTCGCACGAATAAAACAGCGGAGAAGATATATTGATATATCCGATTCCGTCTTTAACAGAGCCGAGCGCAATGTCATAAAGCTTACATACAGCCACAGACAGGCCGTAGATGCTGTCAGACTCGACCAAAACGTCTTCATTTTGGCGGTAAATGCTGCAATATCCGACCTGCTCACTATCAGAAAGCTTGAATATTATCTCTCGAATATCATCGTGCGGTTTATTGGATATATCTGAGTATGCCCCGCATTTATCCGCGAGCAGCTCTCTGAATGTTTCCGCCACACCGCTTGCTTGCGCATCACAGACAATACCGTAATTTCCAAGCCCTATACCGCAAAGCATTATTTCGCTCAACTCGTAGCTTGCGCTCACGTTAAAGCCATCATCGTCGTTTATGATCGTTTTGCCCTCTGCGCGAGGGAGAACTTCGGAAATAAATTTATCCACCGCGCTTACGTCGGCACTTTCGACCTTACCGCCAAGAACTACGGCATCGGAAAATTTTGCGCACAAATAGTCGTCTCTTTTCAGACGTCCCATAGCTTCTCTTGCCTCTTGGCGGTCAACGTAACCGAGCTGTATTTCCATGGTATCATCATTCGCAATAACCGAATCTGTATCACGGACTACCGTACAAGTCTTGCCCGTTTTACCGGTGACAGCAGAAGAAAGCTCAAGCGCCTTGTCAAGCACCTCGTCCGATGCGCCTGCCGAAATTACAATTCTGTATTTCTGTACGTTATCAATTGCGGGCTCGGTCTCCTCGACTTGCGTTGTTTGCATACTCTGCATATTTTTAAGCTGCTCAAGAGCAGAATTATCCGCATTGTTATTGCAAGATACCACACTTATTATAAAAATAAAGCAAATCGCGATCGCCAAAGCACGGCATGTATTTTTACCTAAAGTCATACCTCTCACCTGTCCTTTCGGGAATATCTCTACCATAGCTCATTTCTTTTATTTTCGTCACAATTTGCTCACTGACTCTGCGTTTTACCGCAAAGCGCAGAGTGACCTGATCCTCAAAAAGCGTGTCGTCTACAAGAACTCCCATATCACAAAAATACGAATTGTATTTTTGATATTCCGAATACCCGCACCTAAGCTCGTATTCGCAATACGGCTCATAGGTGATAATTCCCGCCTCCATTAGAGCGAGCGACGCAGTATGAGAATATGCGCGGACAAGTCCGCCTGCACCGAGAAGCGTTCCGCCGAAATATCTCGTTATTACGACACAGGCGTTATCGACGCCGCTTTTTCTTATCGCGTCAAGAGTTGGCATGCCCGACGTACCCTGCGGCTCACCGTCATCGGAATATCTCGCGATAATTCCGTTCTTCATGGTGTATGCAGAGACGTTGTGAGTTGCATCGTTATACTGTTTTTTTATCTTTTTTATATATTCCTGCGCTTCTTCTTCGGTATCCGTCCGAATTGCGTGACCTATAAATATAGAGCGCTTTTCTTCAAATTCCACGTGCGCTTCCTCTTTAAGCGTAGTGAAAAACTCTTTCATGTTATCCATGAAAATCTCCTTAAACTGCTTTTTGCTTTTTATCCGTCAATCCTCGTCCGTCTCTTCGGGTATATCGTCAACGGCGTATTTTCTCATAATACCCCTCGCCTTTGCATCGGCAAGCGCCACGACAGTGATCCCCTCTGCTCCGTACTCAACGCTCTCGACAGTCGCATTTTTGTAGAGCGTGTTCACCGCTCCCGCCTCACTGTTGGGAATGAGATACGTCACTCTGCGCTTATCTGCGAGGATCATTCCCTCTATCCTTGACACCATAAGCTCACAGCCCTGTCCCGTCAACGCGGAAATATAAACAGTGTTCTCTGCCGCCTCGCGTCCGAGCGAGCCTAAGTCTACTATTCCTTTGTCGCACTTATTAAAGACGTAAAGTATAGGCTTTCCCGATGCGCCAAGCTCACAAAGCAGATTTTCCGTGACAGCAAGCTGCTCTCGGAAGTTTTCGTCAGACGCGTCTATTATTATCATTAAAATATCTGCGTTGCACGCTTCTTCAAGTGTCGAACGGAATGCGCGCACCAGGTGGTGGGGGAGCTTATTTATAAACCCAACCGTATCCGTAAGCAATACGGGCTCTCCGCAGGGGAGCGTAAATTTTCTCGTTGTCGGATCAAGCGTTGCAAAAAGCTTGTCCTCCGCAAGAATACCCGCATCGGTAAGTCTGTTTAAGAGCGTGGATTTTCCCGCATTGGTATATCCGACTATGGCAATTTCGGGAATACCGCTCTTGTCTCTTGCCGCACGCATGGTCTTTCTGTTTTTGTCCATTTCAGCGATCTGCGCCTCGAGCGCATGAACACGGCGCATAAGGTGGCGTCTATCCGTTTCAAGCTTGGATTCTCCGGGCCCTCTCGTTCCTATTCCGCCTCCGAGTCTTGAAAGCTCTGTTCCCTTTCCCATAAGGCGGGGCGCGGTATATTTAAGCTGAGCAAGCTCAACCTGAAGCTTTCCCTCTCCCGTGACCGCGTGCAAAGCAAAAATATCAAGTATAAGCATAGAGCGGTCGATTACTCTGACTCCATCTCCGACTATATCCTCAATATTTCTTATCTGCGACGGAGAAAGCTCGCAGTCAAATACCACCAGCGTTACGTCGTTGCAGGCGCAAAGATATGCAAGCTCGGAAGCCTTGCCGCTTCCTATAACCGTGCGCACGTCGGGCGTATCCTTATTCTGAGTAAGTCTTGCAACCGCCTCTCCACCTGCCGTTTCAAGCAAGCGTTCAAGCTCGTCAAGGCTCTTGTCAACACTCTCCTGCGTTTCACTTCCCCAAACAAGTCCGACAAGCACTGCTCTGTCCTTTAATTTTTTATCAGTATATTCCATGGTTTTAATTCCTTTACAAACAAAATTGAGAAAACAAAGGCAGGCACTTCTAAAATGCCTGCCTTTATTTTCAGAGCCGTAAAAAATTACTTTCCTACGCTCTCAAGTCTTCTCTTAAACTTATCAACGCGTCCGCCAACGTCAACGAACTTCTGCTTACCCGTGAAGAAGGGGTGGCACTTGGAGCAAATTTCAACTCTCATCTCTCCGCCGTTGGTAGACTTGGTGGTAACGGTTTCGCCGCAGGCGCAACGAATTACGCACTCTTCATAATTGGGATGGATTCCGGATTTCATCTTAATATACCTCGTTTCTATTATTCCGATGTTCTTTGACATCGGTTCGCAAACATGGGTATTATATCATATTATTTCCCGTTTTGCAATACCTTTTTAAAAAATTTTTTATTTTTTTGTTTTGATTCAATCTATTCTTATATTTACGCCGTTTACAACAACCTCTCCGTCAGCACGGATAAGTATGTACTTGACTCCGTCTATTACGCGAGTTTCTATGACGTTTCCGTTTCCTGCCGCAACCTTGATATTCGTTTCCGACGTTTTCACGGAAATGTTTTTTGTATCGGCTATATTTTTGGGGTTGAGCTTCGTATCCTTGCCAAACGCCTCGTCGTATTTCTCCTCAAATTTTTCAACCTTTTCTTCCGAAACTCCGCTATATCGAAGTATTTCTCCGATATCCGCTTTACCGATTGAGGGCGCTTGTTCAATCTTTTGCTCCTTGTGCTCTTCAAGCATTGCAGAAAGCTGCGAGTGCACCGTGCGAACGACTCTCATGCTGCAATCCTCAGACACAGCAGACTCAAGTATCTCTCCAAAGGTCTCCTTTTGTACCGCGGCGGGCATAGGAAGCTTGGACTTAAAGAGCGCGTCAACAGTTTCCTCGTGACTGTCGTTAAGCCTTTTTGTGTAATAAAGAGCGCCGTATATATTTGCCGTCCTGTCATCAAATGCAGGAAACATAAATCCAAGCTCGGGCGCGCCGAGCACTGTGTCAGCGGCTACCGTGCGGAAGCATCTGCCCGGCAAATAGTAGCTTAGTGTAGTTTTTCCCGTCTTTACGGGGCAAACGCTACATATAAAATAGTTGAATACCGTATACGACACGGTCTCTTTTTCGCCGACAGCCCCCGCCAAAAAAACGTCATAGCTG
Organism: Eubacteriales bacterium; assembly: GCA_045659245.1. Classification (GTDB taxonomy): domain Bacteria; phylum Bacillota; class Clostridia; order Oscillospirales; family CAG-272; genus HGM12713. The sequence goes on from JAZOWN010000021.1 coordinate 6,283, forward strand.
TCGTAAGCAAGAAGAATAAGATAGCTTGAATCAAGCGTGAGTGTGCTTATTATTTTATCGTAAAGCTTGTGAACACACTCACTGTCAGCAAGCTTTGTATGTCTTAGATCTGTAAGAAGCTTATGCTCCTCACTCTCAAGCACCTGCTGTGTCGAAAACTCAATATCAATAAGGGTTCTTCCCGAAGTGCCCGAAAGTGTTTTTTTGAGAATGCGAAGCACCTCGCCCGCATCGTCCTCCGCCATCATTCCGAGACTCTGGTCAAATTCCGAAATTATTTCCTTTTTCTCGTTTACGTAACAGCCCCTTACGTGGCTTATATTGCTTTTATCAGTTCTGAATCTGCGGCGTATCTCCGCAATTTCCTTATCTATCATTTTCTATTTTCTCCTTAAATCAGCCAAGCCTCTGGCTCTTTGTCGCAAACTCCGTAGGCGTCAATCCCGTTGTCGCCTTGAAAACCTTACAAAAATACGATGCGTTGGCAAATCCTGTGGCAGTCGCAATGTCGTCAATTGAGATCTCTCCCTTAACGAGCAGCTCCTTTGCCTTCTCTACGCGGTAATTCTGTATGTACTTTGCAGGCGGAACGCTGAACACGGAAAGAAAGATGCTGCGGTAGTATGTCTCGCCCATTCCCGACATTTTTGCAAGATCGGGTGTATAGAGGTCTGCTCGGCGGTAATTCGCTTCAATATATTTAACCGACTTGTGTATCATTCTGTACTTACCCGCAAGCGAGTAGGTATAAGAGTGGACGGTAGAGAGCTTTGTTATCAGATCATAAAGCTCCGACATACACTTAGAGCGGTATGCAGGTCCTTTCAGCTTCCAATATTGAAGTATGCTGCGAACACATGCCGTAATTTCCTTATCTCCGCCCGTACCGAGCACACAAGGAGCGCCAATAGGCTCGACTGTATCAAATTCAACTATAACGCACTCGCCCTCACGGCAGATATACATGCCGTATTCCGTCCCCTTGGGAATAAGCACGATATTCTCTGCATCGGCAACGTATTTTTTACCATCGATCAGGTATTCGCTCACTCCGCGGCTCTTGATTATCAATACGTTATGCTCCGCGACCGCCTCACATTCCGTATCTCTTGCAAGCGCATAGCCGTAAACGTCGTTTATTTTTGAAATTACTGCGTTTGATATGTCGATTTTTTTCATATCTGCCACCCTCATAATAGTAAAATAACATTTATCGCCACTATATATCTTTGCGATATCCTTAAGTATTATATCATGTTTATTCATAAATGTCAATATTTATCGCAAAAAGTTTACAGTTGAAAAATATAATAAAAACAAAGTGGCGGTGCCCTCGGCATCGCCACTTTGTTTTTATATTATCTTGCGATTTCTTCCATGATATACGCTTCGAGAACGTCACCGACCTTAATGTCATTGAAGCGTTCAAGACCGACACCGCACTCATAGCCCTGAGCAACCTCTTTGACGTCGTCTTTAAAGCGACGAAGCGAGGATATCTTATCCTCGAAGATAACAACGCCGTCACGAACGACTCTTATCATAGATGCTCTGGTGATCTTACCGTCCTGAATATAAGAACCTGCAATAGTACCGACGTTCGGAACATGGATAGTCTGTCTGACCTCTGCGTGTCCGAGAAGCACTTCCTTGAACTCGGGAGCGAGCATTCCCTTCATAGCATCGGTGATCTCGTTGATACAATCGTAAATTACGCGGTAGGTTCGTATATCAACGTTCTGTCTTTCGGCACTGTCAAGAGCGACCTTATCGGGACGAACGTTAAATCCTACGATTATTGCGTTAGACGCTGCCGCAAACGTTACGTCACCCTCACGGATACCGCCCGCCGCCGCGTGAATAACGCAGACCTTGACCTCGTCGTTAGAAATCTTTTCAAGCGACTGCTTTACTGCCTCAGCAGATCCGCCAACGTCAGCCTTTACGATAATGTTAAGCTGCTTTACACCCTCGGAGATCTGAGCGAACAGGTCGTTGAGGTTTGCGCGAGCATTTGCCTTGAATACCTCTTCCTTTGCCTTTTCCTTTCTCTGATCTGCAAGCTCTCTTGCCATTCTCTCGTCAGCAACTACGTTGAATTCGTCACCCGACGAGGGAACCTCAGCAAGACCGATAATTTCAACGGGAACAGAGGGACCTGCCTCCTTAAGCGTTCTTCCGTTATGGTCGGTCATAGCTCTAACGTGACCAACAGACGTACCCGCGATAACTATATCGCCGCTTCTGAGCGTACCGTTCTGAACGAGCACAGTCGCAACAGGACCTCTGCCCTTATCGAGCTTCGCCTCGATAACGATACCCTTTGCACGTCTCTTAGGATTAGCCTTAAGCTCCTTGACCTCTGCAACGGGAAGCACGTTGTCAAGCAAGTGGGAAATTCCGAAGCCTGTAAGCGCGGATACGGGAACGCATATAACGTCGCCTCCCCATTCCTCGGGAACAAGGTCGTATTTTGTAAGCTCCTGCTTTACCGCATCGGGATTAGCAGTCGGCTTATCCATCTTATTTATAGCTACTATTATATCAATACCCGCAGCCTTTGCGTGGTTTATAGCCTCAACAGTCTGGGGCATGATTCCGTCATCAGCCGCAACAACAAGTATCGCAATATCCGTTGCCTGAGCACCACGTGCACGCATAGCGGTAAACGCCTCGTGTCCGGGGGTATCAAGGAAAGTGATATCCTGTCCCTGTGCCTTTACACGGTACGCACCGATGTGCTGGGTAATACCGCCCGCCTCACCGGTGGTTACGTTGGTATGACGGATAGCGTCAAGTATTGAGGTCTTACCGTGGTCAACGTGTCCCATTACGCATACGACGGGAGCGCGGCCAACAAGATTTTCTTCGTTATCCTCTTCCTCGTCAAAGAGTCTTTCCTCAATCGTTACGACGACCTCCTTGGTGGTTGCGATTCCGAGCTCGTCGGCAACTATTGCCGCGGTGTCGTAATCTACCGTCTGGTTGACCGTAACCATCATGCCGAGAAGCATAAGTCTCTTGACTACCTCTGCGGAGGTCACCTTAAGGCGCGATGCAAGATCGCTCACCATGATTTCATCGGGAAGCGTCACGCTGGTAGGCGCTTTTGTAACGGGCTGTGTAGATTTCTTTCCCTTGAATTTATCCTTGCCCTTTGCGCCAAAGCCCTGCTGAGGACGATTTTGCGCCGCCTGCTTTTTGAGCCTCTGGTTGCCGCCTCTTACGTCACCTATCGAATCGGGAACGAAATTGTCGAGTCTTTCATCGTACTTGGAAAGGTCAACGGAAGTTCCTCTCATATCGACAACGCGAGTAGCGCCTCTCTGCTTGGGAGTGTTGTCTCCGCCCTTCGCGGTCTGTCCGCGAACGATCACCTGAGGCTTAAACGTCTCTCTGGGTCCGGAGCGCTGATTGTCTTCTTTATCCTTATTAGGCATACCGGCAAAGCCCGGGCGCTGTCCCTGAGGCTTCTGACCCTGAGAATAGCCCTGACGCTGTCCTTGATTACCGCCGTTTCCGAAGCGTCCGCCGTTCGGCTTCTGCTGAGATGAGGGAGAGGCAACCTTAGCAAATCTTTCGTCGAGCTTCTGTCCGTCAGTCGAGATAGGCTTTTTGAACTCGGGCTTCTTTACCTCGGGTTTCTTTACGGTAGCCTGGGTGTTTCTTTCCTCGCCCTTGGGAGTCTTCTTCTCCTCAACGATATTTTGAGGCTTTTCAACCTTCTTTGCTTTTTCTTCTTCGGCAGAAGGAGCGTCGGCGATCTTCTTCTCTTCCTTCTTTTCGGGCTTTTCGGGTTCCTTTGCAACCACTTCGGTTGCCTTTGCCTCGTCAGCAACAGCCTGTGTTTCTGCGGGCTTTGCGGCAGCCGGCTTTTTCTTGGACGGAATATAAGTAACTCCGTCAAGGTAATTTCCTATGTTGTCTATTTGATTGTCAAGGGTAAGAGTATTAAGCACGAACTCAAACTGCGATGCTTCGAGCGATGACGAGGATTTCACCTCGACTCCCTTTTTGGCAAGCAGGTCAATAACTTCCTTGCTTTTAATATTCATATCCTTTGAAAACTGTGTAATTTTCAGTAAGCTTGCTCCTTGATTAGCTGCCATATTTTGTACCGTGTCCCATCGCCGAAACGGGACTTCCTTTCAATGGATTTAAGGGGATTTGGGGATTATATTTCACTATATATTCTTCTCAATCAGCCTGACAAAATTTTCGTCAGTAATCGCAACTGCCCCTATGGATGCGCTTTTGCCGACTGCCGCCGCAAGCTCCTCTCCTGTACAGAGAAGTCGCACGTGGCGGGTATTGTAATAACTGCATTTGTCCGTAATTTTTTTATGCGTGTTTTCAGACGTATCAGCCGCCTCGAGCACCAAAAGAGGAGAGCCCTTGCCACCCTTTCTGAGTGCGTCGCATATCATCGGCACTCCGTAGATAAGTGCTCGCGCTCTGGCACACAGACCAAGTGAGAGAAGCAATTTTTGCGTGTTGCTCTGCTCCATATCACTCACCCGAAAGCTCCGCTTCCATTCTGTCGTAAACCTCGGACGGAACGGACACTCCGAGATTTCGGTCTATTCTTCCCGATCTTCTCGCCTTTTTAAGGCAGGACACGTCACGACAGATATATGCTCCTCTGCCCGACTTCTTGCCTGTAAAGTCAAGTGTGATCTCTCCCTCGGGAGTTCTCACCACTCTCAAAAGCTCCTTCTTGGGCTTGTGCTCATTACAGCCAAGACACTGGCGCTCGGGAATCTTTCTCATTTTCTGAGCTTTTTCCATATTTAAATTATTCAGACTTTATGTCTATCTTAAAGCCGGTAAGTCTTGCCGCAAGGCGTGCGTTCTGTCCTTCCTTACCGATAGCAAGAGAGAGCTGATCCTCGTCAACTATTACTCGGCAAGCTCTTTCAGCAGTAAAGGTTACGGAACGGACCTCTGCGGGAGCAAGCGCTTCAGCTACGTACTCCTCGGGGTTCTCGCTATATTTAACGACGTCGATCTTCTCACCGCGCAGCTCGTCAACGATGCCAGCAATTCTCATTGCGTGGTTACCGATACACGCACCAACCGCATCAACGTCGGGATCTCTTGACATAACTGCGATCTTGGTTCTCGAGCCTGCCTCGCGTGCAACGCCCTTTACCATAACTATACCGTCTATAATTTCGGGAATTTCAAGCTCAAACAGTCTGCGAACGAGTCCGGGATGAACGCGGGAGAGCGTTACGATAGGACCTCTTGCCTCTCTGTTTACCTCGGTAACGAACACCTTGACCTTGTCGCCGACATAAAAGGTCTCGCCGGGCATCTGCTCACCGCGTATAAGCGTTGCGTGTCCCGTGCCAGTATCAAGCAATACGCTTCCGTTGTCCGAAAAGACCTTGGAAACGGTAGTGGTGATGATCTCCTCGCGCTTTGACTCGTAAGCGTCCTGCATAGCCTTACGCTCACCCTCGCGTATACCCTGGATAATGACCGACTTTGCCGCAGCTGCGCTGAGTCTGCGGAAGTTCTTGGTCTTGACCTCAGTCTCAACCATCTTACCAAGCGTATTTCTGCGGCTTATTGCCTTTGCATCTTCAAGAGAGATCTCGCACTGAGGGTTAGTTACGACCTCAACGACCTCCTTCTGCAAGTAGACTTTAACGTCTTCCTTGACAGGGTCAATAGCAACTCTCATAAGAGTGTTGTTACCAAACTCCTTCTTGAAAGCAGACAGAAGCGCAGCCTCTATCTTTTCAAGCATGTATTCCTTGGGGATTCCCTTCTCCTTTTCAAGAAGGTCAAGAGCAACGAAAAATTCCTTGTTCATTTTGATTTTTCCATCCTTTTGTGTTATGTGTATTATAATTCAAAATAGGTGTTGATCTTTGCAACGGTGCTTCTCCCGAAAATTCCCGTTTCTTCACCGACCTTTATGGCAATATCGCCGTTTTCGGTAAGCGGAAGAAGCTCGCCACGATAAAGCTTAGAGCCGTTTTTAGGAGCGTACAGCTTGACCTCAACGTCCCAGCCCTCACAGGCCTCGATATGAATGTCGTTTTTAAGTTCTCGCTCGATCCCGGGGGAGCTTACCTCGAGATAATACTGCTCCTCTATAAGGTCTGCCTCGTCAAGAAGAGGATCAATGGCACGGTGAAGCTTTTCGCAATCCTCAATACCGATACCTTCCTCCGAATCCACCGTTATGCGAAGCACGCGTCTTGCACCCTCCTTGACGAATTCAACGTCCCATATCCATATTCCGATCTCGTCCGCAAGCGGCTCTGCGATCTCTCGCACCCTTTGCGCAACGCTTCCCGTAAGCTTTGCCATTTCTACCTCCGTATCAAATTAACAATTAAGAGTGGACTCTCTCAAGCCCACTCTACCTTACTGCGTTATTATACCACACTTTACCAGCAATTGCAATACCTTTTTAAATATTTTTTCGCGTTTCGTAAATATTTTTTCATTAAAATTATAAATTGCGGGAGAAATTGGCAAAATTCTGTTTACAAAACGCTGATTGTATGATATAATTATATAATAGGGTAGTTGTAACCCTTTTTAGGCTTAACAAATCACTCAAAAGCAGTGTCAAAGAGAGGATACATGAAAAAATCGATCACAAAAAAACAAAATAAAGCCGATATCCAGCCTCTTGATGTTTTTCTTCTCTGTTCGGCATACGCCATAGCGGCATCCTTTATAACCGTGGCGTTGACAATAAATATAAACGAGCTTGTGCTCTCAGCAATTGCTCTGGCAATATGCGCGTTCAGCGTATTTGTGTTTGCAAGGATCGCAAAAACATTTAAGGCGATCATAATGTACGCAATAATTCTCGGCGCATCCGCATTTATAGGCGGAAGTCTTTTGCTGATCGGGCTTTTTGCCGCCCTCGCGCTTTGTTGCTGCTCGTTGACTTATCTATTAGGCAACAGCAAATCCCCTTTTATTTGGGGCGTTCCGCTTATTCCGCTTATTGTCGCGCTCTTTATTTCACCGAATGCAAACGGCATTCTCGTCTCGCTCTCTCCCCTGCCCGCCGCAATTCTGCTCTCATACTCCGTAAATAAGAAGCTTGACAGAGTGTCTGCCGTCTGCCGTATTTCCTTTGGTCTGTGTGTGGTATTCGTCGCGTCTGCGCTCATAACGCTTTACAGCACCATGGGCGAGATATCGCTTGCCGCGGCAAAGAGCTTTATAGATACGCTCAAGGAAGAAATAACCGTTGCTTGCATAGCTGTTATGGAAGAGATAGAGGAAATGATGGGACTTGACATGTCGGACACCGACATTCGAACGGTTGTAGACGCCGGTGTTGGCACCGTATTTAATCTGCTTCCCGGTCTTTTGATAACCGTTTCCAACGTTATCGCGTATATCATACACTCTGTTTATCTTACTGTCTGCTATCCCGATCCGAAAAAGAGCCGTGACGAGCTCTCTCCAATGCTGGACTTCGATATAAGCCTTACGTCAGCTATAGTTTATATAGTTGCCACAGTGGCGGCATTCGTTCTCGTAACGGGCGGCTTCGCTCTTTACGGCGCGGTTGCTGAGAATATCGTGATCGTGCTCGCCCCCGGTCTTATACTCGTGGCGCTCAGCGGCATTCGCGCGTTTATTGCAAAGAAAGGTCCCTCTTGCTTTGGCACGCTTCTCTACGTGGGAGTAATATTCCTGCTTGCCACCTTCTCAATATACGCAATTATCGGAGTTGCCCTCGCGGGCGCCGTGTTTATAATACTTGCCTACGTTTCCGACTACAAAAAGCGAAAAAACGGCAATTAAAGAAAGGACATTCTTATGTCAAACAAAAAATTCGATCCGTTCAGAAGACTTGAGGAGCTACCCTCAAGAGTTTACATTATCCTGGGCATTCTCTGCCTTGCGATACACGTTATTCTCTGTACCTATACCGATATATCGGTTGCGGTATGTGGCCTGATCCTCATAGGAATATATATCGTTTCCGCGCTAATAATCACTATGGTCGTGCATAAGCGTATAAACATATTCCGCAATGCCTCCAACTATTCCGAGGAGCAGAACAACGGAGTTATATACACGTTCCGTCACCTCCTTAAGATACCCTACGCGGTAGTAACCGAAAAGGGTAAGATCATAACTGTAAACGCCGCTATGAAGAACGCGGCGGGAGCAGCGGCAACCGTATTCAACGCGGACATCAAGGACTCATGCGGAATTTCAATGGACGCGGTAATAAAGCATATGTCAGCAAAGGTCATTGATGACGAGGATGACGAGGAAGGCGCAGAAGAGATAGGGATCCTTAAAGACAAGGCTCTCATGTGCAAGATCGGCGACAAGTTTTATCACATCGACTGCCACCCCCTCTTTTCCAAGGGAAAGATGTTCTATCTGCTTATGTTCAGAGATATAACCGAGCTTAAGGAGCTTAGCGAAACGCATCGTGCGCTCCACACGGCGGTTGCATATATCATCATAGACAATCTCGACGAAATAGCGCAGTACGCGCAGGTCAGCTACCAGGCAGAGGTCGCCAAGGTCGACTCAATACTCAAGGACTGGGCAAAAGAGCTCGGCGGTATCATCCGCGAATACGACAGACATAAATACGTGCTCATGCTCACACGTCAGAGCCTCCTTACCTGTGTAAAGAACAAATTCGAAATACTCGATAAGGTTCGCCAGATAACGCTCGGTGACGACAACATGCCTATAACGGTTTCGATAGGTGTTACTACTCTTGGCACAACGCTCGCAGAAAGAGAGCGCGAATCTCTCGTATGCCTTGAAATGGCACTTCAGCGCGGAGGAGACCAGGCAGTCATCAAAAACGAAACGGGAACGTTCTTCTTCGGAGGCCGTACAAAGAGTCAGCAAAAGCGCTCGGGCGGACATTCGAGAGTTATCTCCACCAAGCTCTGCTCTATGATAAGCTCGTCCTCAAACGTAATAGTTATGGGGCATTCTAATCCCGACTTTGACTCAATAGGCGCGTGCGTCGGAATTGCCGCTCTTTGTATGCATCTTGGCGTAAGAGTAAAAATAGTAACCAATCTCAACTCAGAAAACTTCAAGGCGTGCACGGGAAGACTTACAGACCTCGCCGATTACAGAGATATATTCGTAGACGATGTTACGGGACTTGACGAAAGTGAGTTCGGCACACTGCTTATCGTAGTCGATGCAAACAACTTCCGCATCCTCGAGGCTCCCGAAATTGCGTCAAATTCCTTCAAGACCGCAGTTATCGACCACCACATCAAGAAGGAGGAGTTCGAGCAAGAGCCGCAGCTCGTGTATATCGACCCGTCTGCGTCCTCTGCATGCGAGCTTATAAGTGAAATACTCGAGTTCAGTATTCCCGTCGGAACGCTCCGCAAGGAGGAGGCTAACGTGCTGATGGCGGGTATAATGGTAGACACCCAGAACTTTACCCGTACAGTCGGAACGCGCACGTTTGCGGCGGCGCTTTATCTGCGAAGCGCAGGAGCCAGCACCGAGTATGCGCGCACCTTCTTCGATCAAGCATTTGAGGATTATCATTCCGAGGCAATATTCGGCACTAACGCGGAAATATACGGAGATCAGATCGCGATCACCGCAAGCGAGGGCACAGGCTCTCCAAACGACAGAGTTGCGGCGGCAAAGGCGGCAGATAAGCTTCTGGCAGTCAAGAACGTCAATGCAGCGTTTGCGCTCGTTGCGATCGGTACAACGGTACACATATCCGGCCGCTCAAACGGCAAGCTCAACGTTCAGCTTATTCTCGAAAAGATAGGCGGAGGCGGTCACTTTGACGTAGCGGGTGCGGCACTTACCGAATCAAGCCTTGATGCAGCCAAGGAGATGCTCATAAAAGCTATCGACGAGTACGTAAAAGAAAGCGGCTCGGAAAAATAAAGCAAAACAACCCAAAGGAGAATTATCATGAAAGTAATTTTGACACAGGACGTAAAGGGTCAGGGCAAAAAGGACCAGATAGTTGAGGTATCAGACGGATACGCAAGAAACTTTCTCTTCCCCAAAAAGCTTGCAAGACCTGCTGACAATACCGCTATAAACGACGTAAAAAATAAAGAGGCTGCGAAGCAGCACAAGATAGACGTTGAACGAGAGAATGCAAAAGAGATCGCAAAACGACTTGAGACCATAAACGTAAAGTTCGAATACGCCGCAGGTCCTGACAAAAGGCTTTACGGCTCGGTCACCTCAAAGGATATCGCAGAGGCGCTCATGCGCGACTTCGGTATCGACATAGACAAGAGAAAGATCACACTCAAGGAAAACATCAAGTCCTTCGGAAGCTTCGTTGCCGACGTAAAGCTCTTCACCGACGTTTCCGGCAAAATAAACATCACCGTAACCTCAAAGAACTAAAACTTAAGGAAGCAAGAAAATGAACGATGAACTTCTGAAAAAGCTGCCCTTCTCCCTTGTGACGGAGCAATCGCTCCTTGGCTCGATCATAATTGCGCCCGAGGTACTCGACGAGGTAGTTCAGATAATAACACCCGATGACTTTTATATCTCCGAGCACGCGCAGATATTTATGACTATCAAGGAGCTGTTCGTAAACAGCCGCGATATAGATTTCATAACGCTTGTGGACGCTCTCGTTACAAAGGGCATATACAATGAAGCTGGAGCATCGGACTATATTACACAGCTTGTACACAAGGGTAATAATGCCCTCAACGTAAAGGATTATGCGAAGATAATAAAGGACAAGAGCTTGCTCCGTAAGCTGATCGGTGTCTGTGAGGAGATCTCCGAAAAGGCTTACAGCGAGGAGGGCGAGGCGGCACATCTGGTCGATTACGCCGAGAGCCTTGTCTTTGATATAGCGCAAGGCAGAGATTCCAAGAATTTCCGCCACATAAGCGACGTAATAAACGACGTCTACAAAAATCTGCACGAAATGGCAGAGGGAGAAGCGGCTCAGGGCACGAAAACCGGATTTTCAGGTGTCGATGCCGTTCTTGCAGGCATGGGCAACTCCGACCTTATTCTTGTCGGAGCTCGTCCCGGTATGGGTAAGACCTCCTTTGCTCTCAATATTGCCACCAACGTAGCCGTACAGTCCCAAAAGACGGTTTGTATCTTCTCTCTTGAAATGTCTGCCGAGCAGCTCGTAAACAGAATAATTTCGAGCGAGGCTATGATAGACAGCATGGCTTTGCGTACGGGTAAGCTTGACGCAAAGCAGTGGAATGAGATCGCGAAGACTACGACACAGCTTGCAGGAACTAATATACTTATAGACGACACCACGGGTATGACCGTTACGGGTATGAAGGGTAAGCTTCGCAGAGTCAAGAATCTCGGTCTTGTGGTAGTTGACTATCTCGGACTTATGCAGAGCGATAAGAGAATAGACAACCGCGTAAACGAGGTTGCCGAGATCTCACGAAACCTCAAGATTATGGCTAAGGAGCTTAACGTTCCGATCATATGCTGCGCACAGCTTTCCCGTGGACCTGAATCAAGAACGGACAAGCGTCCTATGCTTTCTGACCTTCGTGACTCGGGAGCTATCGAGCAGGACGCAGACGTAGTAATCTTCCTTTACAAGGACGATTATTACGATAAAAAGGATACGGACAACGACGAGGGCTGTATTGCCGAGGTAATAGTAGCGAAGAACCGTCACGGTTCTACAAAGACAGTTAAAATGGGCTGGATAGGACGCTACACTAAGTTCCGTACGATTGCAAACGACGTAGGCGAGGCTCCCTAATGAGTTTTTCACTTCCACAAAAATTCATCTCCCCTTCGGACATTGCGGGGGTCAGCAAGGATACGCCCATTCTCGTCGCCCTTTCGGGCGGCGCGGATTCAAGCGCTCTCTTATACATGCTTGCCGCTTACGCAAAATCACACGACGTCAGGATATATGCCGCCCACGTCAATCATATGATAAGAGGAGAGGAAGCCGACCGAGACGAGGAGTTTTGCAAAAGATTTGCCGAGTCTCTCGGCGTTGAACTTTTCGTCTGCCGACGTGACGTTCCCGAATACGCAAAATCCACCTCGCAAAGCGTAGAAACTGCCGCAAGACAGGTGCGCTACGAGTTCTTTGACAGCATAATGAAGGAGCACGGTATCAGGGTACTCGCAACGGCGCATAACGCAAACGATAATCTCGAAACCATAATATTCAATATCTGTCGCGGATGCGGACTTACGGGCGTTTCGGGTATTCCCGAGAGCCGTCCGTGCAAGCACGGCACGGTGGTGCGCCCCATACTTTACATGAGCCGCGCGGAGATACTTGATTTCTGTCGTCAAAATTCTCTCCAATTCGTGACGGACTCAACGAACACGGATACGGACTACACGCGAAACAAAATACGCGCAGAGATCATTCCGACCTTGAAGGAAATAAACAGCGCGGCAGTCGAAAACGCAGCAAGGCTTTCTCAAAGCCTTCGCGAGGACTCGGCGTGCCTTGAAAGTCTTTCGGGCTGGTTTTTCGAGGAAATGAACGACGACGGCTCGTTTGAGATAGAAAAAATTCTCGGCTCGCCCGCCGCGGTCACGAACAGAGCGATAGCATCGCTGTACTCTGCCGTGTCCGACGGA
>JAZOWN010000022.1:0-3301 GCA_045659245.1 Eubacteriales bacterium
GGAGCTGTCGAGCGTATGCGAGACTGAGGGAGAGCGCGTTACAATAAATTCTCACTTATCCGTGAATAACGCAGGCTCCTTCAGTCTTTTGCTTTGCAAAATCCAGCTCCCTCTCGGAGGGAGCCTTTCTGTAAACCGAGCCTTAGGCTGCAAGGTTTCATTCGCGAGTATCTTTCAATATTTTAAGGTATTTTGAGGTCTGCCCTACCATTATTATGCTTTTCTATTGACAAAACGCTCATCATATTATATAATCTACTTACAAGGGCAAGCTTTACAATGCCCTACATCTTAAAAAACGAGGACTTAAACGCAAATGAAATTTGTTCATTATGATTACGGGTGCTCATATTTTTTGCCTGATGAACTTACAAACGGACCGTACGACAATAATTTTTTTGTAGAAAACAGAAAATTCTTTATAGTAAACCAGCGCTCTCAGTTGAAGCATGATTTAAAATACCACACTACGTATATCCGAATATACACGAACGACAGTGAAATTGAAAAGTTTAATCTCGGAGTCGATTTTTCCCCCCCTAATTACATACTCGAGGACAGATGCGTAGACAGACTCTTCCTTAATTTTATTATAAAGGGCAAGGGGCGTATTAACGGCGAGCCGTTCTCTGAGGGACAGTTCTATTACAATCGCCCGCTTGAGAAGCATACCATAGAATCGGACTCCGACGATCCGTTCGTTTCCGTTTGGATATCAATTGACGGCGGTTATTCACAAAGCATAGTAAACAGGCTCAGCAAAATATCTTCCGCAAGGATTCTAAGGCTCGAAAACGCCTCGGATATTATGAGACTTACCGAGGTCTTGCTATACGAAACAAATCTTGGCAATCAAAACACCGAATACTTGAGGGCATTAGCGGACGCTTTTCTCGCACACCTGTCCGAGAGCGAGCTATCCCCTCAGCCCGAAATCTTTGTTAACGAAAAAGTCGCTCAGCTGATCAGAGACTCAAAGGATTACATAAGAAGCAATCTTAAGGACGTTACCGTCGTTTCCCTCGCAGAGGCGCAGCACTACAACCCCAAGTATTTTTCCCGTGTATTTACGGAAGCTATGGGCATGACTCCTCAGGAATATATTACGGCTTGTAAAATGGAATGGGCAAAAAATTCCCTCACACACACATCAATCCCCGTCGCAAAAATAATGGAGTCCATCGGCTACACTCACAGAAACGGTTTTGCCGCAGCTTTCAAGAAAAAATACGGATATACGCCGGCTGAGTGCAAAAAAAAGGCGAAGGCAAGCCTTCGCGAGCATCAAAAACGTTCTCGTTAGTATTTGTACTTTTCCGCACATTTTTTTGTGCGGAATATATGATAAAAAATACAATTTTATTATTCACAGGGAGAAAATTTTATGGAAGCACAAGCAAAAAACACGGCAGTCACTAACTGGAAGGTGATGTCCTACAACGTACTCCTCAATTTCACAAAGGAGGGACGCGATCCGAACTTTACCGTAGACCTCGTTGAGAGTGTTCTCGAGGAAGCGCCCGATATTCTCGGAACGCAGGAAACTACCACAGAGCTCCAGGAAAAATGCCTTAAAAATCTGACGGGCTACACCTGCTTTATCGGTGAGGTGTACCATGACGAGATCCGTCGCGGAAATTACATTTATTTAAAGGATAACAAGTTTAACGTGCTTGAGTTCGGACATCGCTTTATGAGCGATACGCCCACGGTGCGCTCAAAGTACGAAAAATCGCGCGAATACCGCGGATTTAACTACCTCCACTTAGAAGACAAGGACACGGGAAGCCGCCTACTTTTCCTCAATCTTCACGCCGATTACCGCGCTGACGAGGAAACCCGCGTTTTGCAGCTCAGAGCTGTAAACACGTTTATTAAGGACCCCAAGTGGGAGAATACTCCGATAGTCATTCTCGGCGACTTCAACTCCACCGCTCCGCAGGCAAGCATATCCACCTTCTTGGCAGAAAACGAGCGCCTCGGCATGACGAGCGAGGTCGCTGAGGTTACGGGAGATACCGGTCCTACCTTGGTTGAGGGCAAGTTCACCCAGAGAATTCCCTACGTATTCGATTACATCTTCGTAACGAAGGACCTTATCAGAACAAAGTACTACTCCGCAATTGACAACATAAAGAACGGCAAGTATCCCTCGGACCATTTGCCCGTTGTTGCCAAGATCGAGGTAGACGCGCCCCTGAAGGCGTAAATGGTATAAAAATACGGTAGCAGAAAATCTGCTACCGTATTTTTTCTTTATTCGCCTTTAAGAATTATATAGTCTTTGCTCTTTAACACGCGGACAAGGTCGTCGTTATTTCTCATGCGCTCGCTCGTAGCGATTCCGGCACGCCCACCAGTTCCTATTTTGTGTGCGTCCGAGCCTGCAACGCAAGCAAGTCCCTTTTCGTCCGCCAGCTTCTGCGCGCTCTCGTTCCACTCGGGCTCGTTACCTGCGTTGTATACCTCTATACCATCAAGCAGATCGAGGCACTCAAGCGGATAGGGCTTTGACACGTAGTGTCTTGCTCTATACGGGTGCGCCTGATATACAAGTCCGCCCGCCGCGTGAACGACCTCGGCGTATTTCTCCGCAGGAGCCTTTTTGAGTTCGGGGTGAGCGGCTATCAGCTCGGGAGTTATACCGTAAAGGAGTATCTCGCGACCGTCATACACGCCTTCTTCGAGTCCAAACATAAGGTCAAAATCGACCTCTTTGGCATACTCAAGACCGTACAGATAATCCTGTCTATACGCATCGACGAATTCTTCCCAAGGAAGCGTTCTGTCAATTCTGTTATCGCCTGCATAAAAGTGATTGGTAACCACCGCGCCGCAATAACCCTTACTGATAAGATCATCTATATGCTCGCGTATATCTTTGCCACCGCCGCTGCAAGGACAGGTGTGCATGTGCATTTCATATTTATATACGTACTTGTCCGTCATAACAGGTCTCGCTTTCAGAAATTATCTCATCTGCTGGAGATCGTAGTGAATGTCGTAAGCCTTCTCCTCGTCGGTGAATCTGCGGCGGGTGTTGATGACCTGTCCGTCATTTACCTTTCTGTCCTCTACGTCGTCCGTCGTTCCCATTACGGTTACGTTTACCTGTCTGCGGCGCGCGATCACGTGGTCCCAGTCAATGAAGTATACGTGGGCGAAAAGTCCGAGGTCGAGCTTGCCGTCCTTGATGGTGAGCGTTTCGCTTCTGCCGAAGAATACGGAGCGAAGGTGTCCGTCGGTATTCATGCTCGAATAGTCACCGGGCTCGTTTACGTATCTGCCGAACTGAGAGTGG
>JAZOWN010000023.1:0-7144 GCA_045659245.1 Eubacteriales bacterium
GCCCTTGCGGGCAAACTATGAGTTATGAGATGCTACGCATCGTTATGATGCGCTGACGCGCAGCTTGAAGATAGAGGGCAATCATATCATAACTTTTGCGAAGCAAAATCATAACGCGCGAAGCGCTTATAACTCTAAACTGGAAAAATTTGTAGACTAAGGCTCGATTTGCGAAAGGCTCCCTTGTGTAAAGGGAGCTGTCACCGAAGGTGACTGAGGGATTGTTTTTAAGTAAATCTAATCTTTTACAATCCCTCCGTCGCGGCAAGCCGCGCCACCTCCCTTTACACAAGGGAGGCTAATCATAAGCACAAACCAATTTATCATTTTCTTTTGCCTACTTTTCTTTTTCAATAGAGAAGTAGGAGAATAGCACAAACCAATGTATCGTTTTCTTTTGCTTACCTTTTCTTTTTCGGAAAAGCAAGAGGAAATATTTAAATTATAGCACAAACCAATGTATCGTTTTCTTTTGCTTACTTTTCTTTTTCGTAAAAGAAAAGTAAGAGGAAAGGGGAAAAAATATGAAGAAAATATTATATGTAGGCGCGGAGGTTATGCCCTTTGCTGCCACTGGGGGACTAGGCGACGTACTCGGCTCGCTTCCCGCTGCTCTTGCGGCAGAGGGAGGGAAGGACGTTGAGGTCAGCGTCGTAATGCCGCTTCACAAGAGCGTTTCGGATAAATTCCGCTCCGAGATGAAGACCGAGGCGGTGTTCTACGTCGGACTCGCATGGCGTTATCAATACTGTGGAATTAAGAGCCTTTATAAGGACGGAGTAAAGTACTACTTCATTGACAACGAGTATTATTTCGCTCGCGACACGCTCTACGGCTGCTACGACGACGGCGAGCGATATGCATTTTTCTCAAAGGCAGTGCTTGAAATGCTCGACAAGCTCGACTATTTCCCCGACGTGCTTCACGCAAACGACTGGCAGTCGGCGCTGACGGTAATCTACCTTAAGTGCAAGTACGCGAGCCGCCCAGGTTACTCGGGAATAAAGACGGTCTACACAATACACAATATCGAGTATCAGGGCAAGTATGACCACGCGATACTCAGCACCGTATTTGAGCTTGACTGGTGGCGCAACATCGTTGACTACGACGGCTGTATCAACCTCATGAAGGGCGCTATTGAGTGCGCCGACAAGGTAAGCACCGTAAGCCCCAGATATGCTGACGAGATAAAGGGCGAGGAGCACTCGCACGGTCTTGCGGGCATACTCAACGCAAACGCGTATAAGCTTTGCGGTATACTCAACGGTATTGATTACGAGTACTACAATCCCGCAAAGGACATGTCCATTGCGAAGACCTTTACTTGGCGCTCGCTTGACGGCAAGTACGAGAACAAGGCGGCGCTTCAGCGCGAGGTAGGACTTCCCGAGAGAAACGATATTCCGCTTTTGTCTATCGTTTCGCGACTTGCGTCGCACAAGGGAATGGACATCATTTCCGAGATGATATACGCTTTGCTTGGCAACTGTGACTGTCAGCTGGTAATTCTCGGCAAGGGAGAGGCTGAGTACGAGAATTTCTTTAAGAAGCTCGAGAGCGATTTCCCCGACAGAGTACGAGCGCTGATGACCTACGACCGCGACCTTGCGAAGCGCATTTACGCGGCGACGGACATATTCCTCATGCCCTCCAAGAGCGAGCCCTGCGGACTTTCTCAGATGATAGCATCGCGCTACGGAGCTATTCCCGTTACCCGTGAGACGGGCGGTCTTTACGACTCCATCAAGGGATATTGGGAGGACGGCGGCAAGATCCGCGGCAACGGATTTACCTTTGCCAATTACAGCTCCTTTGAGCTTGGCGAGAGAACGGCGGCGGCGATAAATCTTTGGAACGACAAGGAAAAGCGCGACAAGCTTATCGGCAAGATAATGCGCATTGATTTCTCCTGGAAATCCTCCGCAAGCAAGTATATTTCCATGTACAATTCTCTTTGAGATAAGAACAGAAATTTAGGTTTAAAGATATTAAAATAAGGCTCCCTTGTGTAAAGGGAGCTCCGCCGTAGGCGGTGAGGGATTGTTTTAAATAATACTAATCCTTTACAATCCCTCCGTCACGCTCTGCGTGCCACCTCCCTTTACACAAGGGAGGCTAATGGAAACGGCCCTCTCGGCGCTGACGGAGCTTCGTTCACGGAGTACGGTCACATACGGTAGGGGAGGGGCTTGCTCCTCCCGTAAAAAGCAAAAAATCACTCACAAATAAAAAACATCACACGAAGCTTATTCCAAATAAGCCTCCCTTGTGTAAAGGGAGGTGGCATTTTCGAAAGAAAATGACGGAGGGATTGTGAAATAAGAACAAAGTAAAAGACAATCCCTCAGTCGCTTCGCGACAGCTCCCTTTGCACAAGGGAGCCTCCAAATAAGCGTAACGCGCAAAAATAATTTTAACATTTCTATTATTCACAAATCTACGAAGGCACTTTTGAAAGGAAACAGCAAAACCCATGGCAACTATTGAACAGAAAAAGCAAGTAAAAGAAAATATCGAAACAAAGCTCTCTCGCTACTTCGGAGTTATCCCCAAGGAGGCTACCCGCGACCAGATGTATAAGGCGGTAGCTATGACCGTTAAGGATATTCTCACCGAAAAGAGAGGTAACTTTAAGCACGAGGTAAACGAAAAGGGAGCAAAGCGTGTATACTACATGTGCGTCGAGTTCTTGCTCGGCCGCTCGCTCAAGACGGGAATATGCAACCTCGGTATGACTAAGGAATATGAGGAAGCGCTCGCCGCATACGGCTTCTCCCTTGAGGACATTTACGAATGTGAGCCCGACGCGGGACTCGGCAACGGCGGTCTTGGCAGACTTGCGGCGTGCTTTATGGACTCTCTGTCCTCTCTCGACTACCCCGCAACGGGATTTTCCATATGCTACGACTACGGCTTTTTCAAGCAGATGATAGTTGACGGAATGCAGGTCGAGCTTCCCGATATCTGGCTTCCCGGCGGCGAGGTATGGCTCGTTCCGAGAACCGACCGCATCTACAAGGTAAAGATGGGCGGTCACGTCAAGGAGAACTGGAAGGACGGTCACCTTGAGGTGCTTTACGAGAACTGCGAGGAGATAGAGGCAGTGCCCTACGACATGATGATCTCGGGCTCTGACAGTAAGGCGGTAAGCCAGCTCCGTCTTTGGAAGGCAAGAGATATCCACAACTTCAACATGAAGCTCTTTACGCAGGGTCAGTACACCGAGGCGGTTGAAAAGAGCACCAACGCGGAGAGCATTTCAAAGGTTCTTTACCCCTCCGACAACCACGTTGAGGGTAAGCTTCTCCGTGTTTCTCAGCAGTACTTTATGGTCAGCGCGTCCTGCCAGAGCATAATCCGCGACCACATGGCGGTTTACGGAACGCTTGACAATCTTGCTGACAAGGTTGCTATCCACATCAACGACACTCACCCCGCGCTCTGTATCCCCGAGCTTATGAGAATACTTATCGACGAGTATTTTTACAGCTGGGATAAGGCATGGGAGATAGTGGTGAACGTTTGCTCCTACACCAACCATACGGTAATGCCCGAGGCGCTTGAAACCTGGAACGAGGATCTGTTCCGCTTCAAGCTCCCGAGAATCTATATGATAATTCAGGAGATAAACGAGAGATTCTGCCGCGAGGCGTGGAAGTCGTTCCCCGGCAACTGGAACAGGATCTCCAAGATGAGTATAGTAAGCTACGGTCAGGTACGCATGGCAAACCTCTGCGCCGTCGGCTGTCACTCGGTAAACGGAGTTTCCAAGCTCCACTCCGACATTCTCACAAAGTCCATCTTCAAGGACTTTTACGCGATGTACCCCGATAAGTTCCTCAACGTCACCAACGGTATTGCACACCGCCGCTGGCTGTGCTACTCCAACCCCGGTCTTGCAGGACTTCTTGACGAAACTATCGGCACGGGATACCGCCACAACCCCGAGGAGCTTGCAAGCTTCGCGAAGTACGCTGACGACGCCGAGGTGCGCGCAAAGGTGAGAGCGATCAAGCACGACAACAAGATCGCGTTCTCCAACCACATCTACCGTCAGACGGGCAGACTTATCGACACGCACTCCTTCTACGACGTGCACATCAAGCGTCTGCACGAGTACAAGCGTCAGCTTCTCAACGTCCTCAACATCATAGGACTTTATATCGACATCAAGGAGAACCCAAATAAGGAGTTCCAGCCCCAGACGTTCCTCTTTGCCGCAAAGGCAGCCCCCGGCTACTACATGGCGAAGAACATCATAAAGCTCATTTGCTGCCTCGGCAAGGAGATCGAGAGCGATCCCGCCGTACGCGAGAAGCTTGCCGTGGTATTCCTTGAGAACTACAACGTCAGCATGGCGGAGGCGCTCGTGCCTGCGGCAGAGCTTTCCGAGCAGATCTCTCTTGCGGGTAAGGAAGCAAGCGGAACGGGCTGCATGAAGCTTATGATAAACGGCGCTATGACCATCGGTACGCTTGACGGCGCGAACGTCGAGATGCTCGACGCGGTTGGCGAGGAGAACATGTATATCTTCGGACTTACCAGCTCCGAGGTCGACGACCTCTGGCTGCGCGGATACAGCTCCTCCGAGTTCTACGCAAACAACGAGAAGCTTCGCAAGATAATCAACGCACTCAATATCGGCTTTGCGGGCGAGTCCTTTGCGGATATCGCAAGCTACCTCCTCACAGGTCAGGGCGTTGCAGACCCGTATATGTGTCTTGCTGACTTCGAGTCCTACCGTACGACTCACCAGAGAGCGATTAACGACTATCAGGATAAGGACAAGTGGAACCGTATGTCGCTTCTCAATATCGCGGCTTGCGGCTACTTCGCCGCTGACCGCTCTATCAAGGAGTATGCGGAGAATATCTGGAATATAAAGAGACTGACTGATAAAAAGTAAGGAAAACAAATGTTAACGAGACTTTCGGTGGCGGGCGACTGCACGCCAAGAATAAGTAAAACCGTAAACGGAAAGGACGCCTCCTCGCGAGGCGCTTTTCCGTGCGGAAGCGTAATAGATTTTACCGTCAGCGCTCCGCGCTCGCTCGGCAGCTCGGCGGTAGTTTTGCGTATAGCGAGGGACGGCGAGGCGTATCGCGACCTGCCCCTGTCTTACGCCAAAACGGAGAACGGTGTTGACGAATACGCGCTCTCTCTTGACACCGCCGAGCTTTGCGGGGGTGCGGGTGAGGGGCTTTTTTACTACGAGCTTTTGTTCTTGCGCGGAGTGGACACCCTCTTTACGGACACCTACAATTTCGTCGATTTTACGCTTGAGCGACAGTCGGGCGGCAGATTTATTCTGCTTATTTACAAGGCAGACTTTGACACGCCCGAGTGGTTCAAGGGAAGAATTATGTACCACATCTTCGTTGACCGCTTTGCGGTGGGCGAGGGCGAGGTGGAGACGCGCGACGACGTGATAATCAACGGCGACTGGGATAATGGAATTATGCAGTACCCCGAAAAGGCAGGGGACAAGCTTGCGAACAACATGTTTTTCGGCGGCAACCTTTGGGGAATTGCCGAAAAGCTTCCGTATCTGTCCTCGCTTGGTGTGGGTGTTATATACCTGAGCCCGATTTTTAAGGCATATTCAAATCACAAGTACGATACGGGCAACTACCTTGAAATTGACGCGATGTTCGGCGGCGAGGCGGCTTTTAAAAATCTGCTCGATAAGGCAAAAGAGCTGAATATCCGTATCATTCTCGACGGAGTTTTCAATCACACGGGCGACGACAGCCTTTATTTTGATAGATACGAAAAGTACGGCAAGACGGGCGCGTACTCTAATCCCGACTCGCCGTTTCGCGACTGGTTCCGCTTCCGTGCTTACCCCGACGAGTACGAGACGTGGTGGGGAATACAGATACTGCCGAAGCTTAATCACTCCGTGGACGACTGCCGCGAGTACTTTACGGGCAAGGGCGGCGTTTGCGAGAAATATATAAATATGGGTATCGGCGGCTGGCGGCTTGACGTCGCGGACGAGCTGTCCGATACGTTCCTTGACGAGCTTCGCGACACGGTAAAGGGCGCGTCAGGCGGAGAGGGAATAATTATCGGCGAGGTGTGGGAAAACGCCGCCGAGAAGATTTCTTACTCACAGCGACGTAGATACTTGCGCGGCGACCAGCTTGACAGCGTTATGAACTATCCGTTCCGAAATGCCGCGCTTGCGCTGCTTGTGGACGGTGATGCGCCGTTCTTTGCGGATATACTTAAATCGGTCTATGACTCATACCCCAAGTGCGTGTGCGATGCGCTTATGAATTTGCTCGGCACGCACGACACCGAAAGAATTTTGACGGTGCTCGGTAACGGCGGGCGCGACCTCTCGGGCTACTCTAACGCCGAGTTCTCTGTAATGAGGCTTTCGGCTGACGATAGAGAGCGGGGAATTAAGCTCCTTAAGCTTGCCGCTACGCTTCAGTACACCGTTTACGGCGTGCCGTCGGTGTTCTACGGCGACGAGGCGGGCGTTGAGGGCTACTCTGATCCGTTCTGCCGAAAGACCTATCCGTGGGGGCATGAGTGCGAGGAGCTTCTCGCTCATTACCGCCTGCTCGGTAAGATAAGAACGCAGAACGAGGTGTTTAAGGACGGCGATTTCCAAATCGAACGCGCAGAGGGCGCACTTGTCGTCTACTCGCGCTCAAGCGGCGAGAGCCGTATTACCGTCGCCGTGAACGCCTCACACGATGCCGCCTATATAGGCGAGGACGGCAGACTCGATCTCCTTTCCGGCAAGCCCTTCGGCGGCACCCTCGCCCCGATGTCTGCTGTGATTTTGAATTGAGGGGACGCGTCCACCTTTTGTGTACAAAAGGTGGAGCCAAAAAACTTTATACAATGTTTTTTGCAAAAACTGACGTAGCAAAAGACGGATTTTCAGTGCGTAATCTGTTATTTGGCGTTTTCTAATGAAGAAAGTCGTCGGACCCTACGTACCGACGACTTTCTTTTTAATTGTATCCTGAAAACCACCAGCAGTGCTGGTGGTTCCAAAAAGCTTTAGCTTTGCCCAGTTTATTTATCCGAGCGAAGCGAGGAACCAAATAGCCTTCTCCTGCGGGAGAAGGGGGACCGCGTTAGCGGTGGATGAGGAGTTAGTTAAGATATAGAACACCTC
>JAZOWN010000024.1:0-41758 GCA_045659245.1 Eubacteriales bacterium
GATAGCAGTTATAAGAACAGCAAGCGGTGACGCACCGCGCAAAGGCTTATAGGCAATCTTTTCTATACCAAAGCCAAGACAAGCGCATACTAGAACTGCCCCAACAACCGATATGAGCAAAGATGCAACAGGCGGAACTGATCCAAGGCTCATCGCTCCGAATACAAAAACACTGTATCCTCCAACCATTATTATATCGCCGTGAGCAAAGTTAAGCATCTTTGCTATTCCGTAAACCATGGTGTATCCGAGCGCGATCATCGCGTAGATACCGCCAAGGCTCAATCCGTTTACGAGTGTTGTTAAAAATTCCATAGTAATTTCCTTTACTACTCAAGACTATATAAGAGAAAACTGCCTACACGCGTAGGCAGTTGTCTCTGCCGGGGTATAGAACGACGTGAAATTACGCGTTCTTTTCCTTAACGATGTACTTAATAGCTTCCTTAACTACTGTACCGTCAGCGCTCCAGCTGATGTGGGACTTTTCGTTGCCCTCACACTTACCTGTGATGCCTCTGTACTCGAAGGAATCGCTGTTGAATACTTCCTTGAGGATCTCGCACATATCGGATGCGGATGTCTTTGCGGTTACTTCCTTACCGTTCTCAACTGCAACCTTGAGTGCCTCAAATATTGCGTATACGCAGTCGTAAGCAGCCGCACCGAACTGGTTGAGGGGCTCCTTGGTCTCGTCGTACTTGTCGTTGTACTTCTGAATGAACTCAGCAGCAGGTCCCTCGGTTGCGGTGGAGTTGAAGTGAGAGAGCATACTGATCTCCTGAGGAATGGAGTTGATGTCAAATCCCTCGATAGCATCGATACCGTCAAATCCGTCACAGCCGTAGTAGGTGGTGATGGAGTTCTGAACGTTCTTTGCCTGAGTCATGAACTGAGAAGCGGGGGTGTAGTAAATAGGCATAAATACTACTTCGCAATCCTTAAGAGTTGCGATCTGAGAATCGAAGGTAGAAGCCTCACCCGTGAAGTTTGCTTCCTTAAGATCAGCCTTGAAGGAGTCTGCAAGGTTAGCCTTGAAGTTGTTGTAGATACCTACGGAGTACTCGTCGTCAGCCTTGTAGAAGATACCAACCTTCTTGCCTGCGTAAGTCTCGTTGAAGAACTTAGCAGCAGCAGTACCCTGGTTAGAGTCTGCAAAGCACATCTGGTAGCCGTTTGCGAACTCGGGAATAGCGTCACCGGTTGCAGAGGGCGTAAGGAAGAATACGTTGTCTGCCTTGGAAAGGTTCTTGAACTCAAGACCGGGCTTTGTGGTTACAGTTCCGAGAGAAACCTGCATACCGTCCTCGATAAGGCCGTTGTAAAGGTTCTCAACGTTCTCTGCCTTGTGCTCGTCATCACGCATGTCGAGCTTGAACTTGATGCCGTTAAGTCCGCCTGCCGCATTGATCTCGTCAACTGCGAGCTGGGCTGCGTTTCTAACTGCGATACCGTAAATGGAAGCTCCGCCGGTAAGAGGGCCGGTACAACCAATAACGATCACGTCCTCGCCGTCGTTCTTGTTACAAGCTACCATGCAGCCTGCAAGCATAACGAAGCAAAGGCAAAGGCACAATACTTTTGCAAATACTTTTTTCATGTCAAACACCTCATATGTTTTTATAATTTTTTATGTAGAGAAACATTCCTCACCATAATTACACTAATAATATCACAACCCTTGTCATTTGTCAAGACTTTTTGGAATTTATTTTTTCTCGCCCCTAAAAAAACGCAGTTTGACTTTTTAACTGATGCAGTGTGCAATTTAATGAAATCATGCTCCGCAGGATCAAATCCAAACAAGTTTGGATGAAATCTTCGGCGTACCGCCTCAGATGAAATTAAATCCGCCTTTCCTGTCTCCTGCGGCTCGGTCACGCTCGCGTTCTGACAACGCACCGCGTTGTCATTCATTGCGCTCGCGCCGCTTCGCTATCCCGCGAATGCGGGATTTCATCGCGAAGCGATTTCACCCAACGCAGTTGGATTTATCCCGTCCAAAAGGACGGATTTAGTTGAAAAAGCGACAAAATTCTGTCGAATTTTGTCTCTTTTTCTTGGCCTACCCGACAGGATTCGAACCTGCGACCTCAAGAGTCGGAGTCTTGCGCGCTATCCAGCTGTGCCACGGGTAGATGTACTGATTATTATACATCTTTTAGGCATTCAAGTCAAGGGATTTGCCAAAAATCTCCGTATCTCAAATAATATTCACGCTTGTCCTTGACAATTCCAAAACATTGTGATAAAATATTATATTGAAAATTTATGTTTATTTATATTTAAGGAGAATAAAATGCACTGGTCAGATGAAATCGCTCAAAAAATTATAGACCGCAATCCCGACAAGGAGGAATACGTATGCGCCGCAGGCGTAAGCCCCTCGGGCTCCGTTCACATCGGTAACTTCAGAGATTTTGCAACCCCTCTGTTCGTCGTTAAGGCACTTCAGAAAAAGGGCAAAAAGGCAAAGCTTATCGTTTCGTGGGACGAGTACGACCGTTGCCGCAAGATCCCCGCTAACGTTCAGGCGGTAGTCGGAAGCGATTACGATAAATATATCGGTTGCCCCTACGTTGACATTCCCGACCCTTGGGGCTGTCACGAAAACTACGCAAAGCACTTTGAGGAAGAGTTCCTCAAGGGCATCGAGCCCTTTGGCATCGAGCTTGACTGCCGCTATCAGGCAGAAATGTACCGCTCGGGTAAGTACACCAAGGACATAATCGAATCTCTCCAAAAGCGCGGCGAGATATTTGATATTCTTGATTCATTTAAGACCAAGGACACCTCAAAGACCGAGGAGCAGCTGAAGGCAGAGCGCGAGGCGGAAAAGGCGGCTTACTACCCCGTAAGCATCTTCTGCCCCGAGTGCCACACCGACTTTACCACCATTACATCCCTCTCCGAGGACTGCACCATGGCTACCTTTAAGTGCCGTTGCGGTCACGAGGGCGAATTCAAATTCCTTGAGAACTTCAACTGCAAGCTCGGTTGGAAGATCGACTGGCCCATGCGCTGGAGATACGAGCAGGTTGACTTTGAGCCGGGTGGAAAGGACCATGCCGCTCCCACGGGCTCTTACAACAACTCCAAGGTAATTTCCAAGAAGATTTTCGATTTTGAGGCTCCCATCTTCCAAGGCTATGAGTTTATAGGAATTAAGGGCATGACGGGTAAGATGTCAAGCTCGTCCGGACTCAACCTCACCCCCGAAACGCTTCTTAAGCTCTATCAGCCCGAGGTGCTTCTGTGGCTCTACGCTAAAACAGACCCCACCAAGGCATTCGATATATGCTTTGACGACGGTATTCTCCGTCAGTATTTTGAGTTTGACAAGATGCTCACCGACGTAAGAGAGGGCAAGGCAAACGAGCTCTCGGCAGATATTATCTACAACTGCACCGTTCCCGGCAGAGAGATAGCTACCGTTCCCATGTCGCTTCTCGTTCAGCTCGGCTCCGTTGTAAACTTCAACGTTCCCATGCTTGAGACCGTATTTGAGAAGATCGGTATGAACTATAAGGAAGCGGATTTCGCGGACAGACTCGACAGAGCAAAGTTCTGGCTTGAGCAGTGCGCTCCCGATCAGGTCAACAAGCTTCGCACGACGCGCAACTTTGAGGTTTATGACGCTCTTGACGAAAATGAGAAAAAGTGCATCGAGCTTCTTCACGCATACATCGCAAAGGGCGGCTACACCCTTGACGATCTTAACGCAGAGCTTTATTCGATCCCCAAGACC
This sequence comes from Eubacteriales bacterium, assembly GCA_045659245.1. GTDB lineage: Bacteria > Bacillota > Clostridia > Oscillospirales > CAG-272 > HGM12713. The sequence continues at coordinate 3,749 of JAZOWN010000024.1, forward strand.
GTTTACGGCACCGACATGACCGACAAGGAGCTTAAGGGTATTCAGGGCGCGTTCTTCCGCACAGTCTATAAGCTTCTTATAGATAAGGAAAAAGGTCCCCGCCTCTATCTCTTCCTCTATGCTATTGAGTCCGAAAAGTACGTAGGACTGCTCGACTTCTCCTATCCTCAGACCGAGGAGGAAAAGGCGGCTGATGCTCCCGCAGAGGAGACGTGCGACTGCGAGCCTGCAGAGGAGATCAACCGCGAGCCCGATCCCGTACAGACCGTCAAGGAGCAGGTCGAGATCGACGACTTCGCGAAGATCGACCTCCGCGTTTGCAAGGTGCTCAAGGCGGAGAGCGTTCGTAAATCTCACTCCTGCCTCAAGCTCACTCTCGACGACGGTATCGGCGAGCGCGTTATCATGTCCTCTATCAAGGAGGAATACACCCCCGAGCAGCTTATCGGCAGAAAGATCATCGTTATCGCTAACCTTAAGCCCAACCGTATCTGTAACGTTAACTCCCAGGGTATGCTCCTCGCCGCAACTAACAACGCTTGCGGCTGTAAGGTAATCTTCGTTGACGATTCCGTTCCCACCGGCACGCAGATAAAGTAAAAAGACGCGGGGACGCGGGGGATGCGAGGACGCGTTTTTCCACCTTTTGTGTACAAAAGGTGGAGCCAAAAAACTTTAAACAATTAAAGTTTTTGTTGGCATAGCAAAATACGGAAATTTTATTTGTAAAATATAATTTGGCGTTTTCTAATGTAGAAAGACGGCGGACCCTACGTACCGCCGTCTTTCATTTTTATTTAGATATACAACAAAATCAAGGTGTATTTTTCTTTTGCTTTCTTTTTCTATATGATAAATAAAAGAGAGAGCACAAACCAAGGTATAGTTTTCTTTTGCTTACCTTTTCTTTTTTAAAAGAAAAGTAAGTGCTTACCTTTTCTTTTGAAAAAGAAAAGTAGGGTTTTCGAGAAAATCGGGAGTATAGTCCTTTTTGGCAGATGAAAGCTCTTGTATAAAGCCGTTTATTCCGAGCGACGATGCAAAATCGGCAACGGAGTCGTACTCAAACCGAGTCAGTCGGCGGTGTAAGTTTTTATGAGGACAGTCCGTGGCAAAATCAGGGGTATACTGACTCATAATGCTAACGAGGATGTCGTCCTTTGGCAGTGCTTCTGTAAGAGCGGTCAGCACCTCTATGCTATCCTTGCGGCAACCGGGCAAAACGAGATGTCTTACAAGCATTCCGCGAACAAGCATACCGTCCTCGCCGTATTTGCAAGCACCCACCTGCCGATACATCTCGCATAGCGCGGCGAGTGCCACGTCGGGGTAATCGGGCGCGGACGAGTATAGCGCAGCGTTCTCCTTTGACATATACTTAAAATCGGGCATATAAATATCAATAAGTCCCTCATAGCGGCGAAGCGTTTCTACTCTCTCATAGCCCGACGTATTGTAAAGTACGGGGATACTCAGCCTCGGCTTTACTATTTCAAGTGCGGCAATCACGCCGTCCGCAAAGTGCGTGGGAGTAACGAGGTTTATGTTAGCAGCTCCCTTTTTCTCAAGCTCCAAAAATGCGTCCGCAAGCTCTTGAGGGGTATAAAAAGCACCGACAGTCTGTGAACGGCTTATATCTCTGTTCTGGCAAAAAACGCACCCTAATGAGCACCCGCAAAAAAATACTGTGCCAGAGCCTGACTTGCCGCTTACGGGCGGCTCCTCAAAGCGGTGGAGCGAGATACGTGCTATTTTCATTTTATCGGTCTGTCCGCAAACGCCGAGCTCTCCCTTGTCGCGCCGCACTCCGCACATTCTTGGGCAAAGCGTGCATTCCATATCCTCAACTCCTTCCTTTTTTAAAATTATACATCATTTCTCGCCCAATAGCAACATAATTTACAAAAAATCTATATGCAATAAACGAAATCGCTAAATTTTTGGATATAATATAATTATGTAAAATCTTTTGTAAAGAAAGGAAATCAAAAAATGCCCGAAATACTCAACTCATTCTTCAATCTTTCTCTCGATCTTGCGCAGACATTCGTAGGCTTCTGCGTGGACATAGCTTGGCGCCTTATTGCCGCACTCGCTGTTTTTATAGTAGGACATATTGTAATTAAGCTTGTTCTCAAAAAGATGAAAAACGCAAAAAAGCTTAAGGGCGCTGACCCCACAGCAACCACTTTTCTCCAGAGCGCCGTTAAATTCGGCTCTTACGCAGTAGTACTTATATCAGTAATAGCGATCCTCGGCGTTCCCATGGCATCGGTCATAACCGTGCTTGCATCCGTAGGTGCTGCCGTTGCTTTGGCTGTAAAGGGCGCATTCTCCAACCTTGTTGGCGGAATAATGCTTTTGTTCTTTAAGCCCATCAGCGTTGGTGATTTCGTCGAGATCAGCGGAAAAAGCGGCACTGTTGACGAGGTTGGCATTTTCTACACCCAGCTTGCAACGGGTGACAACCTCACTGTAAGCGTTCCCAATGCTATTCTTACCGACTCCGTTATCGTTAACTACTCCCGCAAGGATCTTCGCCGTCTTGACCTCGCTCTTGACGTTGCCTACGGTACAGACATTGAGAAGGCAAAGCAGGTTATAGAGTCCACTATCGTGGCTCAAAGCGCAGCTCTTACCGATCCCGCTCCCTTCGTTCGCATGACAGCCATGAAAGAATCCTCTATTGAGATCACTGTTCGCGTATGGTGCAAGAAGGGTGATTACGGCGTTCTTAAGAGTGACCTCTACGAGGCTCTCGACAAATCCTTAGCTGAGGCAAAGGTGGAGATCCCCTTCCCCCAGCTCGACGTTCATATGTCAAAATAAAATCGAAAGGTTATTTTTATGAACAAGATCGCAACCGCAGAGATACTCTGTGTCGGAACTGAGCTTTTGCTTGGAGATATAGTGAATACCAATGCCGCGTTTCTCTCACAGCGCTTAGCTGCTCTCGGCATTTGCGTTTACCGACATACCGCTGTGGGTGACAATCCACAAAGACTCAAAGCGGCACTCAAAAGTGCGCTTGATTCGGCGGACTTGGTTATAACCAGCGGCGGACTCGATCCGACCTACGACGACCTCACAAAGGAAACCGTAGCAGAGTGCCTCGAACTTCCTCTTGAGGAGCATTTCGAGTCTCTCGCAAGAATAAAGGACTATTTTGCCCGCACCGGACGGCTCATGACTGAAAACAATAAAAAGCAAGCTATGATGCCCCGAACGGCTCGCGTCTTCAACAACAACTACGGCACAGCGCCCGCGCTTGCGATATACAGCGAAAAAACAAACAAAACAGTAATAATGCTCCCCGGACCACCCGGGGAGCTTATCCCGATATTCAATGAAGAAGTCGCTCCTTATTTAAAGGAAAAGACCGACTCTGTTCTCGTCAGCGAGAACGTCCACGTTTTCGGCATGGGCGAGAGCGCCGTTGAGGAAAAAATAAAATCCGTTATGACCGACTCAGTAAACCCCACAGTAGCTCCCTACTGCAAGGAGGGCGAGGTCAGACTCCGCGTCACCGCAAAAGCAGGGAGCGAAGCGGACGCGCGCAAAATGTGCGATGAAACCATAGATAAAATTTTAGAGAGTGAGGTAGGCGAATACGTTTACGGAATAAACGTTGACTCACTGGAGCACGCTCTCGTAAATGCGCTTCACGAGCACTCTCTCACACTGTGCACTGCCGAGTCCTGCACAGGCGGACTCATTGCAGAGCGCATTACCGCCGTGGCAGGCTGCTCAGACGTGTTTTTTGGCGGCTCAGTCACATATACCAACGAAATCAAGCAAAGGCTTCTCGGAGTAAGTGCAAAAACTCTCGCGGCGCACGGTGCTGTGTCCGCCGAGACCGCAATGGAAATGGCGCGCGGCGCAAGAGAGCGGCTCGGTACGGATATTGCCGTTTCCGCAACGGGGCTCGCAGGCCCTACGGGCGGCACACCCGAGACTCCCGTCGGAACTGTATTTATAGGCGTTTCGACAAAAAACGGCGAGGATTTTCGCAAACTTACGCTTTCCGCAATGAGAAGCAGAGACTATATAAGAACAGTCAGCGCGACAAATGCGCTCGATATGGCGCTAAAAGCCGTATCCGACCTAACGAATATTGGAACAGATAAAATTTTACAAAAAAATCAAGATTTTTCTTGACATTTTTCTGCTTCTGTATTATAATGATATTTCAAACAATGAAAATGTTATTTTATGAAGCATATACGAGGTATACAGTATGAAAAAATTTAGAAGGATCGGCGTGCTTACGTCGGGCGGAGATGCTCCCGGAATGAATGCGGCTATACGTGCAATCACCCGCAAGGCTCTTGAACAGGGAGTCGAGGTAATGGGTATAATCGGCGGATACAGCGGTCTTATAAATGAGAATATAACTCCCTTGACAAGCCACTCCGTTTCTAACGTAATTACTCACGGCGGCACCTTGCTTTATTCAAACAGGTGCAAGGAGTTCAAGACCGAAGAGGGTATGCAGAAGGCTATTGCTACCTGCAAAAAATTCGATATAGACGCTATCGTTGCTATCGGAGGAGACGGAACGTTCCGCGGAGCTACCGATCTTACTCTCCACGGCATTCCCACCATCGGAGTTACGGGCACTATCGACAACGATATTACCGCTACCGACTACACCGTAGGCTTTGACACCGCTATGAATACCGTTCTTGACGCGGTTGACAGACTCCGTGATACCTGCGAGTCTCACGCGCGCTGCAACGTTGTTGAGGTCATGGGACGTGACTGCGGTCAGATCGCTCTTATGACGGGTATTGCTGCCGGCGCCGTTGCCGTATGTATTCCCGAGATCCCCTTCGACGAAAATCTTGCTTTCGAAAGCATAAAGGCTGCAAAGGCTGCAGGAAAGCGCGGAATGATCGTAGTTGTCAGCGAGGGCGTATTCACTACCGATGCAAACGGAAATTCTGTTCCCTACGGAGAGGTCCTCCGCAACAGAATTCAGGAAAACACGGGCGTTGAGACGAAGTTTATGCGCTTGGCTCACGTCGTTCGCGGCGGTTCCCCCACACTCCGTGACAGACTCACAGCAACCAAGATGGGAATCAAAGCAGTTGACCTGCTTCTTGACGGAAAGAGCAATAGAGTTGTTATCGAGGACGACGGTAATATAACCGACCTTGATATCGTTTTCGCTCTTACTACCGACCGTATGTATAAGAACAAGCTCGAGGAAAACGATCTTGACGGCTTCTCTGAGGACGAGATCGCCGAGATGCGCAAGATATGCGCAAAGCGCACTGAGGAAATCAACACCCTTTATAAAATGGTGTACGACGTTTGTAAATAAGAATAAAAAACGGACTGCAAAAGCAGTCCGTTTTCTTGTTTTATTAAAATTAAAGCATTGCAGCGCCGATAATTCCCGCGTCGTTTCCAAGCTTTGCGATACGGATATCGGTAAGTGCAACAACGGTTCCGCCGTACTGCTCCTTGCGTACGATAGGAAGCAAGGAGTTGATAAGCGACTGTCCCTCTCCCGAAACTCCGCCGCCGAGAGAAATAACCTCGGGCTGGAATATATTAATAATGGTAGCAAGTCCGGAAGCAAGGTACTTGATATACTTATCGTAAACCTCTTTTGCAGCCTCGTCACCTGCGCGCATAGCGTCGCAAGCCGTACGACCCGATACTCTGGGGGCGTCCGCCATAATAGTGTGTCTGCCCGTAGCGCGGCACTCCTCTATCTTTTCCTTGGTCATGCGAATGAGTGCCGTTGCGGAGGAATACGCCTCCCAACAGCCGCGTCTGCCGCAGGAGCAGGGCGCTCCGTCAACCTCTATAACGATATGACCAAGCTCACCGCCCGCGTAGTTAAAGCCTGAGTAGACCTTGTTCTCAAGGATTATTCCGCCGCCAACGCCCGTGCCGAGCGTTATCATAACGCTGTTCCTCGTGCCCTTTGCCGCACCCGCGCAGGCTTCTCCCCACGCCGCCGCATTAGCGTCGTTCTCGATCTTTACGGGAATATCCGTGTCAAGTGCCTTTTTGAGCATATCTGCTATGGGGAATTTGTGGAAGGGCAGGTTGTTTGCATACTCAACCACTCCCGTGTCGTGGTTAGCAATACCCGGGGTTGCTATTCCTATGCTTACAACGTCCGAAAGAGAAATTCCCATCTCCTCGCAAACCTTTCTGCAAAGAGCGGCAATATCCGCAACTATCTCCTCACCGGGGCGAGTCGCTCCCGTGGGGGTGCTAATTTTTTTGACGAGCTGAAGCTCCTCGTTTACTATACCTACGGCAATATTTGTACCGCCAAGGTCAACACCGATTCTGTACATAATATCTTCTCCAATCAATACTTTATTTTAATCACTAACATTATAGTATAATTTTCCAACCGTGTCAAGTGTTTTTTGTCAAACCGTGAGCGCAAAGGGCGCGTATCGGGCAGTCCTTACACATAGGCGAGCGCGCCGTACAAACGTCGCGTCCGAACTGAACTATTCGGTGGCAAAAATCCGACTGTTTTTCCGGCTCTACGAGCGCTGACATGATCTTTTCAACCTTGTGGGCATCCCGCACTCCCTCGGGATACATTCCGAACCTGCCGCAAATGCGCATACAGTGCGTATCCGCGACGATCGCAGGCTTTTTGTAAATATCCCCGAGAAGCAGATTTGCTATTTTCCGTCCGACACCCGGAAGCGAGAGCAAGTCTTCCATATTATCGGGCAGAACACCTCCGAAGCGGTCGCGAACGATAATACACTCATTCTTTATATTCTCCGATTTCTTCTGCCACAAACCGCAGGGGCGAATTATTTCGGCGATCTCCGAAAGAGGCGCGTCAGCCATAGCGTCAAGCGTCGGAAATCTGTCGAAAAGCTCTCTGCACACCTCGTTTACGCGCGCATCGGTGCACTGCGCCGACAGCCGCGCCATTACCATAAGCCGCCACGGCTCGCCGCCGTATTCGAGCGCGCAGGTCGCATCGGGATACATTTCTTCAAGTACCGCCACTATCTCTCGCATGCGGCGCCGTTTTTGAGCATCTGTCATTTTTTCAAATCCTTGTTTGCGGTAAAATAAGTACCTATATGTCCGCCGTCAAGCAAAGTGTAGAGAATCTCGGGATCCTGACCGTTGATAATAAACATCGGTATTCCCTGCTCTGTGACCATGCGAGCGGCATTCAGCTTTGCAACCATTCCGCCCGTTCCGCGGCTTGTGCCCGCTCCGCCTGCAATAGCGTATATCTCATCGTCAAGGTTCTCGACTCTCTCAATAAGCCTTGCGTCGGGATTGCTTCGGGGGTCGGAGTCGTAAAGACCGTCAACGTCCGAGAGATTGAGCAGAAGATCTGCCTCGCAAAGAGTCGCAACGTGCGCCGAGAGAATATCGTTTCCGCCGAATTTTGTCAGCTCGTCCGTAGATACCGAGTCGTTTTCATTGACTACGGGAATGCAGTTCATTTCAAGCAAGCGTCTGAACGTATTCTCGGCAGCCGAACGGCGCTCGGGATTTGAAAGGACCTCTTTTGTCATAAGTATTTGCGCTACCGTATGACCATAATCGGAGAAAAATCTGTCGTAAATTTTCATAAGCTCGCTCTGACCGATAGCCGCCATAGCCTGCTTTTCCTCGGGAGTCGAGGGAATGTGTCCGAGTCCCACCTTTGCCATGCCAGCGCTGACCGCTCCCGAAGAAACGAGCACGACCTGCATGCCCCAGTTTTTCATATCCGAGAGCACCTTTACAAGCTTTTCAACTCTGCGAAGATTCAGATGCCCCGTGTTGTGCGTCAAGGTAGACGTTCCGACCTTGATCACTATTCGCTTGCTTTCTCTGAAATATCCCATTTGATAACCTCATTTACGTTTATCGTTTATCATTTTTATCTTTACGCTACATTATACATCATTTTTTGCATTATTTCAATAGGAGCGGCAAAAATTATTCTGCCATGCGAAATTCTCCCCCTCTTTTTTTCTCAAAACCGCGTTTTAAGGGCGCAAAAGTGACTCCGTTTTAACAAATATAGCCTTTTTAGTCACAGAACAACAAATTTTGCATTTATTTTTAATGAAAAATTTAAAAATACTCTTTACTTATTTGCGTTTTTGTGTTATCATATTAGTTGGAAAAAAATTTTTAAAAAATGGAGGAATAAATTCATGGCTACTCAAAGAAAAAAGATGTCCATGGACGGTAACACCGCTGCCGCGCACGTATCGTACGCGTTCACCGAGGTTGCCGCTATTTACCCTATCACCCCTTCATCCGTAATGGCTGAACTCACCGATGCTTGGTCCGCAACCGGACTCAAGAACATCATGGGCGAAAACGTTAAGGTTATGGAGATGCAGTCCGAGGCAGGAGCTGCAGGTACCGTTCACGGTTCTCTCGCAGCAGGCGCTCTCACCACCACTTACACAGCTTCTCAGGGACTTCTTTTGATGATCCCCAACATGTATAAGATCGCCGGTGAGCTTCTTCCCTGCGTTATCCACGTATCCGCTCGTTGCGTTGCGTCTCACGCGCTCAACATCTTCGGAGATCACTCCGACGTTTACGCTTGCCGCCAGACCGGATTTGCTATGCTCGCAGGCTCTAACCCTCAGGAGGTTATGGACCTCGGTGCAGTAGCTCACCTTTCTACCATCAAGGGTCGCGTTCCTTTCGTAAACTTCTTCGACGGATTCCGTACTTCTCACGAAATTCAGAAGATCGAGGTCTGGGACTACGACGATCTTAAGGAAATGGTTGACATGGATGCTATCGCTGCATTCCGTGCTCGCTCCATCAACCCCGAGCACCCCGTGCTCCGCGGCTCTGCTGAAAACGGAGATATCTTCTTCCAGCACAGAGAGTCCTGCAACACCTACTACGATGCACTTCCCGCAATCGTTGAGGATTACATGAACAAGGTAAACGAAAAGATCGGTACCGACTATAAGCTCTTCAACTACTACGGTGCTCCCGATGCTGAAAGAGTTATCATCGCTATGGGCTCTATCTGCGACGTTGCAGAAGAGGTTATCGACTACATGCTCGCAAACGGCGAGAAGGTTGGTCTTATCAAGGTTCGCCTCTACAGACCTTTCGTTCCCGCAAAGCTTCTTGAGGTTCTTCCCAAGACCGTGAAGAAGATCGCTGTTCTTGACAGAACTAAGGAGCCCGGCTCTCTCGGTGAGCCTCTCTACCTTGACGTTGTTACCGCTCTTGCTACCAACGGCGTATCTGCAAAGGTAGTTGGCGGACGTTACGGACTTGGTTCGAAGGATACTCCTCCTTCTTCCATCTTCGCAGTATACGAGAACCTCAATGCTGCTGAGCCGAAGAACGGATTCACCATCGGAATCGTTGACGACGTTACCGGACTTTCTCTCGAGGAAAAGCCCGCTCCCGACACCTCTGCAGAGGGAACTATCTCCTGCAAGTTCTGGGGTCTTGGCGGTGACGGAACCGTTGGAGCTAACAAGAACTCCATCAAGATCATCGGTGACCACACCGATAAGTTCATTCAGGCATACTTCCAGTATGACTCCAAGAAGACCGGCGGTGTAACCATTTCTCACCTCCGCTTCGGTGACAAGGCTATCAAGTCTCCCTACTACATCACAAAGGCTGACTTCGTTGCTTGCCACAATCCCTCTTACATCACTAAGGGATACAAGATCGTTAACGACGTTAAGCCCGGCGGTACGTTCCTTCTCAACTGCCAGTGGACAGCAGAGGAGCTTGACGCACAGCTTCCCGCTGACGTTAAGTCTTACATCGCAAAGAACAACATCAAGTTCTACACCGTAAACGCGATCGACAAGGCTCGTGAGATCGGTATGGGCAAGAGAACCAACACCATTCTCCAGTCTGCTTTCTTTGCACTCGCAAACATCATGCCTATCGCCGAGGCTGTTGACTACATGAAGTACATGGCTAAGAAGTCCTACCTCAAGAAGGGTGAGGCAGTAGTTGAGCTCAACTACAAGGCTATCGACGCAGGCGTTGACGCTCTCGTTGAGATCAAGGTTCCCGCAGAGTGGGCAAACGCAGGAGAGGCTTGCGCTAAGCCTGCTGCTACCGGCGAGCGCGCAGATCTCGTAAACTTCGTTAACACCATCGTTACTCCCGTTTCTCTTATGAACGGTGACAAGCTTCCCGTATCCGCATTCAAGGGTATGGAAGACGGTACGTTCCCTCAGGGATCTGCGGCATACGAAAAGAGAGGCGTTGCAGTTGACGTTCCCGTATGGCATCCCGAAAACTGCGTACAGTGTAACCAGTGCGCATTCGTATGTCCTCACGCTGCGATCCGTCCCTTCGCAATGACCGAGGAAGAGGCTGCTAATGCTCCCGCTTCCACCAAGTTCACAGCAAAGCCCGTCATCAAGACTAACTACAAGTACACCATGGCTGTTTCTCCCCTTGACTGTATGGGTTGTACCCTTTGCGTTAAGGCATGTAAGGTAAGCGAGAACGCAATAAAGAACGGAACTCCCGAGAAGGTTGCTATCGAGATGACCTCTCAAGCAAGCCAGCTCGATCAGCAGGCAGCGTTCGACTATGCAGTTGCTAACGTTTCCGAGAAGTCCGAGCTTATCAACGCAACCGTTAAGGGCAGCCAGTTCAAGCAGCCCCTGCTTGAGTTCTCCGGCTCCTGCGCAGGATGTGCTGAAACCTCTTACGCAAGACTTATCACACAGCTCTTCGGTGAGAGAATGTACATCTCCAACGCAACCGGATGCTCCTCTATCTGGGGTGGCTCCGCTCCCGCAACTCCTTACACCGTAAACCGTGAGTCCGGCAAGGGTCCCGCTTGGGCTAACTCCCTCTTTGAGGACAATGCAGAGCACGGTCTCGGTATGGCTCTCGGTCAGAAGACCATTCGCGAAAAGCTCATCGGTAAGGTAGCTGAGATGGCTGCTTCCGACAAGGCTTCCGCTGAATTCAAGGCTGCTGCTGAGGCATATCTCGCAACTAAGGACGACGGTAAGGCAAACGCTTCCGCGACCGACGCTCTCGTAGCAGAGCTCGAAAAGGCAGCTGCAGCAGGATGCCCCGCTGCTCCCGCAATCCTTGCTGAAAAGGATTACCTCGCTAAGAAGTCCGTATGGATCTTCGGTGGTGACGGTTGGGCATACGACATCGGATTTGGCGGTCTTGACCACGTACTCGCATCGGGTGAGGACGTAAACGTTATGGTATTTGATACCGAGGTTTACTCCAACACCGGTGGACAGGCGTCCAAGGCTTCTCAGATCGGTCAGGTTGCACAGTTCGCAGCAGCAGGTAAGGCAATCGGCAAGAAGGATCTTGCTCAGATCGCTATGTCCTACGGCTACGTTTACGTTGCTCAGGTTTCCATGGGCGCTGATATGAACCAGCTCCTCAAGGCTCTTACCGAAGCTGAGGCTTACAACGGTCCTTCTCTTATCATCGGCTACGCTCCTTGTGAGATGCACGGTGTTAAGGGCGGAATGCAGAACTGCCAGATCGAAATGAAGAAGGCAGTTGAGGCAGGCTACTGGCAGATGTTCCGCTTCAATCCTGCGGCAGAAACCAACAAGCTTACCGTTGATTCCAAGGCTCCTACCGCAAACTACGTAGACTTCATCAAGTCCGAGACTCGTTACGCTCGTCTCGTTCAGTCCTTCCCCGAAAAGGCAGAGGCGCTCTTTGCTAAGGGTGAGGAGAACGCAAAGGCTAAGTACGACAGACTTCAGAAGCTTGCTGATCTCTACGGTAACAAAGAGTAATTAAACTCCAAAGGGGTTGTCGCTCGCGACAACCCCTTTATTTTATTCAGTTTACTTATTTATTACTTTCAATCGGAAGATAGGCTTCTAATTCCTCGCCCCACGAAAGCTTTATGGCAACTCTCTCACCGCACTCGTCCGCAAGAAGATATATGCATTTTTCGTCAAGCAGATCAGCGCAATAATTAAATCTTTTGTATTTGCCTTGCTTGATAAGTGCTTTTATCGCGTCCTCACCCGACTTGTTCCCCGGCTCTATCACAACTGCCTTTTCAATATTTGAAACGGAAATACGGCAAACGGTTGTTTTCTTTTTGCTTTGCAGCTCGGTCACCGTAAAATCGTTACCGCCCTCAGTCGATATGATCGCGTAAATATAATTTTTCATGACGTATCTTGAAACAAGGAAAATGCTCACGCCACACATACCGACGGCAAGAAGCTGAAAAAACCATTTTCCTGCAATCTCATTAAAAACATAAGTACCAAGCAGCATCACCGCACCGCCTATGAGCAAAAGCCCCGATATAAGCCCCAATCTTTTGTTGTTTTTTGCGGGTATAAATTCAAACAAATTCATTATTTCCTCCCCCCTTCTTGCCAAATCGGGCAAAATAGACTTGAAAATATCACAAAATCATGCTATAATATTTTGTGTATATGTATTTTACTATATTATAATAAATCGGAGTAAAAATGTCAACAGTTTTTAAAATACTTAAAAGAGTCATTATTGCCTTGGTTTCTCTCTTTATTGCCGCAGTCATAGGCTTTCTCGCTTGGAGAATACTCTCCTCGAACAACCCGTCCTCTATGGATGCGTTAGTAGCTAACGACAGGCTTGTATCGGCTTACGAGGAGGCTGATAGCTCTCTTTATATGTACCGCCAGGATCAAAACAGCATAACGCGAGGAGAAACCAATTACGGTTACTTTGCAATAACCGAGTTCGCGATCATTCCAGACGCGAACCAGGTGCAGGCGGTAATACGCTACAACAACAGTACGCTTAAATACACCGCCGCTGACTTCGGTCTTTCGGAAATCCCCTCTCGCGAGGCTGAAAACTACGATTTTACCTTGGTAGTCGCAATAGACCTCACGCCCGAGAATAAGGACGATAACCTCGGCAACGAGCCCGAAAGCGTAAAATTCGTTCGCTGCCACGGCACGCTCGGCGCAACAGAACAAAAGAACGTATATAACTTCCGCCGCATGGTCTTCCAGCTTGACGATGCCGGCATAAATATAAAGGAGCTTAAGGGGTCGGGGCTTCTCCTGGCTATGTACGTCGATTTCTACTACATAGGCAGTGTAAATTACGACGAAACCCCCATGGCTACGCTCTGCATTTACGACTATGTCTCCGAGGACATTACGGTAAAGCTTGAGCGCAAGGACAAAAAGGCGATCGAAGCCTACGGCGATAAGTGATTTTATTGTTCTCACCACATAACGCTTACATAGGAGAATTAAATGGAGCAAAAACGGTTTACAAAAAACGATAATTCGTTTATATGCGTTCATTGCGGCAAGGAAGTAGAGCCGCTTGGGTACACCTCGCGAAATCATTGCCCTCATTGCCTTTGGTCGCTTCACGTAGATATAAACCCAGGTGACAGAGCTAACCCCTGCCGCGGCGAGCTTGAGCCTATTCGCACAGAGCCCGATGCGAAAAAGGGCTTTATCATTATCCACCGTTGCAAAAAATGCGGAGAAATACGCAGAAACAAAGCCGCACTCGGTGAAAAAAATCAGCCCGACAATATGTCGCTTATCATAAAGCTGACAGTCGCTGACCCTAAATTTTTCTTTTAACTTACTTTTCTTTTAAAAAAGAAAAGGTAAGCACCTACTTTTCTTTTGCGAAAAAGAAAAGGTAGGCAAAAGAAAACGATACCTTGGTTTGTGCTATATTTTAAAATTAAAATGAAAGCCGTCGGTGCGAAGAGTCCGCTTACTTTTCTTTTAAAAAAGAAAAGGTAAGCAAAAGAAAACTGTACCTTGGTTTGTTCTATCTTTTAAATAAACTTTTAAATAAAAATGAAAGACGGCGGTACGTAGGGTCCGCCGTCTTTCTTCATTAGAAAACGCCAAATAATATTTTACAAATAAACATTCCGTCTTTTGCTGTGTCCACAAAAACTTTAATTTTTTAAAGTTTTTTGGCTCCACCTTTTGTACACAAAAGGTGGAAAAACGCATCCCCCTCGTCCTCAAGTTGAAACATCATGGGCGCGCCCGTGGTGGGGTGAGGAAAGGAAAGCTCACAGGAAAGAAGGGCTAGGCGGTTGCCCGACTCCTTTGGAGCGCCGTAGCGTCTATCCCCGACGAGAGGCATGCCGCGCGACGCGAACTGCGCTCTTATCTGGTGTGTTCTACCCGTAAGAAGCGAGACGCTCACGAGCGTGTGATCACCGTTCTTTTTTAGCACCCTATATTCAAGAATTGCCCTTTTCACGCCGCGGCGCTCACGTTCGGCAACAAAGGTCTTTCCCCTCTGTCTGTCAAAAAAGAGAAGATCCTCGAATCTGCCGCTTTCTTCCGCGGGCGTGCCGCACAGAACGGCAAGATACCTCTTTTTAAAGCTCCCGTCGATAATGCTCGCACTAAGCGCGGCGGTAGCCTTACTGCTCCTCGCAAACACCATAAGTCCAGACGTTTCCTTATCAAGGCGGTGAACGGGATAGATCTGCGTATTTTCCTCACCAATCTCTCCGAGATATGCCGACAAAAGAGCGGGCATCGCTCCTTGTGACTCTCCCTCGGAGAGTATTCCTGACGGCTTGTCGCACACAACGATATGCTCGTCCCTATAAATAATTTCCATTTTCTTATCCTTGCATTAGTCTATCAAAAATTTTCTGTAGCAGAACGGGATTTGCACGGCCTTGGCTCTTTGCCATAGCTCTACCTATAATTGCCTTTCGCACCGCAGTCTTGCCGTTTTTGTAATCCGCTACAAGCTTATGGTCCTCGGCAAAAACATCCTGCAAGATCGCCTCAAGAAGCTCTGTATCATTTATCTGCGCAAGCCCCTCTCTCTCTACTATTTGGCGGGGTGTCAAATCGGAGTCACCGATAAGCTTCAACAGCTTTTTGACGGACGAGCTGCTTATAACGCCGCTTCCGTAAAGCTCCGCCGTCTCGCATAGGTGTTCCGCGCTTATAAACGGCTCGAATTTGTCAGGCGAGGTTGTTGCGAGCACGTCGCACAGCAGAATGTTTGCCACGGTGCTTGGGTACTCCGATCCCTCAGCGGCCCTCTCAAAATACTGTGCTATATGCAAGGACGAGGTAAGTATCCGCGCATCGTCCTCGCTCACGCCGTATTTCCCGACATACCTCTTTCTTCTCTCGGCAGGCATGCTCGGGAGCTCTTTTTTTATCTTTTCAACCGTGTTTCCTTCAATATATATAGGGGGTATATCCGGCTCGGGGAAAAAGCGGTAGTCTGCCTCGCTTTCCTTTTTTCCCATGAGAAGCGTCGTGCCGCTAGACTCCTCAAACCTGCGAGTCTCGGGGCGCACTCCCTCTCCGCTCTCGATAAGCTCTATTTGCCTCTCTATCTCATAATCAATTGCCTTTGCTGCAAACGCAAAGGAGTTTACGTTCTTTATCTCGGTGCGAACACCCATCTCGGCACTTCCCTTTTTGCGTACTGAAACGTTCAAGTCGCATCTGAGTGAGCCCTCGTCCATTCGACAATCGGATATTTCCGTATAAAGAAGCGTAGTCCTCAATTCCGTAAGATACGCCTTTGCCTCGGCGGAATTCCGCATATCGGGCTCGGAAACGATTTCTATGAGCGGTACACCGCATCTGTTATAATCAATAAGCGTTCCCGCGCCCTCACGGTGCAAAAGCTTTCCCGCGTCCTCCTCAAGGTGTATTCTTTTGATACGTACTCTCTTTTTCTCTCCGCCAACGGTTATATCAACACCGCCACCGTAGCAGATGGGAAGCTCGTTTTGCGAGATCTGATACGCCTTTGGCAGATCGGGATAAAAATAATTCTTTCTGTCAAATCGGGTGACGTCCGCGATCCTGCAATCCAGCGCAAGACCTGCCTTTATCGCCATATGGACCGCCCTTTCGTTGAGCGAGGGCAGAACTCCGGGAAGCCCCATGCATACGGGGCAAACGTTTGTGTTCGGCGGCGCGCCAAAAGCCGCGCGGCAGTCACAGAAAATCTTTGTCTTGGTGGCAAGCTCAACGTGCACCTCAATGCCTATTACAGCCTCGTACATATCCGTCACGTCTCACTCCCCCTCTCCAAAGCCGAGCCGAGAGCAAGAAGCCTTGCATCAAAGCCCTTATCTGCCATTATCTGCACTCCGACGGGCATTCCGCCGCGACCGCGCCCTACGGGCAAGGACAAGGACGGAATTCCCGAAAGATTTGAAATTACGCAGTAGCAATCGTCAAGATATCTCTCGGTAGGTGTTTTTTTGATAAGATCTTCAAATTTCGGAGCAATATCCGTAGAAACGGGCATAAAAACAAAGTCAACCGACGAAAAGATCTCGCACATTTTTTCCGTAATATATTTTCTGGCGGCAAGCGCGTGCTTGTAATATCCGTCTCTTGCCTCACCCGTAAGGCAATAAGTGCCGAGAAGTATTCTCCTCTTGACCTCCTCGCCAAACCCCTCGGTGCGGCTTCTCACAAAAAGCTCCTCTACGGAGTCGTAGCTCTCGGGGCGGTAGCCATAGCGAACACCGTCGTACCTGCCGAGGTTTGAGGACGCCTCGGACGAAGCAATAACGTAGTACGACCCAAGGCACGCGTCAAGACTTGGCAGCTCTACGGGAACTATGCTAGCACCAAGAGAGCGCGCTCGGTCAATAATGTCGTTAACAGCTCCCTTTACGTCCTTGGAAACTCCGTCAAGCAGTGCATACGGCACGCCTATTTTCAATTTGCTAACGTCTATTGGGAGCGAATTCTTATCGTAATCCTTCGAGGTCCTGTCGAGCGCGTCGTATCCAGACATTTCTCTATATGTAGCGGCGCACGACTCCACGTCCGCGCCTATCACACCAACCGTATCCAAGGAAGACGCATAAGCCAAAAGTCCGTATCGCGATACCGCGCCGTAGCTTGGCTTGAATCCGACCGCACCGCAAAATGCGGCAGGCTGTCGCACAGAGCCGCCCGTGTCACTTCCAAGCGCGAAAGGCACAAGTCCCGCTGCAACAGCCGCGGCACTGCCGCCCGAGCTTCCGCCCGCAGTGCATCTTGTGTCATGGGGATTTCGAGTAAGCCCCAGCGCCGACGTATTCGTCGCGTTTCCCATTCCGAACTCGTCCATATTGGTCTTGCCGATAACCACAGCGCCACTATCAATAAGCCGACCGACGGCAGTTGCCGTATACGGCGAGACGTAATTTTCGAGCATGTGCGAGCCGCAGGTCGTCCTCATACCGAGAACGCAAAGATTATCCTTGACAGCAAACGGAATACCCAAAAGCCCCGATGCGCTCTCCCCCGACGCTCTTTTTCTGTCAGCCTCACGCGCGGCGGCAAGCGCCCCCTCCTCGTCAAGGGTGATAAAAGCGCCTATATCACTATTTCTGCTCGCTATTTTCTCAAAGCAGTATTCGGTCAGCTCAACTGCGCTTATTTCCTTTTTAATAAGAAGCTCCGAAAGCGCGCCTACGCTAAATCTATCAATCGTTTTGATCATCGCGCGCCTCCTTTACAGTCAGAGGCACAGTGACGTAGCTTCCCGAAAGCTCCGACGCCTCGTTTTTGAGGGTGTCCGCGCGCAGCTCAGCAGCCCCTCCGTCCTCAGCGCTCATATCGTGAGCGGCAAAGGCATCAAGGACAGCGGCAAAGTCCGCAAACTCACAAAGCTCCTCCTCGATGCGTGCTTTATCGCCATCTCCAATATTCAGTTTTGAAAGAAGGCAAAGCGCCGACACGTCAATCCTTTTGGTAGCCATAAGAAACCTCAACTCTCGTTTTTCACCTTGAATTGTACCATTTTTGCTCCGTCTTGTCAAGTTTTTTGTCATTTTACAGCCGTTTTGGCTTTTTGGAAAAAAATGGAAATAAAATACATGAAATGGCAGAGTTTTACCATTTAATGTATTTATAATTTAGCTACAATTTATTTACAAATATTTGTCTTATATTGGAATATTTGCTCCACCGAGTGGTAAATTTTTGCCTTTTTGGTAATATTGTACAAAAGCTGATTTTTTGGATTTTTTGTTTGTACAATATGCTTTCGCTCTCCCATCGCCTGTGGAAAACTCTGTTGATACTGTGGAAAACCTTGATTTTCAAGGGTTTTTTGAGCCCTAAAAATTTTTTGCCTGTGGAAAACTTTTTAAAAAAGCTTGTCATGTCTTTTTTTTATTTTTTTCAAATTCTACCATTTGCACAATCCGACAAAATTCGATTTCCAAAATCTCATACACACAAATTTTACAAACGAAAAAGCTGATCAATTTAGATACAAAAAATCCGCTTACACTATCGGTTATGACAGTAAAAGCGGCTTTTGTATTATTTTATCTTCGTGTGTTTTTGTTCTGCGCTAAAGGGATCAGCCCCTCAGTCAAGCTCGTCGAGCGTCTTAGAAAACGACTCGAGAAATCTGTCACAAAAATATTTTACCTCGGGAAGGTCATAATACGCCTCCACCTCAGCCCTAAGAGATGCCTCCGCCTTGGCAAATTCGCGGTTGCCCGCTTTCAGCTCCTCAACGCACTTGACGTACGCCGAGATCTTGTCAGCCGCCTTTACAAGACGGTGCTCGTAGGACGTCGCATCCTGCTCTATCAGTGGGCGGTAATCGTCCCCCAGCTCATCGGGAAGCATAGACAAAAGCTTGTCGTTTGCAACCTTTTCGATCTCTCCGTATGCTCGTCTTATCTCGGGATTGTAATATTTTATTGGGGTCGGCAGGTCGCCGGTTATTACCTCTCCGCTCTCGTGATAGAGCGCGAGCGTTGTAATCCTATCGGCATTAAGGCTCTTACCGTAAAGGCGATTGGCAATAACAGCAAGCGCGTGGGCTATCTGCGCCACAGCAGCGCTGTGCTCCGCTATATTCTCCTCGTCCACAGCCTTCATAAGGCTCCAACGGCGAATAAGCTTCATGCGCGACATGTATGCAAAGAAATTATACATATTTATTCCTTATCCGATGCCGCTGTTATCGCAAGACAAAGCTCCTCGAGCGCCTTGGGGTCTGCCTCGGAGGGACATCTTGTCATAAGCTCGGAAGCATTCTGTACCTTCGGGAACGCGATAACGTCACGAATATCCTCAAGACCGAGCAAAAGAGTTACAAGACGGTCAAAGCCGAATGCAAGTCCGCCATGAGGAGGTACTCCGTAGCGGAATGCATCAAGCAGATATCCAAACTTCTCCTTTGCCTCCTCGTCAGTAAGTCCGAGAACGGAGAACATCTTCTTCTGAATTGCGGAGTCGTGGATTCTTATAGAGCCGCCGCCAAGCTCCGTACCGTTAAGAACGATGTCGTAAGCCTTTGCGCGTACTCTGCCGGGATCGCTGTCGATATATTCGAGGTCCTCGTCCATGGGGGAGGTAAAGGGATGGTGCATAGCGTAGTAGCGGCCGTCCTCCTCGCTGTACTCAAGAAGCGGGAATTCGGTAACCCAGAGGAATTTGAAGTCAAACGGATCGAGAATGTTCATTCTCTTTGCGCACTCGCAGCGAAGCGCTCCGAGGGAGTCGAATACGACCTTGTTCTTATCTGCAACGATAAGTATGAGGTCGCCTGCCTCTGCTCCCATAGCCTCGCGGATAGCCACATTTTCCTCGTCGGTAAGGAATTTTGCGTAAGACGAGGATATCTCTCCCGCATCCGTCCACTTAAGCCAAGCCAAGCCCTTTGCGCGGTAGGATTTTACGAACTCGACAAGAGAGTCGATCTCCTTGCGCGAGAATTTTGCTCCGCCCTTTACGTTGATTCCGCGAACGGATCCGCCCGCCTCAACCGCGCCCGAGAACACCTTGAAGCCGCAAGCGCGAACGCACTCGGAGAGGTCGATAAGCTCATAGCCGAAGCGAATATCGGGCTTGTCCGAGCCAAAGCGGCTCATAGCCTCGGCATAGGGCATACGAATAAATTCGCCCTCAAGCTCCGTGCCGATAAACTCCTTCATAACCTTCTTTATAAAGCCCTCGTGCATCTTCATTACGTCGTCTGCGGTAACGAAGGACATTTCGGTATCTATCTGAGTAAACTCGGGCTGACGGTCAGCGCGAAGGTCCTCGTCGCGGAAGCAGCGAGCGATCTGGAAATAGCGGTCAAAGCCCGAAACCATTAAAAGCTGCTTATAAAGCTGAGGTGACTGCGGAAGCGCATAAAACTTACCGGAGTGAACACGAGAGGGCACGAGATAATCGCGCGCACCCTCGGGAGTGGGCTTACAAAGGTTAGGTGTTTCAATATCAATAAAGCCGTTATCCGCGTAGTAGTCTCTCGCGATCTTTGAAATGCGCGAGCGAGCGATAATGTTTCTCTGCATATCGGGGCGGCGCAAGTCAAGATAACGGTGGCGCAGACGAAGCTCTGCGTTTACGTTGCTGTTCTCCACGATCTCAAAAGGGGGGGTTTCGGAAGCGGAGAGGATACGAAGCTCGTCGACTGCGATCTCAACCTCACCCGTGGGAAGATTCTTGTTTACAGCGCCCTCTCCGCGGCGGCGAACAACGCCCTTTGCGCAAAGCACGTACTCCGCTCTGATACCGAACGCACGGTCAAAGATCTCCTTTTCGGTCTTTTCGTCAAACGCGAGCTGTACGACACCCGTACGGTCGCGAAGGTCAATAAAGATAAGCGCACCGAGGTCTCTCTGCTTTTGCACCCATCCCATAACGCATACGCGCTCGCCTACGTTCTCTGCCGTAAGAGTCGCGCACATGTGAGTTCTTTTATCGTTTGCTCTTAAAAGTTCTGCCATTTTTATTCTCCTAAACTGTTCTGTCGTTTTATATAGGCTGTCCGTCCTTGTCAAACAAGGGAAGCTTTTCAAGGTAGATTATATCGTCGCGCTCCTGCGCATCACCCTCTGCAAGTATGGTCATTTTTCCGCAGATCTCACCGCCCGCAAGTCTTACGAGCTCTTCTACGGCGGAGAGGGACTCTCCCGTAGAAATAACGTCGTCCACGATAAGTATTCTCTTGCCCTTCATAAGCTCTGCGTCTGCGGTGTCAAGATAAAGCTTCTGCACCTTTTCGGTGGTAATGGATCGCACCGTTACCTCAAAAACACCCGTCATGTAAAGCTTCGGCGCTTTACGCGCAAGAAAATACTTCTGATTTCCCGCAAGACGCGCCATTTCATGCACGAGCGGTATTCCCTTTGCCTCGGCAGAGATAAGGTAATCGTATTCGGGCGCTTTCTTAAGAAGCGCATCGGCACAAGCCGTTGTAAGCTCGGGATCTCCGAAAATAACGAACGCGCCTATTTTAAGCTCATCGCTGATAGGGCAAAGCGGAAGCTGGCGCTCAATTCCCGCAATAGTCATTTTGTAATGTGTCAATGACATACTCTGACTCTCTTTCATATAAAAATTCATGTAAACACGGAAATGTGTGAAGCACGCATCTCCCAATTCTATATTATACACAATTATTCGCCAATTGTCAATCATAATCTTCTTTATATTTATAATTTAATGTAATTATATTTTGCCGTACTGTCTTGACATTCTGTGTTAAATATGATACAATGAAATGGATACTAACCGTATTTTTTGTAATTATGTATAAAAATATATGAAAGGCACGCAGGACATGAGAAAAAAAGAAAATTTCGACAAAAATACTCCCCAGTCCCCAAAGCGCGCGACCCGAAAACATACTATAAGATGGATGCTCGTTATTTACGATATAATCTGCTTTTTGATCGTAGACCTATTCTTCCTCTTAATGTACGGAGGCTTCGGCAGGCTCGATCTCCCGGATCTTCTCATTCAAAGCACCCTTGCGCTTGTTTGTATTCTCGCTGCCCGCTTCGCTTCAAACATTTACATACAGATTTGGAGATACGGCGGCATACAGTCCTATATAAGACTGATGATATCCGACGGCATCGGCTGTCTCCTCTACATATCCATTGAACTACTCCTGCCCATAGAAAAAATATCGCTCTCGGGAATGCTGTCGCTTTGCTGTACGAATCTGCTTTTGGCTATGGCGATCCGCATGACATACAGATACGCTTATAAGTGCAACAGAACTAGCAAGCACGGAAAATTCCTGGCTGTGCTCGTCAAGGCGCTTACGGGAAGAACGATCACAGACGACAGGCAAAACGGTTATAGCTCTCCCAAAACGAAGATCGCAATAGTAGGCGCGGGACGCGTCGGCGTTTCCCTTGCAGAGGAGATCATTAACAACTCCGCAGCTGCCTACGAGCCGAGATGCTTTATTGACGTAAAGAGCGAAAAGATAGGTCGAGAGATACACGGAATTCCCGTTTTGTCCGAGGAAAAGGCAACCTTTGCGACTCTTGCCGAATACGACATACAGGAGATCGTTTTTGCTGTTCCGAAGATGAGTGCCGAGAACAAGCGCAAGCTTTATGAGTATTACAAGCAGTCCGGCTGCCGCATAAAGGTATACGACTACCCCACCATGCGTACCGCGGGCAGTAAAAGAGCCCTCAGAGATTTTGATATTGAGGAGCTTTTGTTCAGAAAGCCCGTAAACTTCCCCGAGGACCTCGCAAAGGCATACTACTCGGGAAGAAAGGTTCTCATAACGGGTGGCGGCGGATCTATCGGCAGTGAGCTTTGCAGACAGATAGCAACCATGTCTCCAAAGCAGATAATAATCCTCGACATCTGCGAAAACGGAGCTTACGATATACAGCAGGAGATCAGGATAGCATATAAGAACTCTATTGATATTTGCGTTGAGATCCTTTCCGTGTGTAATCGCGCAGCGCTTGAACGCGTATTCGCTAACTACCGCCCCGACATAGTTCTTCACGCGGCGGCGCACAAGCACGTACCCCTCATGGAGCACAACTGCTGTGAGGCGATCGAAAACAACGTGTTCGGAACGCTCAATACAGTCGAGCTTGCCGAAAAATATAAGGCGGAGCGCTTTATAATGGTTTCCACCGATAAGGCGGTAAACCCCACCAACGTAATGGGGGCAACCAAGCGTATGTGCGAGATCATCGTTCAAAGCAGAAGCGCCGAGAGTGCCTCTACTATATTCAGCGCAACGAGATTCGGAAACGTTCTCGGAAGCGCGGGAAGCGTTATTCCGCTCTTTAAGCGCCAGATCGCCGCAGGCGGTCCGATCACGCTTACAGACAAGCGCATTATCCGCTACTTTATGACCATTCCCGAGGCGAGCAAGCTCGTTCTTCAATCGGGAGCTATGGCGAAAAACGGTGAGCTTTTCGTGCTTGACATGGGTAAGCCCGTTAAAATTTTAGAGCTTGCCGAAAACATGATACGCCTTTCGGGATTCGAGCCCTACCGCGACATAGACATAGTGGAGATCGGTCTGCGCCCCGGCGAAAAGCTTTATGAGGAGCTCCTTATCAAGAGTGAAACGCTTGATAAGACTGACGACGAAAAGATATTTGTTGAGCGTGACGAGCCGCTTCCTCCTCATATGCTCGACGCTCTGCTCAGCGACCTCAAGGCGGCATACGAAAGCGGCGACGAGACGCGCGCAAGAGACGCGCTCAAGAACGCCGTCCCCACCTTTGTAGATCCCGAGCAGATAAATGCAAAAGCAGAAAAGTCCGAGGAAATGCAGAGCGTTTGACAAGAACCTACTTAATACGACAAAAAGAGCAACGTGGCCCATTAACGGAGCTGCGTTGCTCCATTTTTTTGTCAAAAATCCCATAAAATGGTAAAAATTCGACTTGACAAAACAACTTTTTTATATTATAATGTTATTGCGATATAAAGCGACAGCAATATCGGACAAAAAACATTAAATATTTAAGGAGATAAATATGAAATCAACGGGAATCGTAAGGCAGGTTGACGAGCTTGGCAGAATCGTAATTCCAAGAGAGATCCGCACCATTTTTGATATAAAGTCCAAGGACTCCTTGGAAATTTTCACGGACGACGACAAGATCGTGCTCCGCAAGTACGCTCCGTCCTGCATCTTTTGCAACAACACGGACGACGTGATCTACTTTAACGGAAAGCGCGTTTGTGCGGATTGCATCAAGGCGCTCAAGGAACAGATGTAATCAACAAAAATGGGAGCTCTATACGCTCTGAAATTTTTGTAATTTTACAAGAAAAATTTTTATAAAACTATATACAAACGCTTATATTTGTGATAAAATAATACTATATTGCAGGTCGCTATGCGACGAAAAGGAGTAATGAATATGAAAAAAGTTTACGAAGGCAAAACAAAACACGTTTATGCTCTTGACAACGGTAACGTGCTGTTGAAGTTTAAGGACGATTGCACCGGCAAGGACGGCGTGTTCGATCCGGGCGAGAACTCCGTAGGTCTTACCATCGAGGGTATCGGCAAGGCAAATCTCGAAACCTCCGTTCACTACTTTGAGCTTCTCAAGGCAGCAGGAATAAAGACTCACTACGTAAGCGCAGACGTTGAGAACGCTACTATGGAGGTTCTCTCCGCAGAGTGCTTCGGTAAGGCGCAGGGTGGAAACGGACTTGAGGTTATCTGCCGTCTCGTTGCTACCGGTAGCTTTATCCGCAGATACGGCGAATATATAAAGAACGGAACTCGTCTTGAGGGCGGCTACGTTGAGTGCACCTTTAAGAACGACGAAAAGGGCGATCCGCTTGTAACCGGTGAGGGACTTGCAGCGCTCGGAGTTATGACTCCCGAAATGTTTGAGAGCATGAAGGAGCAGACGCTCAAGATAACCAAGATAGTTGCTGACGATCTTAAGACCATCGGTCTTGACCTTTGGGATATAAAGTTTGAGTTCGGTTACCACAACGGCGAGGTGGTTCTCATTGACGAGATCGCTTCCGGTAACATGCGCGTTTACAAGGGCGACGAGATCGTTGAGCCCGTTGAGCTTACCAAGCTTATACTCAACAGATAATTTAATACCTACTCTATAAGGGAGTAGTCGGCACGAAGGTGTGGTAAAGTCACCATCACAGAACAACTTGGCTTTATCTTAAATGACGAGACTTATCCACAAGGGATAAGTCTCGCATTTTTTTGTATTTTTTGAGTAAAATAAAATAAATGCATTTGGAGGTAAGAGGAATTGAAATTTTACTGTGAAGAAAACGACATGGTTTTAGCCGAGGTCAAAAGCTCGCGCGACGGTCTTTCATCCGACGAAGCGGCAAAAAGACTTGAAGAAAACGGCAAAAATAAACTCGCTGCCGCAAAGGGAAAATCCATAATCAGGCGCTTTTTCGAGCAGCTTGCCGATCCTATGACCATTATTCTTTTGGTTGCGGCGGCAGTCAGCGGCGTGATCGCAGGCTACGAAAGCGTTGCTCACCCCGGGGAGGGCGAGGGCTTTGCCGACGTTATCATTATTCTTATAGTGGTTATCGTCAACGCGGTGCTCGGTGTTTATCAGGAGAGCAAGGCTGAAAAGGCGATCGAAGCTCTACAGGAAATGTCGGCGGCGACCTCAAAGGTTTTGCGCGACGGCAAAGTACAGATAGCCCGTAGCGAGGATCTTGTCGTCGGTGACGTTATTCTGCTTGAAGCGGGCGACTCCGTTCCCGCGGACGCGAGAATACTCGAGAACGCAAGCCTTAAGGTCGAGGAGGCGGCGCTTACGGGAGAATCCGTTCCCGTAACAAAGTTCATTGACGTCATCTACCTTAAAGAGGGCGAGCGCGACGTTCCCCTCGGCGACCGTAAAAATATGCTCTACATGGGCTCGACTGTCGTTTACGGCAGAGGCGTTGCCGTGGTTACAGGCACGGGCATGGATACCGAGATGGGTAAGATAGCGGGGGCGCTTCAGGACGCTGAGGAGGGCGATACTCCTTTGCAGAGAAAGCTTCATCAGCTCTCTAAGATCCTGACGTGGCTGGTGCTTGGCATCTGCGTTGTAGTCTTTGGCGTTCAGCTTATAAGAGCGGGCAACTTCAGCTTTACAGAAACCGTTCTTCCCTCGTTCATGGTAGCAGTATCCTTGGCGGTTGCGGCAATTCCCGAGGGACTTGCGGCGGTCGTTACAGTCGTGCTTTCGATCGGCGTTACCAACATGTCAAAGCGCAATGCTATAATTCGCCGTCTGACAGCCGTCGAAACACTCGGCTGTGCGCAGATAATCTGCTCCGACAAGACGGGTACGCTCACGCAAAACAAAATGACGGTCGTTGACCACTTCGGCGAAAACGAAGAAAATATAGCAAGAGCTATGGCTCTTTGCTGTGACGCGGAGATAGACACTGACGGAAACGTTACGGGTGAGCCTACCGAGGCGGCTCTCGTAAACTGGGCAAACGCGCTCGGTATGAAAAAGTATGACCTCAAGGGTGAATTCCCCCGTTCGGGCGAGGCTCCCTTTGACTCGGGCAGAAAGATGATGTCCACCGTACACCGTGCGGCAGACTCCTTCATTCAGTACACCAAGGGTGCGCCCGATATAGTAATCGACAGATGCACGCACTACCTCAAGGACGGCGTAGCCGTTCCTATGACCGAGGAATACAAGGCGTCCATTTTTGCGGCAAACAAGGCTATGGCTGACAAGGCTCTCCGCGTTCTCGCTTGCGCGAGCCGCGTATGGGGAAGCGAGCCCTCTGACTACGAGGCGTCGACTCTTGAAAAGGACCTCTGCTTCGTCGGTCTTTGCGGCATGATAGACCCCGTTCGTCCCGAGGTAAAGGACGCTATCGTTGAGTGCAGAAGCGCAGGTATCCGCCCCATAATGATTACGGGCGACCATATAGATACCGCCGTTGCTATCGCAAAGGAGCTTGGTATCATCACCGAGGACACCTACGCGATCACGGGCGCACAGCTGAATGAAATGGACGACGCTGAATTTGAGTCCAAGTTCATGAGCATCAGCGTTTACGCCCGAGTACAGCCCGAGCACAAGACGCGCATCGTAAATGCATGGCGTAAGGCGGGCTACGTCACCGCGATGACGGGCGACGGCGTTAACGACGCGCCCTCTATAAAGAGCGCCGACATCGGCGTCGGCATGGGAATCACGGGAACGGACGTTACAAAGAACGTTGCCGACATGGTCCTTACCGACGACAACTTTGCCACTATCGTCGGAGCAGTTGAGGAGGGACGCCGAATTTACGACAACATCCGTAAGGCAATTCAGTTCCTGCTCGGCTCTAACATGAGCGAGGTGCTCTCTATCTTCACCGCAACGCTTATGGGCTTTACCATTCTCAAGCCCGTCCACCTCTTGTGGATAAATCTCGTTACCGACTGCTTCCCCGCTCTCGCGCTCGGAACGGAAAAGGCAGAGCCCAACATCATGAAGCGCAAGCCCCGTGAGGCAAAGGCAGGCATTTTCTCAGGCGGTATGGGGATAGATATTGCATACCAAGGCGTTCTCGTTACCGTTCTCACCCTTGCTTCCTACTTTATAGGTCACTATATGGAAACGGGCGACTGGACTATATCGAACAGCGCGCACGGTATGACTATGGCATTCCTTACGATGTCCATGGCAGAGATCTTCCACAGCTTCAACATGCGCTCACAGCGCGGAAGCATCTTCAAGCTTGGCTCTCAAAACAAGCTTTTGTGGCTTGCAAGCATCGGCTCGCTTGTCGCTACGACGCTTGTTTGCGAGGTTCCCTTCCTTGCTAACGCATTCGGATTTGAAAGCGTTGGCATCGACGAATACCTCGTTGCTATCGCTCTTGGATTTATCGTAATTCCCGTAGTTGAGATCGTTAAGCTCATTCAAAGACACGTTGGTAAAAAGTAATTTTCGACTAAAAGTTAAAACCGCTTTTGCTGTCATATGACAGCAAAAGCGGTTTTTGTTAGATAGTAAAAAGACAGATATATTTTCGCATTTTCTGTTTTTTACTTATTATAAGCTTTGAACTTTATTAGCAGTAAAAATTTCTTCTTTGTTTTCTAAATCAATTTCGGGAAAACAAAGCAAATAAAAATCGCACTCGTCGCAGCAACACTCAAAACCTTGCTCACCATTACCAAGACAAACGGCAGACTCTCCCGGCTTAAGCTCTACACCTGTAATATCTACTATCATTCTTTCAATACTCTTACTCACCATATCCCCCATAAATATAAAAAGGTGCGCAACCGAAGCTACGCACCGAAAAACACAAACTCCGATTGCTGCTACACAAAACCAGATAAACGGGATAATGGTATCCGCCATACTACCTGTTGGAATTTGCGCTTTTACCAAATTCGAAAGTAGTATGCGTAAAAAAGGGTATAATATCCCATCTATAAATAGAAAGACCATTAGCCCTAAAAAGTTTATTCGGTTTTGTGTAGCATATTTATTATAACACAAATTTTACAAAACATCAAGTAATTTGGAGAAAATAATAAATATCTCCCCAGTAAAACAATATACACCCCAAAAGCATCTTACCTTTGGGGTGCACATTATTATAGTGAAGTTTTTATTTGCCGCCGTGGTAGCGTTCGTAATAAAACAAATACTGCTGTGCAATACCTGCGTATTTTCCAAATCTCTCTGCTGAAAAATCTGCGGAGTCTGCCGAAAAATATTTTTCTCCCACGCGCTTCATCCATACGTCAACGGGAAAGGCATCGTATCTTCCCATTCCGAAAAGCGCGATGCAGCTCGCGACCTTGAGTCCGATTCCCTTAACGGCACACAGCGCGTCAATACACTCGGACGTCCGCTCAGCGGCAAGCACCTTGTCAAGCGCAAGGCTTCCGTCTCCCAGCCTAATCATCGCGTCGTTTATGTATTTGGCGCGAAAGCCGACCTTTAATCCGTAAAGCCCCTCCTCGCCGAGCGCCGCTATTGCATCTCTCGACGGGAACGTCCTCATAGATGACCTGCCCGACGAGTGGCGCAGAAGATCCTCACTATCCTCGATAGGATCTCCGCAGGAGCTACATAGCGCCTCTATTATCTTTTTTATTCGCGGAATGTTATTGTTCTGAGAAATGATAAACGAGACCGTAGCCTCAAAGGGATCCTGCCTTAAAATACGTATTCCCCGTCCGCACTCCATAGCCTCGTCCATGACCGTGCCCGCGGTGTGAGCGAGAATATCGCGGTTTATCTCGGCATAATCCAAGTCAAGCGCCAAAAAGCGATACCACACGTCAAAAAAATCTCTCTTTGTGCAGTTGTATACGTAAAGCTCGTCGCCGTCCTCTGCAAACGACACGTGCTTGCCAAACGCCACTCCCGCGTATTCGACTCCGTGCCGTGAGGACGTCACCTCGTCAAAACGAAAGCACTGACCGCAGTCAAACGTTTTTCCAATATCAAGCAATTTTATGCCGCTGACACGTACAAAAGGCAACGCGCCCTCGCGCATCTCTTTTACTTCCATTATATTTTACCTCTTTTTAACAAAAGCTATTGAAAAATTTATAACATTATGATATAATATATATAATTGTACTTATATTTAGATTATAACACAAAATTCGCGTTTTTTCAACACTTTTTTACGCAGGTAGGACACGCATGGAGCAAATTTATACCATTCCCGTAAACGAAGCGTTTGAAGCGTCTGCCGCAGACAAGTCCTGCGGGTGCCCCTTCTGCGCGCTTTACAATAAGCTTGAGGAAAACGAGCTTGAGCTCATACTCGGTGCTTCAATGATGGAGCCCGACGTTCGTATCAAGACCAACGAGCAAGGCTTTTGCCGCACTCACTACGACATGATGTTCGTCCGTAAAAACAGACTCGGCATGGCACTCACACTTGAAAGCCACCTTGCGGAGCTACGAGGCGAGATCAAGGACGGCGGTCTTTTCTCAAAGCCCGGTGATAAGGCAATATCCCGCATCGGCAAGCTTGAATGCTCCTGCTACGTCTGCTCGCGTATAGATTTCAATTTCGGACATATGCTCGAAACCGCAGTTTTCCTTTGGGACAGAGATGAGAGCTTTCGCGAAAAGGTTGCGGCACAGCCGTATTTCTGTCTGCCCCACTACAAGGTGCTCCTCTCACTCGGAAAGGCAAAGCTCGGCAAGAAGGATTTCCCCGAATTTCAGAAAACCCTTTCGGGCATAGTAAACGGCTACGCAGAAAAACTCGAGGGAGATATAAGCTGGTTCTGCAAAAAATTCGATTACAGATACACCGAAGAGCCGTGGTACGACTCCAAGGACGCAGTTGAGCGCACCATAAAATTCCTTCGCGGAGACCTGCACCAACCAAGCGACAAAAAAGATAAAAAATAAGAACAAAAACAGATACAATAAGCGGGAGGCTTTTTGCATATACTATGATTGATTTGCTCGACCTACAAAAGCATTTTATTCTCACCCACCTCGGTGAGGGCGATATTGCCGTTGACTTTACCATGGGCAATGGTCACGATACTGAATTTTTATCAAAAACGGTTGGAGAGAGCGGTCACGTTTTCGCATTTGACGTCCAGGAGCAGGCTCTTGCGTCCACCTCCGAAAACCTCAAAAACAGCGGCTGTCCCGATAACTACACCTTGATTCTTGACTCCCACCACAACGTAAAAAAATACGTTGACGTCAAAATAAAGGCGGGAATGTTCAATCTCGGCTATCTGCCCGGAAGCGACAAGACCGTCACCACCATGAGAGAAACGACGCTCCCCGCCATTGAAGCGGCAATAAGCCTTATGGACAGAGATGCAATAATTCTTATTGCAGTCTACCCCGGACACGCAGAGGGAGAGGCAGAGGGCAAAATGATATGCGAGTATCTCTCCTCTCTATCGCGCTACAAGGTCTGCGCAACGAGAATAAACATACTTAATTCTCCGACCTCGCCGTTTTTCATAATAATCGAAAATAAGCCGTAATCAAGGTAAGGATATTAATGAAAAAAAAGGATAATAACAACGATATACGCGTAGAACCCCTTTCAGACGTTGAGGAGGAAATACTGCGTGAGAGCGTTCGTGAGGACAGAAGGATAAGAAAAAGACTAACCTACTACGATAACTCCGACAAGGCAAAGCTCGGTCGATATCTTAAAAGAAACCCCATTTTTGCCGTCCTTTGTATCGTAATCGCCGTCTGTCTTACCGCAACGCTTGTGATAAGCGTGAGCTTTTCCCTCGTAAATTACTTCAAGAACAAGCCGAACACCTCCGACTTCACTCTGCTTATCGGTGACGAAGAATCCGTTCGCAAATACAGCGAATGCGTGCGCGACGGCGTGACTTATATAGACATGCGTGCCGTAGCAAGGTACGCGGGATTTATCGAATCGGGCAATCCCCCGACCTCGATCAAGTTTACCGCCGACATGAATAACTACCTGCGCTTTGAAAATGAGAGCAAGGAGGCTATCGTCAACGGTGCATCCGTTGAGCTTGACGAGGGCAAGGTATATATAACGGAAACCACCTGCGACGTGCCCGTGAGCTTTCTTATAAAGGCGCTAGAGATCGGCACGGACAATGGTCTAAGAGTAACGCTAAATACCGAAACCAACACGATAAAGGTACGGCGCAGATATTACGAGCCAGACCGTGACAACGTGTCGAACCCCGTAAACATTCTGTTCTCCTCGGAGAACTTCAAGCCCGTTCCGCAGTTCCAGCTCCCCGCCTCGCCCGATCCGTTCGGATATATCATTGATATTGAGCCGTATATTCTCAGCATAGATCCCGAGAACAACGAGGAATATCTCTTGCTCGCAAACAAAGAAACACCGCTAGGACAAGACTACAAGCCCGCAAATCTTACTAAGCTTGAATGTAAGGTCACCAAGGACGAGGACCATTATCTTCGCGAGGACGCGGCGCTGGCGCTATACGCTATGATGCTCGAAATGTCGATATCGGGAATAGACGACGTTTCCGTGACAAGCTCCTACCGCTCATATGCAAACCAGTCGTGGCTGTTTGGCTACTACAAGGAGCAGCACATGAAGGAGGGAATGTCGGAGGCTGAGGCTGAGGCGGCAGTTCTCGTCTACTCCGCACGCCCCGGCACGAGCGAGCACCAGACGGGACTTTGCGTTGACTTCACGACAGACAGCATCGGCGGCGCGGTTGACGACAAGTTTGAGAGCACTGACGCATTCGAGTGGCTCTATGAAAACGCTTACAAATACGGCTTCGTTCTGAGATACCCCAAGGACAAGACCGACGTCACGGGCTACAAATACGAATCCTGGCACTACCGATTTGTCGGAAGAACGGCGGCGGTGGAAATGAAGGAGCTTGGCGTTTGCCTTGAAGAATATCTCGAAATAAAAAGTGCAGAAACAGCGGAGTGATCCACCTCACCTTTATCAGGATCAATTTAAATAGAACTACAAAATAAGGAGACATAATGCTGACAGTTAAAACGAACGAGCTTTACGATCTTTCACACACGCTTGCAGCTCCCCTGCTCTCGGAATGTGAATATCCCTGGGAGGCGCTCCCCAAGATCAAGGCGTTTATAATGGAGCTCGGTGCGACTCTCTCTCCCGACGAATACGATCACCCCGCGGACGACGTTTGGATAGCGAAAAGCGCTACGGTAGCACCGAGTGCCACGGTAAATGGCCCCACCATTATCGGAAAGAATACGGAGCTTCGTACGGGAGCATTTATAAGAGGCGCTGTTATCGTGGGCGAGGGCTGTGTGGTCGGAAACTCCTGCGAGCTTAAAAACGCGATCCTTTTCGACTCGGTTCAGGTTCCCCACTTCAACTATATAGGAGATTCGATTCTCGGCTATCGTTCTCACACGGGCGCGGGAGCTATCACATCTAACGTGAAAAGCGATAAATCCCTCGTCTCGGTAAAAACGGACGGCGAGCCTATCAATACGGGACTTAAAAAGTTCGGGGCAATGCTCGGCGACTTCGTTGAGGTCGGCTGTAACAGCGTGCTTAACCCCGGTACGGTGGTGGGAAGAAATACGAATATCTACCCCCTTTCCTCGGTTCGAGGAACAGTTCCCCCAAACAGCATATTTAAGGCACAGACAAGCATAGTTATAAAAGAAGACAGATAAAAACAAGATCTGAAAGGAAATATTTATGGGAAGACTTTTCGGCACTGACGGTGTCAGAGGAATTGCAAACACCGAGCTTACAACTGAACTCGCTATGGATATAGGCAGAGCTGCCGCGACCGTTCTTTCGGACGGCTGCCGCCGCAAGCCCACGTTCGTTATAGGCAGTGACACCCGTGCGTCCTCGGATATGCTCGGAGCTGCTCTTATTGCGGGCCTTTGCTCCGTAGGCGCAAACGTAGTTCAGCTTGGTGTAGTTCCTACCCCTGCCGTCGCGCATCTGGTGCGCAAATACAAGGCAGACGCGGGAGTCATGATCTCGGCATCGCACAACCCCGCAGAATTCAACGGCATTAAAATATTCAACGAAAACGGCTTTAAGCTCCCCGATATGATCGAGGAGAAGATCGAGGACCTTATCCTCGAAAAAGAAAAGTCCTACGTAACGCCCATAGGCGGTGATGTGGGCAAGGTAACGTACGCGACCGAGGCGGCGGCAGACTATATCCGCCACATCAAGAGCACCTCATACTGCACTCTTGACGGAATGAAAATAGCCATCGACTGCGCTAACGGTGCGGCAAGCGTAACGGCACCCACTCTCTTTTCTGAGCTTGGCGCAGACGTACATATCCTTTCCGATAAGCCCGACGGCGTGAACATAAACCGCAACTGCGGTTCTACGCATCTCGAAGCTCTTGCGGAATACGTGGTCAAGAACGGTCTTGAATGCGGTATTGCGTTCGACGGCGACGCAGACAGATGCTTATGCGTTGACGAAGCGGGCAATGTAATAGACGGCGACATGATAATGGCTGTTTGCGCGCTCGACTTAAAGAACCGCGGCAAGCTTAACAAAAACACCGTTGTCGGAACTATTATGTCCAACTTCGGCTTTGGCAAGTTCTGCGAGGATAACGACCTGCGCTTTATCGCAACCAAGGTCGGCGACAGATACGTGCTTGAGGAAATGCTGCTTGAGGACTACTCCTTTGGCGGAGAGCAGTCGGGACACGTTATCTTCCGTGACTACGCTACCACAGGTGACGGTCAGCTTACGGCAACCCAGCTTCTAATGATACTCCGTCAAAGTGGCAAGAAGCTCTCCGAGCTTGCAAGCGTTATGACGAGATATCCGCAGACGATGGTAAATCTAAAAATTTCCGCAGAGGGCAAGATCGCCTTCTATACCGACAGAGAGATCTCCGAAAAGCTGGAGGAAGCAAAGGCGATACTTGGAAAGACGGGAAGAATCGTCGTTCGTCCCTCGGGAACTGAGCCCCTTATCCGCGTAATGGTTGAAGGAAGCGACACTTCTCTCATTGAAAAAATTGCTAACGACGTTGCCGCTCTTATCTCGGAGCGTCTTGGCAACAAGTAATCCCCTAAGCTATAAGACGAGCGCCGGGCCTTGATACGTCAAGGTGACGAGGAATGGAGTTATCGAAATTTTCGGCGGATGCTCCATCGGCAGAGAAAAAATAAAAAAGAAAACTGCCGCAAGTGTGAACAAATATGCGGGCGACCGCAAAACAAAATCACCAAAAACATATTCACTTAATAATGAGGTTTTAATATTATGTGTGGAATCATAGGTTACACGGGAAACAAAAAAAGTCTTCCCATTCTCATTGAGGGACTTCGTACCCTCGAATACCGCGGCTACGACTCCGCAGGAGTTTCGGTAGCGCAGGACGGCGATCTTCTTACGGTCAAGTCCCGCGGCAGACTTGCCGATCTTGAGGAAAAGCTCAAAGAAAGAGATGAGCTTTACGGAAACGTCGGTATAGGTCACACCCGTTGGGCAACCCACGGCGAGCCCTCCGATACCAACTCTCACCCCCACTCTGCCGAGAATCTCACCCTCGTACATAACGGCATTATCGAAAACTATGCCGAGATCGAGGAGATGCTTCGCGGAGCAGGCTACTCGTTCGCTTCTGAAACCGACACAGAAAGAGCGGCAAAGCTTATCGACATGTTCTTTTCAAAGAGCAAGGATCCTATCGACGCGATCTCCCGCGCGATAAAGGTAATTCGCGGCTCTTATGCCTTCGGCATAATTTTCCGCGGATACGAGGACACTGTCTACGCTATTCGCAAGGACAGCCCCCTTATAATCGCCCACGACGGCGAGGGCGGATTTATCGCATCCGATATTCCCGCAATTCTCAGATACACCTCAAGCTATTACCGCGTTGACGAGGGTATAATAGCAAAGGTCACAAAGGAAAAGCTGGAGTTCTTTGCTCCCGACGGCAGTGCTGTGGAGCAGAAGCTCGAGACGATCGACTGGGATATTGAGCAGGCGCAGAAGGGCGGTTATCCCCACTTTATGATAAAGGAGATCCACGAGGAGCCCGAGGCTCTGCGCAAAACGCTTGAGCCGAGAATCCGCGACGGTCTTCCCTACTTTGGCATAGACGAGATCGACGGAGATCTCCTCTCAAAGTTTGAGTCCATTCATATCGTTGCCTGCGGCACAGCTATGCATGCAGGTCTTATAGGAAAGGGAGTTATTGAAAAGCTTGCAAGAATTCCCGTAAACGTAGAGATCGCGAGCGAGTTCCGCTACCGTGATCCCATTCTTCGCAAGAACGACTTGGTAATTCTTATCTCGCAGTCGGGTGAGACTGCTGACACTCTGGCGGCGCTCAGACATGCAAAGGCGCAAGGCGTTTACACGCTTGCTATCGTAAACGTCATCGGTTCTTCCGTTGCGCGTGAGGCAGACAGCGTGCTCTACACCTGGGCAGGCCCCGAGATCGCAGTTGCAAGCACAAAGGCTTATAGCGTTCAATGCGCTATGCTTTATCTGCTCGCAGTAAGAATAGCTCTCGCGGCAGGCGCTATCGACGAGGACCGCGCACAGCAGCTTTGCCAGACCATGCTCTCGGACATTCCGTCCGCAGTTACCGAGGCGCTCGCCCTTGATACGCAGATCCGCGACGTTGCATCAAAGCTTGTAGCGGCAGAGCACTTGTTCTATATCGGACGCGACGTTGATTTCGCGCTCTCCACCGAGGCGTCTCTCAAGCTCAAGGAGATCTCCTACATACACAGTGAGGCTTACGCGGCAGGCGAGCTGAAGCACGGCACGATCTCGCTTGTAACCGACGGTATTCCCGTAGTAGCGCTTACCACGGTCGGCAAGGTCTGCGAAAAGACCGTCAGCGGCATTCGCGAGGTAAAATCCCGTGGAGCTTACGTCGTTTGCGTATGCGCAAAAAATCTCGTTGGCAAGTACGACATTCCGTGTGACGACATGATAGTAGTTCCCGAGATCGACGAGCTGCTCTCCTTGTTCCCCGCGGCAACCGTTCTCCAGCTTCTCGCATATCACGTTTCCGCCCTCAAGGGTCTCGACGTTGATAAGCCCAGAAATCTTGCAAAATCCGTTACGGTTGAATAATTAAATAAAATAGGCGTTCGTGGCGCACCCTCGCGGTGCTTCACGGACGCTTTTTGAATTTAAAAGCCTGATTTACAGCCGATATGGGAGGGGCTTGCAAAGCAGTTATGATTGCCCTGCGGGCAAACTATGAGTTATGAGATGCTACGCATCGTTATGATGCGCCCTTGGCGCAGCTTGAAAATAGAGGGCAATCATATCATAAATTTTGCGTAGCAAAATCATAACGCGCGAAGCGCTTATAACTCTAAACTGTAAAAAACAAAAATTTATAGCCGAAGGCTCTTGTAACAATAAGCCTTCCCCAGTGGGGGAAGGTGGCATTGACGAGCCGATGGTGCGAGTCAATGACGGATGAGGTGTTAAAGAATGAATTGAATATAAGACACCTCATCCACCGCTATCGCGGTCCCCTCGATGTTTGCGTAGCAAACTCGACGGTCGCTTGCGACCAGCTCCCATCGCTGGGGAAGGCTAACGTTGACGGCACTTTTGCATACAAATAAACTTTTCACATTAACCCGATTTATCGGATTTTTTCTTTTTCTAACCTTATGCAAATATTTTCTTGAAATTCTTCGCCTTTTGTGGTATCATTATTACAGTAAGTATTTATGAGGTGCTTTATGAAAAGAGCAAGCGGCGTGCTTATGCACATCTCATCCCTCTGGGGTGAATATTCTATCGGCTCCTTTGGCAATGAAGCCAAGAAATTTGTAGATTTTCTTGCGGACGGCGGCTTTACATATTGGCAGGTCTTGCCGTTCTGTATGGCTGACGAGAGCAATTCTCCATATAAGTCTTTTTCCGCGTTTGGCGGCAATCCGTTTTTTGTTGACCTGCCTACGCTCCACGAAAAGGGGCTGCTTACCGAAAAGGAGCTTGAGTCGGCAAAGCAAAAAACTCCCTACGTATGCGAATACGACCGTCTCAAAGAGGAGCGCATGAGTCTTCTCGCGCTTGCGGCAAGCAGAGCAGGCATGGCACTAACGGCGGATGTTAAGGATTTTATAGATAACCATAAGCCACTCAAAGAAGCGGCAACGTTCCTCGCTCTGCTCGACGAAAACGGCGGCACTCCATGGCAGAAGTGGAAAAATCAAGAGCCGACCGAGGAGAATTTGTTTTTCCACGAGTTTTTGCAATACGAGTTTTTTACCCAGTGGCTGCAAATCAAGAGCTATGCCAACCAAAAGGGCATAAAAATAATCGGCGACGTTCCGATATACGTCGCGCTCGACAGCGCGGACGTTTGGGAAAACCCCGAGGATTTCGAGCTTGATAAAAATCTCGCCCCCGTGAGAATAGCGGGATGTCCGCCCGACGATTTTTCTGCCGACGGGCAGAGATGGGGCAACCCACTTTACAACTGGAAAAAAATGCAGGCAGAGGGGTTCCCGTGGTGGTGCCGCCGCGCGGCTTTCTCCGCTAAAATTTACGATGTTATCCGCATAGACCATTTCCGCGGCTTCGAGGCTTATTGGGCAATACCTGCCGCCGACAAAACGGCAAAGGGCGGCGCTTGGGTAAAGGGCCCGGGATATGCGCTTTTCGAAGCGCTTTCGGAAAAGCTCGGTGAGCTTCCGATTATTGCGGAGGATCTGGGCTTTCTTACCGAGGGTGTGAAGGAGCTTCTGGCAAAAACCGGCTTCCCTGGTATGAAGGTGCTGGAATTTGCTTTCGACCCGGAGGGCGATAGCGAATATCTGCCGCACAATATATGCAAAAATTCCGTGGCGTACATCGGTACGCACGATAACGAGCC
>JAZOWN010000025.1:0-45099 GCA_045659245.1 Eubacteriales bacterium
ACAATTTGGTAAAAATCAATTTTTCAGAAAATTCCAAATTATATGTAAGCGGAAATTATCATGCCGGACATCAAGGTTATATCGCGGGACAAGTGATTTTTGATGGAACTACACAACAAAATATTTATGGTCTAAATGCAAGAATAGTCATAATAGATAATAACTGTAATATTGGCGTTAAGTTTGAAAATACTGTACGCGTTTCAGTTTTATTTAATCACAAAGGCAATTGTTTTTCTCTAAACAATGGGGGAATCTTTGTGGACTATGACGGCGATGGACTAAAGGATAATATTGATCCATATCCTACATGTGCAAGACACAACTTCGGAGAATGGTACAAAATCAAAACATCGACCTGCACTGCAACAGGAACTGATGAGCGTGAGTGTTCTGTATGTCACCACAAGGAGACCAGAACAACCGATGCAAAGGGTCACACTAATGCAGTGGCCGTTGTAGAAAACAAGATAGCTTCCAACTGTACGATGGACGGAAGCTATGATAGCGTAGTTTATTGTTCGGTATGTAATACGGAGCTTTCCCGTGAGAAGCAGTCAATTGAGAAGCAGGGACATGATTTCGATGAGTGGATAGAAAAAGAAGTACCTACTTGCACGGATGTGGGAACGGAGCAGAGGCATTGCAGAAATTGCGAGCATATTGAAGTTCGCGACGTGGCGGTGTTAGGTCATAAAGAGGTACAACATTCTGCGAAGGCAGCTGGTTGTACAGAGATCGGCTGGGATGCTTACGTAACCTGTACGAGATGCGATTACACAACCTATGCAGAGATTTCCGCAACAGGTCACACTGCAAGTGATTGGATAGTAGATGAAGAGGCTACTTACGAAGCCAACGGAAGAAAGCATAAAGAATGTACAGTATGTGAAGAAATTCTTGAAGACTCGATCATTCCAATGCTTAAGCATTCGTATGTGGCGGTAGTTACACCTCCAACTTGTACGGATGCGGGATATGTAACGTATACGTGTAGTGATTGTGGTAACAGCTATGTAGATGATTATGTTGCTGCAATAGGACATGATTTTGGAAAGTGGTATGAAATAAAGGTGCCCACTTGTACTGAAACAGGAACCGACGAGCGTGAGTGCTCTGTATGTCACCACAAGGAGACCCGAACAACCGATGCAAAGTGTCACACTAATGCAGCGGCTGTTGTAGAAAACAGAATAGCTCCCAACTGTACGACGGATGGAAGCTATGATAGCGTAAATTATTGTTCGGTATGTAATACGGAGCTCAGCAGCGTGCAAATAACAATCGGTAAGCTTGAACATGATTACAGCACCGAGTGGACGGTAGACGTAGAGCCTACCTGCACAACGGTTGGTAGCAAGTCTCACCATTGCTCCCGCTGTGAAGATAAGGCGGATCTTACAGAGTTAGCAGCGCTTGATCATAGCTTTACCGATTACAAAACTAACAATGATGCTACTTATACTGAGGATGGCACAGAAACAGCAAAATGTGATCGTTGTACCGTGACTGACACGAGAACCGACGAAGACAGTGCTCTTGGATTGGATCAAAAATTCAAGGATGAAATGGCGGCTCTTTCGAAGGATGCAAATACTGAAACTGATTATGCAGAACTTTATTCTGTTTTGCAGACCTACGCAACGCTTTCCGATGCTGAAAAAACAAACGTAGCTACCGAATATGCGGCACTTCAAAAGTTAGTAGAAGACTACAACGCAAAAGCACAGGTGGCAAACGCCGAGCTTGCAGATGCTACGGAGATTGCCTTTGCACCGATTGCAACAACCGGATTTGTGTTCTTGGCAGCACTTTGGTTTCTGCTCAAAAAAAAGTTCTTCATTTAAGGAGGTAACGTAATATGAAAAAAATAATAATATCGATCGTTCTTATACTTGCTCTCCTTATGAGCTTTGTAGCATGTGGTAATAAGGATTCAAATGAAACACCTTCGGATGGTGATAGTACCCCGTCCGCCACACAACCTTCGGAGCCGCAAAAAACAGTATATGATGTATTGAATGGTTTCACAAAGCAAAGCTATAAAAAAATCCAACTTGATATCACCACTCTTACGGGTGATATCAAGCTGGAAGCAAATTACACTTTGATGGCAAATAAGGTTGAGTATTCAATTGAACAATTGAATTTACTTCCTTCCGACGGAAATCTTAATAACATTTCTCCCAATTACAAAACAACCATTCAAGGTTCAGCTATCATTGAAAACGGCAAGGTAACAAAATTGGACGATAAAGCTGTAAATCTTCCCGAATATGATGAATTGAAAGGAGCTTTTGATTTTAAGGAAAGTTCTTTCAAAAATATTCAGGTCGATAATGGAAAGTTTGCAGCTGATGTTATAAATGCATCTGCTTTTATAGGTACAGATAAGACGATTAGTGATATGAAAATCGTCGTAGAGTATAGTGATACTTCTTTCCAAAAAGTTACCATTACTTACAAAACATCAAATTCAACAGTAACAACAGTTTATTTGTTTGAATCTTAAATATTTAGCGGTGGGCTTTGGCTCACCGCTTTCTCTATCAAAACGCAACAATTGCATCGCTGTAATCAAAGCCAACGCTCTATAAGAAACGCAACTTGCACAGATTCACAAAAATCATGGCAATATTTACAGGTTCACTTTTCTGCAGATAAACATATAGTGCGAAAATGTAGAAAAATCAATGCTTCCGTACTGTCACCGTATACAAAACAATTCCGGGTAAATGGTAGGGCGGTCATCAGGGCGGAAGTGTTAACATTTAGAGCCGAAAAAGCCAAGGAAAATCAAGGGCTTTTAGCTCGGTGTCAATAAGGGGTAGGCATATATGGTCTACCCCTTATTCTATTGCAAAAAATCACGGTGAGCGCAACAGTAAGTGAAACGTGTACCACACACTAATAGGGGCTTTTTCAAGTCCCTGTTTTTGAGCAGGAGAAAGCCCGTGGGTCGTTACACGCCCCCGGGCTATTCACATCTGTCGGCAGAGCCGACAGAATAAGCGAGTGTGAGGTTTTAAATTAAAAAGATGTCTGTGGGTCATTTCTTGCTTTCTCTGCCCAAACTATGGGTCATACTGTGGGTCAGAATTGCCGAAAACTAAATTATATCAAGAAATTTATGGGGGTCATCAACGACCTCCATTTTTAATTGTGTCTGAAAAGATAACTCTTCGCAAAAGTACTGGATATATAAAGAGTTTTGTGGTATAGTTGGTAGTAAAAAAGAAAGGAGCAAACTATGGCAAAGCTAATCAATAAGCATTTTGGTATAATCGTTTCTGTAGAGCCAACCGAGAAAACCAAATATGATGAAAGTTGGATATGGAGAAAAGATTATGAGGGCTTTATAGGAATCGTTAATGTGTATGAAAGCCAACACAGATTTCCTGGTAAACACTTTGTAGTCGTACACGATGTAGAGATGAGGTATATTAAAACGGGAGCAGGGACATTGGCTTATACAAATATTATGAACAATGAGTTTATAACGCTGAATACAACAAACAGTATATATACAATAAGGCTACTTGGTATAAAGGACGGTGAATAAATGGCTACAAGAAAACTACTTACCAATGGTAACGCCTTTAAGAGAACAGACGGTCGTTGGGGTGGAACGGTATGGTATATGGACGAGAGCGAAGAACGAAAACGCAAGTGCTTTTCAGGAACGACCAAGCAAGAAGTCAACAAAAAGATGACCAAATACATTGAGGAATTTAATAACCAAGTCGAGACATCAATAGAAGCAAACAAAACCATCAAGGAAAGCATGACGAATTGGCTTCAGGTGTTCAAGTTTCCATCGGTTGAACGGACAACCTATGACAGATACGAATGTACCGCAGAAAACCAAATATATCCACTCATTGGAAACAAAGTAGTCGGCAACATCACGGCAGCCGACATCAAAAAAGTCCTCAATCATTGGATGACCGAGGGCTATGCCTATACAACGGTAAAAAAAGTACACAACATATTAAACGAATATTTCAGGTATCTGACACAGCAAGAACTGATTAACAAAAATCCAATGAATAGTGCACCGATGATTAAAAAGAGTAACTTCTATGCGATACAAGAAAAAGAAGAACTACCGACGAGTGAGACGATAACGGTATTCACAGCAGAAGAAATAGAGAAGCTCAAAGCGGAAGCCGCCAAAGCATACGGAACAGGAAAGAAATTATACCGTCAAGCAGGGGCATATATCCTAATGCTGAACACGGGATTGAGAGCTGGCGAAATGCTCGGCGTTCTGAACAGCGATATAGACCTTGAGAGACGAGTTCTGCACGTGCAGAGAGGAGTGAAGGTAATAAACAAAAGAGACGGCGTAGAGCGTTTTGACGGCTCTACGGAGGTCAAGGTAGGAAAGCTGAAAAGCTCCACAAGCAAGAGAGATATACCACTAAACGATATAGCGATAAAAATGATACAAGAACTCCGCCAAGAGCTCTACTTCGGTGAAGATAGCCCGCTAATCTGCGACGAGAATGGGAACTACACCAAGCCCGATGTATTCAGAAGAAGATACCACAGACTCCTCGAAGGTGCGGGTATAGAGAGTAAAGGGCTTCATAGCTTACGCCACACCTTCGCCACTAACCTTGTGAACGGAGTAAAACAACCAGATGGAACAATTAAATCACTCACAGTAAAACAAGTCGCCGACCTGCTCGGACACTCTACGACGCAAGTAACGGAGATGTACTATGTAAAAAAGGACACCTCAATGCTCGACGGCATAACCAACGACTTCTGCCTATAACGACGCAAAAATTGCATCGCAGAAGACAAAGAAAAGG
This sequence comes from Eubacteriales bacterium, assembly GCA_045659245.1. Lineage (GTDB taxonomy): Bacteria > Bacillota > Clostridia > Oscillospirales > CAG-272 > HGM12713. The sequence goes on from JAZOWN010000025.1 coordinate 4,821, forward strand.
GCGACTCTCAACGGAGAGCCGCCTCGTTTATTGTAATCTGTTGGAGAGATTTTTCAAAGGAGATTTCTTTCTTCAAAAGTTTTTTGCATAAATCTTTTCAATCATTTGGGATAGAGAGCCCCTCCATACTACTCGTCCATATAAGGCTTTATTTATACTAAATACCAAATAGGCTGATCTGCATAATATATTTCACCGCTAACTGTATGACGGGCATTATTCATCTTTATATATCCATAAAATTTACCATTTGCGTAATAAGATTTATAAATTTTAATCCACTTCAAATTTTGATTAACATTGTTAGTTACCGTTAAACAACCTGAATTAAAATCGTGTTGCCACGCTAGTTCATATATGGTGTAGTAGACAATCTTATTTCTTTGTAGCAAAGTTGTTGCCTTCGATTTGTATTCAGCAATTTTTTTCGGAGTATCTTGGATGGTGGTATCTATGCTTTTAGTCGGTTGTAAACCATCCGATTTATTTCCCGATGAATTGCTTTCAATTTCTCTATTTATAATTATGTTGTTATTGAGTATAGGTTCGTTACCTTTATCTACAACATTACAATTAGCTTTTTTGTGCTTACAGTCTATTATCCATTTGACCAATTTATATATTAAATATGATATAGCGCCTACTATTGTTAAGATAAGAATCATTGCAATAATATTAGCACATATGATAATAAAACCAGCTATAAAAGGGGCTAAATAGCCTAATGCCAGCATCAAAATCAAAAATATTACAATCCTTGTTTTTCCTCCGGCTTTCCTTCCAGATATAATGTTGAAAGAATAAAATAAACCAACTATGTATGTTGCTATCGCAAATGCTCCTTGTGACAATCCCTTCCAGATTAATTTGTTGAGTACTGCAAAACTAGACAAGCAGAAGAATTTGGGTATAATTGCACCAACCAAAAATGTGACAGCCCTTGCTTGCTTTGATTTCTTTATTTTTTTCAAAATTAATAGATCACATCCTTTTATATATTCATTTATATTGTATCATACATAAATGGAAAAACAAGGAAGTCTTGGTGAATTTATTATGAATTCTATGGTCCAATAACTTTAATATAGTATATTTGTGTAAAATTATTGTTCAGTTCAAAAATATTATTATCTTGATGTTGTGATGCTTTTTTGATGCTGTACCAAACGGAATTATTGTCACCCGTTGGACAAAACGGAACGGTGATGCTCTTATGTCCATAAAAAACACGCCCAAAAATTCGTAAAAATCCTCATTCCAGACAGAAAAACACGCAAAAACACAGGATAAAAGAAAAACCGAAGCCGTTTGGCTTCGGTTATGGCAGGGGCAGGAGGATTCGAACCCGCGACCCACGGTTTTGGAGACCGGTACTCTACCAGCTGAGCTATACCCCTATTTAATACCAAAGTATTATAACACACTTTTTCGGATTTTGCAAGCCTTTTTTGAAAGTTTTTTAATGTTTTTTAGAGAAAACCCTTTTCAAGCACCTTGAAATATGATAAAATATATATAAGCCAATTTGTAAGGAGCTTTCTTATGAACAAAAAAGTGAAAATTTTAGCATTCATGCTCTGCGCTTTCATGATGTGCGCGACGCTTGCGGCTTGCTCGGGTTCACGGGAGACGGACGAAACCGACGCGGGCGCGCAAACGGAGATAACCTATGAAGATATAGACGTTGACAGCTACGTTGAGGCTATACAGTACAAGGGTTTGTCGGTCGCATGGGATTCCGAGACTGAAACTAAAGAAGCTGCTATCTGGAACGCAATATACGCAAGTGTGATAATTGAAAACTATCCCGAAGAAAAGGTAAACTACTACTTCAATCAAATGAAAAACACATATATGCACTACGCTAAAGGCAATGAAGCGGACTATCTTTTGCTTTTAGAGGCGCAGGGGACGAGTGAGGAAGAAATGCTTGCTAAATCCAGACAGATGGTAAAAGAGGATTTAGTTTTTGAGTACATAATTAAGCACGAGCAGATAACGGTAACAGACGAGGAAAAGGACTCACTTTTTAATAAGTACGTTGAGAAATACAGCGCGGAGCTTGGAAAGGCTCCCGAGGACGTTGCCGCGAGCATGAAAGACTACATATACGAGTCCATGCTGTACGACAAAACCACCGAGTATTTGTTCTCGGTCAACACCTTTGTGACAAAGCAGTGACTTTTAATTCGAGGCGCTTTGATAAGGATTTATCCTTATCAAAGCGCCTTTAAATTTTCTTTATTTGTTAAAGTAAAGCAAAAAGAAAGTTGACATTCACTATATTATGTGTTATAATTATAATGTTGTGGATTTTTAAGTTTATATATAAATTTCGGAGGAATATTTTGAAAAATCAGATAACACTCCGCTCCGGCGCCACTATATACCAAGTGGACGCAGAGGAAGCAAGTAAAAAGAATTATTTGACACGTCACGTGCTCTCCAGAATGCACCTTGTGCCCAAGGGCGACCCCGTTGCCTACGACGTTTCTCCCGACGGCAGCATGATCTATTATTTTGATCCTACAAGAGTAGAGGAGGCATCTCCCGAGACGTGGTATTTCCCTCGCTCCAAGAGAGAGACTATGACTCTGCCCGGTGGCAGCATCATAGAGAGAATGAGCGTTAAAAACGCAGCCGCAAGAGGATATTACACCGCAGAGCGCCTTGAGCGCATGCACTATGAAACGGTAGAGGAGCCCGTAGCATACACCTACAAGTCGGACAAGTCGATTCTTTATTTTTACGACAAAAAGACCGCCAAGAAGCTTCCGCTTATGTGCGTGGAGTGCGGTAACGACGTAAGATACCGCAAGAAGGTGTGCCGTGAGTGCTACGAATAGGATCTGGCGATCCGCCGCGCAGAGGGCAACGCATACAGAGCCGCAAGCTACGGAATGGATCGCGCCAAGGTGCTTTTCTTCGACCTTGAGCTGACGGGATTTTATGATCACGACGAGATACTCTCCATCACCATCGTTGACGGCTTTGGCAACATGATAATGGATACCCTAGTAAAGCCCGTATCCACCAAGAGCTGGAAGCGCACCGAGGAGATACATAAGATAACTCCCGCCATGGTTAAGGACGCCCCCGTTCTTTCGGACCTTGTTCCGAGACTTAAGGAGATATTCGCAGGCGCCGAAAACGTGATAGCATACGGCGTATCTACCGATTACAGCCATATAAAGAAGATATATACGGACGAGGCTGAGCGCGAGGAATTTCATGCCAAGATAAAGTGCTGCGCTAATGAGTTCGTTCGCTATTCCCACGAGAACAGACCCGATCTGCTCCACGCATCGCTTACCGATGCCATGAGCTGTTTCGAGATAGAGTGGGAGGGTGTGGCGCATTCGTCGATTGCCGACACGCTCGGCTGTCGCAAGGTCTGGGAGGCGCTTTTCCCGAATTATTACTGCAACTGAAGCAACAAAACGAGATAAATCGGAGGATCTATGGATAGACTGTTTGGACTTGACAGCGTGAGCGCTCACGACGCCTCACTTGAATTGCTCATGACCGTTTATAACTCTGCGGAGCAGGCGGTCGTTGAGAGTATTCTCAACGACGCAGAGATACCTTATCTTATTAAGGAGCGCGGTGCGGGAAGCAGCGTAAAGGTTATTACGGGATTTTCCATGTACGGTACGGATATTTTCGTCCGCCGCGAGCAGCTCGACGAGGCAAAGACAATTTTTGAGTCGGCTGAGTTTGTAGAGGCTGAAACGGAGTGCGACAATGATTAAGGAAATTTTGCTTTGCAAATACGGAGAGATCGTTCTTAAGGGAGCTAACCGCAAGTATTTTGAGGATATGCTTACCAAGGAAATGAAAAAGCGCGCCAAGGCATACGGAAGCTTTGACGTTTACCGCGCGCAGAGCACGATATATATAGAGCCTAAGGACGACATGGCTGACGTTGACGGAATGTTCGTTGCCGCCTCAAAGGTGTTCGGTATCGTTGCTATTTCCCGCGCGGCGGTTTGCGAAAAGAGCATGGACGACATCGCAAGGGTTACGAGAGAATATATTCCCGCTTTCCTTGACGGAAAGAGGACCTTTAAGGTCGAGGCAAAGCGCTCGGATAAGTCTTTTGCGCTTGACTCTATGGAAATTTCGAGAGAGATAGGCGGAGTCGTTCTTGAAAGCTGTCCCCGCATTAAGGTCGACGTTCACAATCCCGACGTTGTTGTTAAGGTTGAGATAAGAGAGTTTGGCGCTTACGTCAGCGCAGGACAGTTTAAGGGCGCGGGCGGTATGCCAATCGGCACTAACGGTCGCGGCTTGCTCCTGCTCTCGGGTGGAATTGACTCTCCCGTAGCAGGATATATGATAGCCAAGCGCGGTGTACGTATTGACGCACTTCACTTTGAGTCCTTTCCTTATACGAGCGAGAGGGCAAGAGAGAAGGTGCTTGACCTTGCTCGCATAGTGTCCGAGTACGCAGGCGACATCTACGTTCATATCGTATCCCTTACTCACATTCAGGAGGAGCTTGTCAAGGCGTGCGACGAGGATTACTTCACCTTGCTGCTTCGCAGATATATGATGGCTATTGCGGAGCGTGTGGCAAAGGAAAAGGGCTGTGCGGCGCTTATTACGGGCGAGAGCCTTGGACAGGTTGCATCGCAGACCATGCAGGCGATAGGTGTCACCGATGCTTGCGCTAACATTCCCGTGTTCCGCCCTTGTATCGGCATGGATAAGGAGGAGATCGTGCAAGTCTCGCGCAAGATAGGAGCATTTGAGACATCCATTCAGCCTTACGAGGACTGCTGTACGGTGTTTACCCCCAAGCACCCGCGCACGAAGCCCGAGCTTCATAAGGTGATCGCCGAGGAAAATAAGCTTCCTTTTGCGGAGCTTGTTGATGAGGCGATGACGACGCTTTACACGGTGCATATCCATCCTTAATATTCATCTATATAATCGATCCCTCTTTCATTTTTGCGTGAAAGTGGGTTTGCTTACTTTTCTTTTAAAAAAGAAAAATAGAAAGTCGTCGTTACGTAGGGTCCGACGACTTTCTTCATTATAAAGCGCAAAACTATATTTTACAAATAAAAATTCCGTCTTTTGTTGTGTTCGCTTTGCGAAAAACTTTTTATAAAAGTTTTTGCGGAGCTTTTTTCAAAAAGCGACCCGCGTCCTTTTTTACAAAAAAGGTGGAAAAATCGCATCCTTCCCTTACAGTGTAAGGGTTTCGCCGGGTTTGATCTCTACGGTTCGAGCTTCATCAACACCGTTGGGGGTTGACACTGCCACCCAAACGGAGATGGCCGAGGGGTTATGAACGGCACTCATATCTACTGCCCACAAGAGGCGGTTAAAGGCAGTCACGTAATCGTAAATTTCGATGTTTGTGGCATACCAAATATCGTCCTTGTTAGCCACTGCTTGGCAGAATTCTTCGATAACGTTCCAGTTGTTGTCATCGTCAAACTCGTAGGTGTGACCCCAAAGGTAGAAAAGTCTTGGGTGGTTAATATAGGTCTTAGTAACAAAGGTTTCCGCAAGCTCCATGAGTCGCTTGTCAGTGTGCTTGCAAGTAGGATTCCACTGATACCAGTTGGTGGGAAGCTTGAAGTTGTCAACTGATTTAATTGTGCGAGCGTAAGCGATGCCTGCAACCTTCAATACGTTAATAACGTCGTCGTTGTACGTTCCAAAGGGGTATGCCATACCTCGAATAACACCGCCAAACGTCTTTTCAAGCTCGCGGCGGTCATCGAGCATCTCTACTGCCGCCTGCGCGGTAGGGAGAGCCTCGAGCCAAGGGTGGGTGTATGCGTGGGTAGATACCTCGTGAGGACTGTTTTTGTAAAGCTTAACAGCCTCTTCCTTTGTCATTCGTCTTGATGTGCTTCCCTCGTCCGAAAAGCAACCGCCGTTAATGTTGAATGTACACTTGATACCGTACTTATCAAGTATCTCGATCATTCTTATGTCCTGCTTAACTCCGTCGTCGTAGCTAAGCGTCAGCGCCTTGGTAAGACCGCCCGGATATCTCATAAATGTTCTTGCTTTTCCCATTTTAGTTACCTCTTAAAAATCAAATTATACGTCAGCACCACCGAGGTTTCCGTCAACCATACGGCGCATATATTCGTCCATGGTGATGAGGACCTGACGGGGCTTGTTTCCGTCGGGAGCGCTTACGTATCCCATTTCCTCCATGGTATCGATTATCTTTGCCGCACGACCGTAGCCTACGCCGAGTCTGCGCTGCATGAGCGAGGTGGAGATCTTGCCCGTTTCTATCGCGAGCTTTACAGCCTCGCTGAATTTGGTATCTCCGCCCTCTACGGGAGGCATATCCGCCTCAGCGGCGGCAGATCCCTTCTTACCCATTCCGCATTTTGCGGCTTCTACCTCGATGCGGTTTACAAAGTCGGCATTATAGCGAGCCTCGCCGTTGTTTTCCTTGATAAAGCTTACGATCCTTTCGATCTCGTTTTCATGCACGAACGCGCCCTGAACACGAAGCGGCTTGCTTGCGCCGACAGGAGCAAAGAGCATATCACCGCGACCGATAAGGCTTTCTGCGCCCGCTACGTCAATAATGGTACGCGAGTCTACCTGCGACATAACGGTGCAGGCGATACGAGAGGGCACGTTTGCCTTGATAAGTCCTGTGATAACGTCAACGGACGGACGCTGAGTACCGAGGATCATGTGTATTCCTGCGGCACGCGCCTTTTGCGCGATGCGGCAGATGTTGGTCTCGACCTCGTCGCGAGCCGTCATCATGAGGTCTGCAAGCTCGTCGATAATGATAACCATGTGAGGCATAAACTCAAGATCGGGATCGCTTTCCGCAAGCGCATTGTAGCCGGTTATGTCACGAACGCCGACCTGCTCGATAAGCTCGAAGCGGCGCTCCATCTCCGCAACGGCACTTGCCAACGCTCCTGCTGCCTTTTTGGGATCGCTGACGATGGGGCAGTAGAGGTGCGGAATGTTTTTGTACATGTTAAATTCAACCTTCTTGGGGTCGATAAGTATAAGCTTTACCTCGTCGGGCTTTGCCTTGTAGAGGATACTTACGATAACGCAGTTGATACAGATAGACTTACCCGAGCCGGTAGTACCCGCGATAAGCAGGTGAGGCATCTTGCCGATATCAAAGTGAATGGGGTTGCCGCCGACGTCAGCACCGAGCGCCGCCGTAAGCTTGCTCTTGGATTCGGTGAATTTAGGGTTGTCAATGAGGTCGCGCAGATAAACGGTAGCGCGTGTCTGGTTAGGAACTTCAATTCCTACTGCCGCCTTGCCGGGAATAGGCGCTTCTATACGCACGCCCGAGGTTGCAAGGTTGAGCGCTATATCGTCAACGAGGTTGGCTATCGAGCGAACTCGCGTGCCGACCTCGGGTTTGAGCTCGTAGCGAGTGATCGTAGGACCGCGGGAGTATGTAACCTCCCTTACGCCTACGCGGAAGCTGCGCAGAGTTTCAACAAGAATCTTTGCATTGTTCTGAAGCTCCTCAGTGTGGTCGGAGGTGTCCATATTCTTGTTCTTTGCGAGCATGTCGATGGACGGAAAAACGTAGGGCGCGGATATTTCGGGCACGTCCTCGCCCTCGTCGTCGGGAGCGACCGCCGCAACGTCCTCAAGGAGCGTATCTGAGTTTATGCGAGTCATATCGATCGAGGGGGGAGTTGGCTTTAAGGTCTCTTCCTTTTTGGGAGCTTCTGCCACCTCGGGTTCTTTCGCAGGTGCGATAGGCGTATCAAAGCCCTTTATGATGTTGTCAATGTTGTCAAATTCACCCTTGTCAAAGGTGGGATCGCCTCCAAAGTCAAGCGGCGCTTGCTTTTTTTGAGCGATAGGCTCTTTGTCCTTCTTGACGGACACGGGCTCGCTTTGTACGGGCGTTTCCGAGAGCATTTCGTCAACACTCATCTGGCGCTTCTTAGGCGCTTCCTCAGCCGCAGGCTCCTGCTTCGGAGGTACGGGAGCGTGAACGAATGCGGCGCGAGCCTTGCGTTCTTCCTCCTGCTGCTTCTCAAGAAGCTCCTTTTGCTCAGCACGCCTTTTAGCCACTACCTCGCGGCGCTCGTTTATTTTAATGATAATGTAGTCGGGAGTTAGTCCAAGAGCGAGAATTACGAACAAGAGGGAAAGGACGCTGAGAATTATGTAAGATATTACCGTGTCGAACGCAAGCAGAAGACCGCATGCGATAACGCCTCCGACCGTGCCGCCGCCCATGAGCATGTCTCCGTACAAGAGCGCGTCAATAGCGTCGTTGCCCATCTGTATAGGCTCGAAATAGCGTTGATCGGCAATAACGCCCGCAAAAGTGGAGATCATGACGAGCGTAAGAGCGCTCATCACTATCTGGAGAACGAGACGGCGCTTTGCTCTTTTATAGTCGTCGTATCGCTCGCCTGAGGGGTTCATGGAGCTCTCGTCCCATTTAATGTTGTAGAGTATCCATTTGATTCCGACGTATGCCATAGCAACGGGAAGAACGAATGCCGCAGGACCTATGACCGCGCACAGCCCCTGTCCTAAAAAGGCACCGACCTGACCGACACCGCCGTCAAAATTTATGAGTATGAGGCAAACGCCGATGATCAAGGCGAGAACGCACAATACGTATGGGATTATACGCATCGCCATGCTTCTTTTACGTTTTTTGTTTTTTGGCGCACTGTCATTCATTGCTTTAGCCGCCGTTTTTACTGCCTTTTTTGCTATCTTCTTTTTTGTTGCCATGTGTAGCTCCTTTTCTTTATAGCACTTTTTATAATAAACGTATAAAATTCCGTATTTACAAGAAAATATATATAATAATTATATCACATTTTCCTGCGCGTTTCAATAATTTTTTTGAAAATCGTTTGATTTTATTTGGTGATATTTTATTGGTAAATAAATAATAAAGTATGTGCAGTTTTCTTTTGCTACTTTTCTTTTTTAAAAGAAAAGTAGGGAAGGAGGAAAATGAAAATATTCAGTAAAGATAACTCAAGGTGGTGGTTGCTCGCGCTATTCGGACTTTTAGCAGGAACGGTAAACGGACTTCTCGGCGCGGGCGGGGGAATAATAATAATTTTTGCGCTTAACAAGATTTTGGGTGAGAAGGCGCTTGATAAAAACGGAGCTTTCGCGACCGCTCTTTGCATCATGCTGCCAATATCTGTACTTTCGGTTCTTATATACTCATCAAGAGGGCACGTCAGTATGGAGGGCTTTGGAGTTTTTATAATACCCGCGCTTCTCGGCGGCGCTGTCGGCGGCTTGCTGCTCGGTAAGCTTAATGCCACACTTGTAAAAAAGCTTTTTGCGGGTCTTATAATCGTTTCGGGAATTCTGCTTATAGTGAGGTAAGGTGTGATCAACGGAATTATAAGCTTTCTTATAGCGCTCGTTTCGGGAATGGGACTTGGCGGCGGCGGACTTTTTGCGGTGTATCTTTCGGTGTTTACCGAAACTCCCCAGCTTTCCGTTCAAGGATTTAATCTTTTGTTTTTTATTTTTTGCGCGGGCGCATCGGTAACAGTCCAGCTGTTTGGGCGAAAAATAAACCTTTTTGCCGTTCTTATTATGACGCTTACGGGAATGGCAGGCGCTCTTTTGGGAACGCTCCTTGCGGGCGTTGTGCCCGAGGAGTATCTTAGGAAGATCTTTGGCATCATGCTCATAAGCACAGGGATCATAGCGCTTCGCTCTGCTCTGTCGGGGAGGAATAGCGGTGTCGGGGAGGAATATTCCAAAAATATATCGACAAAAGATACGCAAGAGAGAAAAAATACGACCGAGAGAGACGCGGAGAGTGGCAAATAGAAGACCGCGAGGACGAAAAAAAGGATCTTAGGTCGATAAAAACTTTTGCCGTGCGTCTCTTGCTCGCAAATTGCGACAAAGCTTTTGCACAGCTTCTGCTAAAATATATGCATAAGTAATTTAGCAAAGGACGTGGAAGGAATGGACGTAAAAAAGAGTGTGCGGTTGGATACCGATAAAAAAATAAAGCTTGAGAGCTTGGATATTTTTGGAAATGCGCTGTACGTTGGCATAGGTGCGGCTACGGGAATGGCACAGCTCCCGTTTGGCGCTTTGCCATTTGGCTTTGCCTTGCTCTGCGCCGTGCCGCAAAAGAGAGTGGCGGCAGTGCTTGCAGGTCTTCTTTTTTCTTCGCTCGCGCAAGCCAAAATTCTTACGTTCGTTGGGTGCGTACTGTTGACGCTTGCAATTCGAGCACTGCTCGGCATTATCGGCGGTAAGAAAAGGGGCGAGAAAATACTTGCACGGCTCTTCGAGGAGAACGTATCCCTGCGGGTGGTCTCAGCGGCGCTCGGCGCGTTTACGCTCGGACTTTACCGCCTCTTTGAAAGCGGATTTTTGTATTATCACCTCATTGGCGCTGTAATTTCGGTCGTCCTTGCCGCCCTGAGCTGCCTTTTGTGGATAAACGTAGGAAACGTCACGGACGGAGAATACACCGAGAAAAAGAGCAAACCCCTACGTGCCGTCGCATTTATGACGCTTTGCGTGGCGGTCGTTTGGGGACTTCGTGAGGTATCCTTTTACGGAATATCCTCCTCGGCGCTCGCGTGTATGTTCATATCCCTTGTGGTGATGCGCAAAAAGGGAATACTTTACGCGAGCTTTCTGTCAATATTCATGGGGCTTGCCGTGTCGGTCACTTATGCTCCCTTGTTCGTCTTTTCAACGCTTTGCTATGCTTTTGTGTCGGGCGTATCTCCCTTGCTTGCGGCGGCGGCAAGCTTTTCGGTCGGAATGGCTTGGGGAGTATATACGGACGGGATATTTGCCGTAAGCACTCTTTTGGCGGCACTTCTTTTTGCTAACGTATTGTTTTTAACGGTGGATAAGCTTTTTCTTACAATCGCTGACGAGGAAAAAATTGGAGCGCAAGAGAGCGAGGCCGGGGCACAGACCTATGACGACGCGCGCGAGATAGCTCTTGTCCGACTTGACGATGCGGCGGGGCGCATCAAGCTGCTTTGCGAGGGCTTTTCCTCGCTGTCGGATATTTTGCTTGACGAGGCAACGTCGGAGCCAGAGCTGTCGGGAATTAGTGAGATGGCGGAAAGGCTTGGACTCGGGCTTTCCGTAGAGATAGGCGAGATGGCGCGCGCTGTCGGCGAGGATACGGAGGACCTTTATCCGTATTACAAGAGCGCCTTTGCCGACGGACAGCGCATGCGCGCCTTGGCGATGGATTACCGCGCGCTGTCGGACTACGTTGCGGGGATAATGGTAGAAAACCAGAGCGACTACATAGCGGACAGAGAGCTTGGCGAGAGGGTGAGCAAGGAGCTTTGCAAGGCACTTTCGCGCGACGATATGCGCGCGGGAGTTTTCGGAGAGTACGCGAAGCGTATATTGGTCACCTCCTCGGATGCGAGCGTGCTTGAAAAATATAAAACACAGATCGAAAATGCTGTCGGACGAGTGTGCGGCTTTCCCGTCAAGGCAAGAGAGGCGTCGGAGCTTGCGGGAGTTGCTTACGTAAGCTTGTACCGCGTCCCCGTGCTTGACGCGACGTGCGCAGGACGTAGGAGAAGCGCTGTCGGAGAGGAAAAATACTGCGGGGATAGCTTTGGCAGCATTTTGCGAGAGGACTGCGGTACGCTTTTTGCATACGTCAGCGACGGAATGGGCAGCGGCAAGGAGGCGGCGGCAACGTCTGGGCTTTGCGCGGCGTATTTAGAAAAGCTCTTGCCCGTAAGCATGAGAACCTCGGGCTCTCCCGACGTCACCTTGCGCATGCTCAACGGCTTTCTTTGCACGAGAAGCAGCTCGTCCGAAAGGGAGTGCGCCGCGACCGTCGATCTTGGGATCTTCGACCTCATAGGGTGTCGCGCGGTCTTTTATAAGAGCGGCGCCGCACCGACGTACGTATTCCGCGACGGAGCGCTCTTTAAGCTTCACGCTCGGACAGTGCCCGTGGGTATTGTCAGCGAGCCCGATGTCGGTAAAATAAACATGGAGCTTTTGCCGGGGGACGTCATAATTATGGTGAGCGACGGCGTTACAGAGGGGAAAGAGGAGTGCTCGGAGCTTTTCTCCATGCTTCGCACGCGACTGCTTACTCACACGGCAGACGGACTTGCCGACGCTATAATGGAGTACGCAGAGGAGCACGGCTGTACCGACGACGTATCCGCTTTGGTTATCAAGGTTAGCGAAAAATCGCTCTGGAATATGGAGAAAAATATATAAATAAAAGGGACGTAGAAAATCTACGTCCCTTTTATTTATATATCCGCGTCCTTCATGTATTCGTTTCCGTGCAGCGCGATAAATTCCTTTCTCGCGGGGAGGTTGTCACCAAGCAGGGTGTCGAACATCTGCTCGGTAAGAGCTGCGTCGGTAGGAGTAACCGCGATAAGACGGCGTGTTGCCGGATTCATTGTTGTTCTCCACATCATGTCGGGCTCGTTCTCACCAAGTCCCTTGGAACGCTGTAAGGTGTACTTCTTGCCCTCGAGCGACTTGAGGATCTCAGCCTTTTCAAATTCGTTGTAGGCAAAGAGGATATTGTCCTCGTCCTTCTTGCCCTTGACGGTTATCTCAAAGAGCGGCGACTCGGCAATAAATACCTTGCCCTCTTTAAGGAGAGTGGGGAGCAGACGGTAGAACAGCGTCAGAAGCAGCGTGCGTATCTGGAAGCCGTCCTCGTCGGCATCGGTACAAATGATTATCTTCGACCATCGAAGCAGGCTCATGTCAAAGGTAGTGAGATCTCCCTTTACCTTGCCGTTTATCTCGACTCCGCAACCGATAACGCGTAAAAGGTCGGTTATAATATCGCTCTTGAATATCTTTTCATAGCTACTCTTCATGCAGTTGAGCGTTTTACCTCTTACGGGGATTATTGCCTGATATTCGCCATTTCTTCCGAGCTTACAGGACGTGAGCGCGGAGTCACCCTCAACTATATAAAGCTCTCTTATTGCGGGGTCCTTTGAGCGGCAGTTGACGAATTTCTCAACTCGGTTTGATATATCGAGCGTTCCCGTAAGCTTTTTCTTTATGGTAAGGCGCTCGGATTCAGCGCGCTCGCGGCTGCGCTTGTTTATAAGGACTTGATTTGCAAACGCATCGGCAGCTGCGGGGTTTTCAACGAAGTATATCTCAAGATTTGATTTGAGAAACTCCGTCATAGCCTCGTATATGAACGTATTGGTAATAGATTTCTTAGTCTGGTTTTCGTATGAGGTCATTGTCGAGAAGCTGTTGATCACGATGCAAAGGCAGTCTGCAACGTCTCCCCACGTTATCTTGGACTCATTTTTGTTGTACTTGCCCTGCGTCTTGATGTACTTGTCAAGCGCGTAAACGAAAGCAACGCGCACAGCCTTGTCGGGCGAGCCGCCGTACTCAAGGAAGCTTGAGTTGTGGTAGTACTCGGTCATAGCCGCCGTGTTGGATACGCAGAATGAGAAATCCGCCTTTAGCTTGTACTCATCCTTGTCCGCGCGGTCGCGTCCCTGTGTTTCAAGATGCCAAAGCACGGGCTGCGTAAGGCTTGAGGTGCCCGCAAGCTCCGAGATATAGTCGGAAATTCCGTTCTCGTAGAAAAACTCCTTGGACTCAAACTTTCCGTCCGTGCCCTGTTGCTCAAGCACGAATTTGATTCCCGCATTTACCACCGACTGACGGCGCATAGTCTCCTCAAAAAACTCAACGGGTATGTTTATGTCGGTAAAGACCTCTATGTCGGGGCGCCAATGAATAACGGTACCCGTTCTTCTTTCCTTTTTGTCAAGAGGGCGGGTGATAAGCTCGGTGACGGGCTCTCCGCGACGGAAGCTTATCTTGTATTCGTTTATGCCGTCGTAGGAATAAACGTCCATAAATTCAGAGGAGTACTGCGTAGCGCACGCACCAAGACCGTTAAGACCGAGAGAGAACTCGTATGCGGAGTCGCCGTTGTTGTTGTCGTACTTACCGCCCGCGTAAAGCTCACAGTAAATGAGATCCCAGTTCCAGCGCCCCTCCGCTTCGTTGTATCCGAGCGGCACTCCGCGTCCGTGGTCGTCAACAGAGATAGAACGGTCGTTATATGCTATGACCTTTATTACGTTTCCGTGTCCCTCGCGCGCCTCATCAACGGAGTTTGAGAGTATTTCAAAGAATGAATGCTCACAGCCCTCAAGACCGTCCGAGCCGAAGATAACGCCTGGGCGCTTTCTTACTCTGTCCGCACCCTTGAGCGCTTTTATACTTTGGTCATTGTACTGACTCTTTGCCGTATTTTTCGTAGCCATTATATTACCTTCCAAAAAATATAAGTATACTACTATATTTTATCATAAAAAATGCGTTTTGAAAAGGGCTTTTTTAGGTTTTTGTGTAAAAAAACGGTTAATTCCCTAAAAATATACTTGCATAATGCGTCAATGAATTATATAATATATATTGCCCCCGTATTTGGGGCTTGGAGGAGCGTATGGATAACGTCAGCTTAATTGAATATATAAACGGAAGACCGTGTACGGTTCTCGGGCTTGGGGTGTCAAATCTGCCGCTTGCCAAGGCAATTTCAGAGGCGGGCGCACCGCTTGCTGTCTACGACAAGGCAGAGGCAAGCCAGCTCGGCAAGGACGCAGAGGAGCTTATAGACAGCGGCGCGCGCTTTGTGGTATCAAACAGCTTTCTGGAAGTAGAGGGCGAGCTTATATTCCGCTCTCCGGGCATTCGCCCCGACCGCATAACAACGGCGAGCGAGAGCGCCGAGATAACCTCGGAAATGGAGCTTTTTTTGCGCCTGACTCCCGCCAAAACCTTTGCCGTCACGGGTAGTGACGGAAAGACCACCTCAACGACGCTTACAGGCTTGTTTTTAGCCGAGGAAGGCAAGCGCACGGATAAGGGAAATACCTTTGTCGGTGGAAATATCGGCACTCCTTTGCTTACAAAATGCGGTGAAATGACGGCTGCGGATAACGCTGTGCTTGAGCTTTCGAGCTTTCAGCTTATGGGTATTTGTAATACCCCAATGTTTGCCGCAATAACGAACGTATCCCCCAATCACCTTGACTGGCACGTGGATATGGACGAGTACGTAAGCGCAAAGAAAAATATTATCGGGGAGAACACTAAAAGGCTCGTCACGAATGCCGATTGCGAGCAAACGCGCCTTATTGCAAAGGAATATGCCGCTCGCGAGGACCTTGAAATCATACTCTTTTCCTCAAAAAAGCATTCGTTTGAGGAGATATTCGAGGGATTTTCGCGCGAGAACACGAGGGCGTTCTTCACGGACGGCGGATATATCTGCGTAGCCGATAAGAACGGCAAGACTCCGCTTTTGGCGCTTGATAGTATAAGAGTGCCGGGGCAGCATAACGTCGAGAATTTTATGACCGCGATGGCGCTTACCTACGGAGAGGTCGATCCATCTGTGTACGCGAGCGTTGCGGAGAGCTTTTTTGGCGTTGAGCACCGCTTGGAGCTTGTAAGGGAGCTTGACGGTGTGGCATATTATAACTCGTCAATTGATTCCTCACCGACAAGAACAGCGGCGGCGCTTGGCGCGATGTCGGGGCGCAGCATAGTGCTTATCTGTGGCGGATACGATAAGAAGATACCATACGCACCCCTTGCTGCCGCCATTGTGGAGCACGGCGGTGTGCATACCGTTTCTCTTACGGGAGCAACGGGGAAGAAGATAGGCGAGGAGATAGAAAAATACCGCGCCGCGACGGGGAAGGGCGAAAATATTACCATTGCATATAATGCGGATTTCGGTGACGCGGTACGTTTTGCGAGAGGACGCGCAAATGGGGGAGATGCGGTCTTGCTCTCGCCCGCATCGGCAAGCTTTGACGCATTTAAGAACTTTGCCGAGCGCGGAGCGACATTCAAAAGACTTGTTAAAGATTTTAAATAAAAATAAAAAAGTCGTCGGTACGTACCGACCACTTTCTCCTACTTTTCTTTTAAAAAAGAAAAGGTAGCAAAAGAAAACTATACAAAGGTTATGTTCTATATTTTTTAATTTGAAATTCCGTCTTTTGCGGTGTTCGCTTTGCCAAAAACTTTTTCTGAAAGTTTTTGCGGAGCTTTTTTCAAAAAGCGACCCGCGTTTCCTCATCCTTGCTGTTGGCAAGCATGAGCTTTATGCGGTTTTCCTGGTTGACTGCGGTAGCGCCTGCATCGTAGTCAATTGCAACGATGTTAATATCGGGATTGCGCTCCTTAAGGGGCTTCATGATGCCCTTGCCGCAGATGTGGTTGGGCAAGCAACCAAAAGGCTGCGCGCACACGATATTGGGCACGCCCTTGTCGGCAAGCTCGAGCATCTCGGCAGTGAGAAGCCAGCCCTCACCCATTTTCGTGCCGAGTCCGATATAGCCGTCAACGAGCGAGATCGTGTGCTCAAAGGGTGTCGGCGGATCAAAATCGGAGTTCTCCTCGATTATCCTTATCATATCTGCCTGCTTCTTAACGAGAAAGCGGAAGGCAAGCTTGTATACGCCGTAGGAAAGCTTATTGTAGCCGTAAAGCTTTCTGTCGACGATGCTGTTATAAACGCAGTAGAGGCAGAAATCAAGAAGCCCCGGGACGGTGACCTCCGCGCCCTCGCTGACAAGAAAATCAACGAGATTGTTGTTCGCAAACGGCGCGTACTTGACGAATATCTCGCCGACGACGCCGACGCGCGTCTTCTTTACCGCCTCGCGCGGAATATCGTAGAAATCGCGTATTATCTTGCGGTAGTTTTCCTTAATCTTGCGGTAAGAAATTCTGCCCGAGGTCATCTCGTTTGCAAGTCTGTCCGTCCACTCATCGGCTTTTTTCGCACTCTCGCCTTTCTTTATTTCGTAAGGCTCGCACTGATTTTTAAGCAGCATGAGCAGATCTCCGTAAAGTACGGCGTACATCATGCGGTGCAGCATGCCGACGGAAAGCTTGAAGCCCGGGTGGTGCTCAATTCCCGAAAGGCTGAAGGAGATAACGGGAACGTGAGCAAAGCCTGCCTTGGCAACCGCCTTTCTTATGAGGTTTATGTAATTTGACGCGCGACAGCCGCCCCCCGTCTGGAACATGATAAGAGCGACCTTATCGGTGTCGTATCTGCCGCTTTGAAGCGCCTCGATAAACTGACCTATGACCAAAATTGCGGGGTAGCAGGTGTCGTTGTGGCAGTATTTAAGACCCGTATCCTTTATTTCCTGCCCCTCGGTCATAAGTATCTCGGTGTTAAAGCCGTAATTGTTAAGCACCTTTGCTATAAGCGTGAAGTGCATGGGGAGCATATTGGGAACAAGGATAGTGTAGTCCTTTTTCATTTGCTCTGTAAAGACAACGTAATTCTTTTCCATATTCTCTCCTTACTGCTCAAGCGCACCGATAAGACTGCGGAGTCGTATCTTTACTGCACCGAGGTTGGTGATCTCGTCGATTTTTATCTGAGTGTAGAACTTGCCCTTTTCTTCAAGAATAGAGCGGACTTCGTCGGTGGTGATAGCGTCAACTCCACAGCCAAACGAAACGAGCTGAACGAGCTCTACGTCGTCGTTTTCGGTTGCAAAGCGTGCCGCGCGGTAAAGGCGAGCGTGGTAGGTCCATTGGTTGAGAACGCGCACCTTTTGCTTCTCTGTAAGGTGACAGATGCTGTCCTCGCTGACGACGGCAAAGCCGAGCGAATTCGCAAGCTTATCTATGCCGTGACCTATCTCTGAGTCGACGTGATAAGGTCTGCCTGCAAGTATCATGATGCGCTTACCGCTCTCTCTTGCCGCCTTTATGGCGCGCTCACCCTCAAGGCGGATCTTTTTCATGTAGTCATTGTAAGCCGCAAAGCCCTTATTGATAGCTCGGCGTATCTCCGATCTTTTAATATCGGGGTATATCGGGGAGAGGTATGTATAAAGTCCGCGCGCAAACTCACGGCGGTCGTTTATGTTAAGATACGGATCAAGCAGGCGAGTGCTCTTAAGCACGCTCATATTGCTGCCGAGAAGCTCCGAGTAGTAAGCAACAACAGGGCAGTTGTAGTGGTTGTCGGAGTTCTTTTCGTCTATGTTGTACGTAAGGCAGGGGTAGAAGATAGCGTCCACGCCTCGCTCTGAGAGCTCCTCGACGTGACCGTGCATGATCTTTGCAGGGTAGCAAGCGGTGTCAGAGGGGATAGAGAACTGTCCCTTTTCGTAGGTACGCTTGGTGGACATACTCGATACCACGACATCAAAGCCAAGCTCGGAAAAGAGCGCATGCCAAAGGGGAAGCAGCTCGTAAGAGCCGAGCGCAAGGGGAAGTCCCAATGTGCCGCGTGACTTCTTGGTCTTTTTATCATTTTCACTCTTAAAGCTTGTGAGAAGATCACGCTTGAAGCTATGAAGATTGGGAAGATTTTGTGCGGACGAGAGCCCAAGTCCCTTTTCGCACTGATTTCCCGAAATAAACTTTTTACCGTCGTTAAAGGTGTTGACCGTGAGGTGACAGTTGTTGGTACAGCCGTGGCAGACGGTGGATTTTGAATGGTGTACAAATGAGTCAAGCCCGTCCTTTGTCAAGATCGACGAGGAACCCAACTTCATCGACGCGAGAGCCGCGCCGTAAGCGCCCATAAGACCTGCGATCTCGGGACGGATAACGTCCATTCCAAGTTCAAGCTCAAATGCGCGAAGAACCGCGTCGTTGTAGAACGTACCGCCCTGAACGACGATATGCTTTCCAAGCTCGTCGGGACTGCCTGCGCGAATGACCTTGTAGATCGCGTTTTTAACAACGCTTACCGAAAGACCTGCGGAAATATCCTCAACAGTCGCGCCGTCGCGCTGCGACTGCTTTACAGAGGAATTCATAAATACCGTACAGCGGCTTCCGAGATTTACGGGAGCGGGGCTGAAAAGTCCTTTTTTAGCGAACTCGGCTATGGAGTAGCCCATGGAGCGCGCAAAGGTTTCTATAAATGAGCCGCAGCCCGACGAGCAAGCCTCGTTGAGCATAATGCTGTCAATAGCTCCGTTCTTTACGCGGAAGCACTTGATGTCCTGACCGCCGATGTCGAGAATAAAATCGACCTCGGGAAGAAAGTGCTTTGCGGCGGTGTAGTGGGCGATAGTCTCGACAAGCCCTATGTCTACGCCAAACGCGTTCTTGATAAGCTCCTCGCCGTAGCCTGTTACGGCACTGCCCGCGACCGTAATGCGCTCTCCGCAGAGCTCGTATATTTTAAGAAGCTGCTCCTTGACTATCTCGACGGGATTTCCGCGGTTGGAGTCGTAGTAGGAGTAGAGAATTTCCTTGTCCTCGGAGAGCAGAACCATTTTTGTGGTGGTGCTTCCGCAGTCGATACCAAGGTATGCCTTTCCCGAATATTCCGAGGGATCTTTGCTTGCAACCCCCGCCTTTGCATGACGCGCGCGGAAAGCCGCGTACTCCTCGCGCCCCGTAAAGAGGGGAGGGAGGCGATTTGACTGTATTGCGCTTGAAATGCTGGATACTATTTTTTTTGTAAACGTATCGAGATCGGTAAATTTCTGTACTCGCGCGGCATAGATAGACGCACCGAGCGCTACGGCAAAGCGACCGTACTCGGGGAATATTGCCTCGTCCTCGGAAAGTCCGAGCGTTTCTTTAAAGCGATCTCGAAGACCGTGGCAGTAGTAAAGAGGACCGCCTAAAAAGAGCACCTTTCCCGAGATGCTTCTGCCTTGCGCAAGTCCCGCGATAGTCTGATTGACGACCGCTTGATATATGCTCGCACAAACGTCCTCTTTCTTCGCACCCTGATTGAGCAGAGGCTGAATATCGGTCTTCGCAAAAACTCCGCAACGGGAGGCGATAGGATAAATTCTTGTGTGCTTGAGGCTGAGAGCGTCCATTTCGTCAACACTTATGTCGAGAAGCGTTGCCATCTGGTCGATAAACGCGCCCGTGCCACCCGCACAGCTTCCGTTCATTCGCTCGTCCGTTCCGCCCTCAAAGAATATAATTTTTGCGTCCTCACCGCCAAGCTCGATTACAGCACTTGCATCAGGCTCAAGAGCTTTTACTACCTCGCCGGTCGCAAAAACCTCCTGTACGAACGGAACGTCGCATGCTTCGGCAAGTCCAAGCCCCGCAGAGCCCGACAGAGCGATGGCAAACTGCTTGCCCTCAAGCAGAGGGCGCATTTCCTCCAAAAGCTCAAGTGTTTTTTGTCTTACCTGAGCCATATGTCGCTCGTATTTTTCGTAAATTACGTTCTCACCCTCTCGCAAAACCGTTTTTACGGTGGTTGAGCCTATGTCTATTCCCAAAGAGTAAATTTTATCGTTCATATTAAAATTTCTCTCCTTTTCAGTAAGCCATAAGGCGCTATCGCCTTATGGCAGTTTTTGATTTTCACCTGACAAAGCGGCAGGCTCCCCTGTGTAAGGGGAGCTGTCAGCGAAGCTGACTGAGGGGTTGTCTCAGCCTTTTACAATCCCTCCGTCACGGCAAGCCGTGCCACCTCCCTTTGCACAAGGGAGGCTGAAAGAGCAGCCGCATCGGTGCGATAGTACGAGTTAGCAAATGTCAAATAATTATGACTTATTCAAGCTCGAATGCACCCGTGTAAAGCTGATAGTATTTTCCTTTTTCCGCTAAGAGCTTTTCGTGGTTACCGCGCTCGATTATGCGGCCGTGCTCAAGAACCATAATAACGTCGGAGTTTCTTACGGTCGAGAGTCTGTGCGCTATTACGAATACCGTTCTGCCCTTCATAAGAGCGTCCATTCCTCGCTGAACGAGAGCCTCGGTACGGGTGTCGATGGAGGACGTAGCCTCGTCGAGGATCATGACGGGCGGATCTGCGACCGCGGCGCGCGCGATAGAGATCAGCTGACGCTGTCCTTGCGAGAGGTTTGCACCGTTTGCAGTTAGCATGGTGTCATAGCCCTTAGGCAGACGGGTAATGAAATCGTGAGCGTTTGCAAGCTTTGCCGCGGCTATGCACTCGTCGTCGGTAGCGTCGAGCTTACCGTAGCGTATATTATCCATGACAGTACCCGTAAAGAGATTGACATCCTGAAGAACGATACCGAGCGAGCGGCGAAGGTCTGCCTTTTTGATCTTGTTTATGTTTATTCCGTCGTAACGGATCTTTCCGTCGTCAATATCGTAGAAGCGGTTTATAAGGTTTGTGATAGTGGTCTTGCCTGCTCCCGTCGCGCCTACGAATGCCACCTTCTGACCGGGACGCGCATAGAGCGTTATATCGTTGAGAACGGTCTTTTCAGGAACGTAGCCGAAGTCCATATTCTCAATGGTAACGTCGCCCATAAGACGGGTGTAGGTGACGGTTCCGTCGCCGTGAGGGTGCTTCCAAGCCCACGTGCCCGTGCGCTCCTCACACTCGACTATCTCGCCGTTCTCCTCGCGTGCGTTTACGAGCATTACGTAGCCGTCATCAACCTCAGGCTCCTCGTCGATAAGCTCAAAGATACGCTTTGCGCCCGCAAGTGCCATAACGATAGAGTTGAGCTGCTGCGAGAGCTGACTTATATTGTTCGTAAACTGGCGCGTCATGTTGAGGAAGGGAACGACAGCAGCTATGGTGACTGCGGGAAGCGCGCCTACGCGGATAAACTCTACAAGTCCCGAAATAGAAGCGTTCGGAACGTTCAGAATTATCAAAAGTCCGCCGATGAACGCAACGAGTACGTAGAGAATGTTGCCGATATTCGCTATTATAGGCATGAGGATATTCGCAAAACGGTTGGCGTTTGTAGCATCTTGGCAAAGCTTGTCGTTTACCCTGTCGAAGTCCTCCTCGGTCTGCTTTTCGTGGCAGAACACCTTGACGACCTTCTGCCCCTCCATCATTTCCTCGACCATACCCTCGGTCTTTGCGATGGATTTTTGCATTTTGATAAAGTGCTTTGCGCTGTTTCCGCCGATCGTCTTTGAAACAAAAATCATCGCGACGGTTGCAACGGCAACGACGAGCGCCATCCAAGCGTTAAGCCAAAGCATGTAGAATACGAGAAGGATTATGATAAGTCCCGAGCTTATAATCTGCGGAATAGTTCTTGAGATAAGCTCACGGAGAGTGTCAATGTCGTTTGTGTAGTAGGACATTATGTCGCCGTGGGGGTGTGTGTCAAAGTAGCGCAAGGGCAGGCTCTGCATCTTGTCGAACATGCGCTTGCGCATCTTGTTGAGGAAGCCCTGTGTGACGATAGCCATAGTTCTCGTCTGCAAGAACGAGGATACCCAGCCCATGGCGTAAATGATGAGCATTATGGTGATTGCTGTGAAAATACGAGCCTTTATGGAGTCCCATCCATTTTCAAGTCCATCGCCGATGACCGTTATATAATAGCTCATAAATATACTTGCTATGGTTGAAGCAAATGCAGTTACGAGCAGGCAGATGGTAACGAGTATAAGCTGCTTTTTGTAGTCAGCAAAGAGAAGTTTCAGGAGTCTTTTTATGACGTTGGGAGCTTGCTTTGACATATTTTTCTTAGTTTTCATCAGCGTCACCTCCCTTGGTCTGAGACTCGTAAACCTCTTTGTAAATGGGGCTTATCTTAAGAAGCTCGTCGTGAGTACCGACCGACTCAACAGAGCCGCCGTCCATAACGATTATCTTGTCGGCATGCTCAACAGAGGATATTCTCTGCGCGATAATTATCTTTGTGGTATCGGGAATTTCCTCGGCAAACGCGCGACGTATAAGCGCGTCGGTCTTTGTGTCGACCGCGCTCGTGGAGTCGTCGAGAATAAGTATTTTAGGCTTTTTGAGAAGCGCGCGGGCAATACAGAGTCTTTGCTTCTGACCGCCCGAGACGTTAGTTCCGCCCTGCTCAATATAGGTGTCGTACTTGTCGGGGAAGCTCTGTATAAATTCGTCTGCCTGCGCGAGCTTGCATATACGCACCATATCCTCATAGGTAGCGTCAGGGTCACCCCAACGCAGATTTTCCTTTATAGTGCCCGAAAACAGCACGTTCTTCTGAAGCACCACCGAAACCTGATTTCTAAGCGCTTCTATGTCGTAATCTCTTACGTCAACACCGCCGACCTTGACCGAGCCCTCGCTTACGTCGTAAAGACGGGAGATAAGCTGGATAAGAGAGGTCTTGCCGCTTCCCGTACCGCCGATTATACCGACCGTCTCGCCCGATGCGATGAAAAGATTGATGTCGGAAAGGGAGTTTTTAGCCGCATCCTTGGAGTAGCGGAAATTAACACCGCTGAACATAATGCTGCCGTCGCTGACCTCGTATACGGGGCTTTCGGGATTGACTATCGAGCTCTTTTCACTCAGCACCTCGACTATACGCGTAGCCGACGCGAACGAGAGGGAGATCATAACGGTTATCATGGAGACCATCATAAGGCTCATAAGTATCTGTGCGCCGTAGGTTAAGAGAGAGGACATTTCTCCTACCGTAAGCTCCGTCTCATTTGAATTTACTATGAGCATAGAGCCGAAAAGACAGATTATTATCATGTTGAAGTTAAAGCAGAACTGCATAAGAGGGCTGTTAAGCGCGATTATCTTTTCTGCCTTTGTAAAGCCGTTACAAACGTCGTCGGACGCTTCGGCAAATTTTTTCTTCTCAAATTTTTCGCGCACGTAAGCCTTTACAACGCGCATACCCGAAACGTTTTCCTGAACGGAGTTGTTAAGGTTGTCGTATTTTTTGAATACGGTTTTGAATATGGGGTGAGCGTTCTTTATGATAAGCAGAAGTCCGACTGCAAGGAAAGGAATTATTACGATAAAGGCTATGGACATCTTGGGGCTTATTACGAGTGCCATAACAAGCGCGAAGATTATCATAAGAGGGCATCTTACCGCCGTTCTTATTATCATCATGTAGGACATCTGAACGTTTGAAACGTCAGTAGTCAAACGGGTAACGAGGCCTGAGGTTGAGAACTTATCGACGTTCGAGAACGAAAAGCCTTGAACGGCGCTGAACAGGTCATGCCTGAGGTTTTTTGCAAAGCCGCAGGAAGCCTGCGCGGAGAAATGGCCTGCAAGCGCACCGCAGGACAGCGAAATTGCCGCCATGAGGACGAGCAAAAGTCCGTAACGAACGATCGTCGGTATGTCACAGCCCTCCTCGATGTTGTTTATGAGCAGCGCGGTGATAAAGGGAATTATACACTCGACTATTACCTCTGCCGCTATAAATACGGGCGCGAGAATACTTGACCGCTTATATTCACGCACGCTCTTCAAAAGTGTTTTTACCATAAGAATAACAGTTCCTCCAAAAAATAGACACAATTATGATTATACTCATAATATAAGTATAATACTTTTTAATTACAAATTAAACCATTCTTCGTAAACATACTTTGAATATAACATTGATTTTTTGAAAAATATTCCCATAAAACAAGAAAAGCGCTTCAATACCTAAATGACAATTTTTTTAAATACAGGTAGAGCTTGTATATATAGGCGCGCTATGGAAAAAATAAGAAAAAAGACGGAGGTGGAGAATGAACGTGCTTATGGTAACGGGAGCGATGGATAGCGGGGGCGCGGAAACGCACGTGTCAGAGCTTGCGAGCGCCCTTGTGCGAGAGGGACATTCCGTGACAGTCGTGTCGGCAGGGGGGGGAATGGTGCTGTCTCTTGCAAGGGCGGGAGTGGCTCACGTAAAGCTGCCGCTTACTAAAAAAACACCCCTCGCTCTCTTTAAGAGCTTCAAGGGGCTTATGAGGCTTACAAGCGAGAGGAAATTTCACGTTCTGCACGCGCACACAAGAATTTCCGCATTCGTCGGATACTGTGTTTGCGCTCGGAGGGGAATAGGTATGGTGAGCACCGTCCACGCGCATTACAAAAACAGCCTGCCGCTTCGCAAGCTGTCGCGCTGGGGAGACAGGGTGATTGCCGTAAGCGAGGATCTTCGGGAATATATACAAAAAAACGCAAACGACGTTCTTTCGGAGAATGTGTACGTCATTCCCAACGGTATTGATACGGCTCGCTTTTGCCCATGCAAAAAAATGGGTGGACATAGGATAGTGTTTATAAGCCGCCTTGACCACGATTGCTCACAGGCGGCGTACGCGCTGTGCCTTGGCGCTGAAAAAATAAGGGAAAAATTCCCCGATGTCGAGATAGTAATAGGCGGCGGGGGAAGTGAGCTTGAGAGTACCAGACGACTTGCGCACAAGATACATTCTCGCCTATGCCGCAAGGTAATAAGTCTTGCGGGGAGAGTGGAGGACGCGGCAACGCTTCTGCGGAGCGCGGACCTGTTTGTCGGCGTGTCTCGCGCGGCGCTTGAGGCGATGTCGGCGGGTGTGCCCGTGATCTTGGCGGGTAACGAGGGCTTCGGCGGTATACTTGACGAGAAAAATCTTGAGTCATACGAGAGATCGAATTTTTGCGCGCGCGGTAGCGCTCCAACTGACGTTCAAAGGCTGACAGCGGCGATAAACGCGGCGCTGTCCATGCGAGAGGAAGAAAGAGAAGCGCTCGGAGAGAGGCTTCGGAATTACGTCTGTGAATACCATTCCGTCGAATACATGGCAGAGCGCACGCTTGCGGTCTACCGCAGTCTTATCGAAGCGAGGTCGGTCAAGGTGCAAAGAGGGGGCGTTTTGCTTTGCGGATATTACGGCTTTGGAAACATGGGTGACGACGTACTCCTTGCGCGCGCAGTCGCGCGCGCACGCCATAAATATCCCGCCTTGCCCATCACGGCGCTCACGGCGTCTCCTTATGTATGCCGTAGGAAATTTGGAGTCAGATGCGTGCCGCGTGGCTCGCTCATTTGCATTTTGCGGGAAACGGAGCGCGCAGAGGTGGTGGTGTTTGGGGGCGGAACGCTTTTGCAAAATGCAACGTCACGCCGCTCTCTTTGGTACTATCTTTTTATCCTGCGCCTTGCCGAGAAAAGGGGCAAGCGCGTTGAGCTTTGGGGCAACGGTGTGGAAAAAATAAAGGGAAAATTCAGCCGCCGAGTCACCGCCAAGGCGCTATCGGAATGTGCCTTTTTGGGACTTCGTGACCGAGAGTCAGTAAAAGAGGTCTATGCACTTTTGAATGAGTTTGGGAAAGATGCCCCGAGTATTCGTCTGGAGTCCGATCTTGCCGCAAGCGCGTTTCCGGAAAACTCTCAAAATGCTAAATATACGCTCGCTCGGCTTGGGATTTCGGGGAGTGAGAGATTTGCCGCAGTTGCGCTTCGCGGTGGGGAGAAAAAAGAGAGTCTGCAACAGCTCCGCGTTTTTTTGAACGCGCTCTGTGCAGACGGAATAAAGCTCATTTTCGTTGTAATGTACCCTGCCGAGGATCTCAAAGTGACACTCAAAATGTGCGAAAGCCTTGACGGAATTTTGGCGTATCCGCTCGGCGCGTCCGATGTGCAGGCGCTGATGCGAAGATGCACTCTCGTGTGCGGCATGAGATACCACGCCCTGGTATTCGCGCACGCCGTCGGCACACCCTTTATCGGCTTTGGCGGCGGAGAAAAGATACGCCGCTTTTGCCAAGAACATTCTTCCTACTTTTCTTGAAAACTTACTTTTCTTTTAAAAAAGAAAAGGTAAGCAAAAGAAAACTTACTTTTCTTTTAAAAAAGAAAAGGTAAGCAAAAGAAAACTGTAAAATTGGCTTATTATATCTTATATTTTTATAAAAGAAAAAAGAAAGACGGCGGTACGTAGGGTCCGCCGTCTTTCTACATTAGAAAACGCCAAAATTTATTTTTAAATCTAAATTTCTGTCTTTTGCTATGCCAACAAAAACTTTAATTTTTAAAGTTTTTTGCCACGCTTTTTTACAAAAAAGCGTGAAAAACGCGTCCCCGCATCCCTCGCATCCCTCGCGTCCCATTACACAAACTCTACAAACCCGTAGCTGTGAAGTATTTGGAAGAACTTCGCAAGTCTTTCGTAGAGGGGGTGGGATTTTTCACCGAAGTGGGCATCGACGTCAGCGCCGATATCAACGATATTCTTTTTAGAGTCTATCTGAAGCCAGACGAAGCTGCCGTACTTGTCGAGGTGAATGTGTGAAATTTTAGGTCTTTTAAAAAACTTTTGAGCGATTTTATTGAAAAATCCCTTGTTCTCAATATTGAGAGTTACCAAGCCGTCCTCGTTTTCCGACCAAGTGAGGTGAGAGGCTCTTACGGGAACTCGTTCAAGATAATTTTCGTCCTTATTTTTATTTTTACGCTTCATTATTTTCCGTTTGTTTTCTTATCGCGCTTCCATGCGGAGAAGAGTAAGAGGCATACGATTATAAGACCGAATACTACAAGGCTTCCGATGCTCGAAGCCCATTCAGGAAGACCGAGCTTTCCGGAAATATCAATGATCTGGTCCCAACCGAGAATTGCGAAGATCGCCAGGACTATACCGACAAGTCCCTCGCCCGCGATCATACCCGAGCAGAACAGAATACCGTCATTTACGACTCTCTTTTGCTTTTCTTCGTTCTTCTTGTTCATTCTGTCAAGCACAAGACGTACTATACCACCGACCATGATGCAGGCATTTAGCTGAACAGGGAGATAGATACCGATAGCAAAGGGAAGCACGGGAATACCGATAAGCTCAACCACAACGGCAATTACAGCTCCGATAAATACAAGCTCCCAAGGCATCTCACCGCCCATAACACCCTCAACGATCATCTTCATAAGACCTGCCTGCGGAGCGGGAAGATCAGCCGAGCCGAAGGTCCATGCGGAGTTGAGAAGGTAGAGCGTACCGCCGATAGCAAGAGCCGCGGCAACTACACCGATAAGCTCTGCGATCTGCTGCTTCTTGGGGGTAGAGCCGAGCAGATAACCCGTCTTGAGGTCCTGCGAGGTGTCACCAGCAATAGCGGCAACGATACAGATAATAGAGCCGATAGCGATAGCGGCACGCATGCCGTGAGCGCCTGTGTCGCCCGTAAGCTTAAGAATAATAGTAGCAACGAGAAGCGTTGCGATCGCCATACCTGAAACGGGGTTGTTGCTGCTTCCGACAAGACCTACCATTCTTGAGGAAACGGTAGCGAAGAAGAAGCCGAAAACAACTATGATAACTGCGCCGAGAAGGCTTACGGGGATAGCGGGAACGAGCCAAACTGCAAGCGTGAGCACCGCGATAGCGATAAGCACAAACTTCATATTAAGCTCCTGAGCAGTACGAGCCGTGTCAATTGCAAGACCGCCGCGCATGCCCTTAATGGAGTCGCGGAACGTCTTGACGATAAGGGGCAGAGATTTGATAAGGCTTATGATACCGCCTGCCGCGAGCGCACCCGCGCCGATGTACCTGATATAAGTTCCCCAGATGCCCGATGCTCCGTCAGCGGCATATGTTGCCTGAATGTCCGCGCCGCCAAAGGCGACTATCATGGGGATAAGAGCAAGCCAGCTGAGTACACCGCCCGCAAACATATAAGAGGATATTCTCGGTCCGCAGAT
The DNA here is from genome assembly GCA_045659245.1 of Eubacteriales bacterium. Taxonomy (GTDB): domain Bacteria; phylum Bacillota; class Clostridia; order Oscillospirales; family CAG-272; genus HGM12713. The sequence continues at coordinate 33,191 of JAZOWN010000025.1, forward strand.
GTAGCCTACGCTCATTACGGCAGGATAGATCTGAGTTCCGATAGTACCGTTGAGTCCCTTAATCGTTGCGGAAACCTCACCGGGAACAGCCTTGATTCCGACAATGATAAACTTGAACGCGGCTGCAATTCCCATTCCTGCGAAAACTGTCGAAGCGTTCGAGCCGCCGTTCTCACCCGCAAGAAGGACCTCGGCACAAGCCGTTCCCTCGGGATAAGGCAGAGTTGCGTGCTCACGCACGATAAGCGCGTTACGCAGAGGAACCATGAAGAAAACGCCCAAAAGACCGCCGATAAGGGCGATAAGCGTTATTTCAAGTATGCCGGGAGCGGAAAACTCCTCGGGGTTCTCCTTTGCCCATATAAAGAGGGCGGGGAGAGTGAATATCGCACCTGCCGCCAAGGATTCGCCGGCAGAGCCTATCGTTTGTACGATGTTGCTCTCAAGTATTGAGTTTTTGCGCATGATAACGCGGATAACGCCCATCGCGATAACTGCCGCGGGGATAGACGCGGAAACCGTCATTCCGACGCGAAGTCCGAGATATGCGTTTGCAGCTCCAAATATCACGGCAAGAAGAATACCCATGATAACGGACGTGACCGTTATTTCGGGAGTTATTCTTTCGGCGGGGATATAGGGCTTGAAGTTCTTTTTATTGTCCATGTTTTTTCTCCGTCTTTTGTTTTTTTAACAATACATTATAACATATTTTTTCACAAAAATCAAGTGTTTTTGTGTTTTCGTGAAAAGTTAGAAATATTTTCTATTATGACACGCAAAATGGCGCTGACGGCAAATCGTCAGCGCCAATGGTTATTTAATTTCAATTGCTATGTCGCCCGTGGTTGTGCTTACGTCACAGCTGCCGCCGCTCGTACAGCGGGGAACGTCTACCTTACCTGTGCTTGTATTGGTGAAGAATATCTTCTCGGTAAGAAGCGTTCCGCGAACGTCGCCCGTGCGGGTCTTTACGTTAAGCGTGGACGCGTCACAGCCCTCAAGCTTTACGTCGCCCGTGCTTCTCTCGATCGAAAAACTCTCCGATGCCACTACGTTCGTAAGTGTAATATCTCCCGTGCCGCCGCTCGATGTAAGACTCTTACAGCTTACGTCCTTAAGGCACACAGTACCTGTGGTAACCTTTACGGATACGTCGGTGCAGCTTACCGATTTCGCACTTATTTTTCCCGTTGAGGCAGAGAGCTTAAGAGCCCCCGTCGAGATACCCTCAAGGTCAATATCTCCCGTGCTGACAGAAACGTCAATTCCCTCAAAGGTAAAGCCGCTTGCCACCTTTACGTCACTCGTGGTAGCCTTTACGCAAAGAGAAGCGTATTCAGACCTCGGAAGATAAACCGTGATACCGGTAGGTCTTGAAAAAATGCTGATGTGCTCGTACCACGCGCGGCTATCGACCTCCTCAATTTTAAGCACACCGTCAACTACCGTGACCGAGTGCGATAATTTTTGAGGCTCGACGCAAACGACGCGACAGCTCTCGTCCTCTGACGGAAGAAAAGTGACGTCAGCGGTGTCCGTGTTTACCGAAATACTGCGCAAATCCTCGCTTACCGTGTGCTCATTAGTCACGTTCGTTGTGCCAAGCACCGAAAAATCCCATTTTACAACAGACATAGTCAGCACAAACAGGCAAGAACCGATAACGATAAGAGATGCTGCCACTATAAGCAGTATAATTAGTGCTAAGTTGTGTGTGTTTCCCATAACGTCAATCCTTTCCTACAAACATATTTTTAACGCCCAAAACGATCTTTTTCGCAAGCTTCGCAGTACCCATAGTAGCCGCCTTGCAGCCGAGGAATACAAAGATCGCAAGTCCCGAGCAAACCAAGCCCGCCGCTACGAGCAAAATTCCGTCAATAGGCTTTACGAGTATTGCGTATACCAAGCCACCGACAATACCCGCAAGTCCGCAAGCGGCAAGGGAAGCGAACACCGCCCAGAGGGATACTACCAAGCTCCATAGCGCGATATAAAGCGATAGAATAGCAGCAAAAGCGGAGATCAAAATTGGAAGCCAAACGGGAGAGCCGAGAACGATAAGGACGGTTGCCCATGTCTTGAGTCTGCGGTTGTGCATAGTAGTGACCTCCTTAAAAATATTGAATCAAATCGGTAGACACATTATATCATGTTTTCTGCCTGTTTTCAATAGAAAAACAAAAAATACCGCAAACGAACCCCTCTGCGGTATGGATTATTTGGATTTAAGGGTGGTTACAGAAGAAACCAGCATGCGGCGGAATTGATATTAAATATTTTCCGCTTTTAATGACATCTTTTACAAGCGGTGTATCCCTCATTTATTGCATATTCAAGCGCAACTTGTGTTGGAGAATTCATACCGCTACAGGTCGGCTTTGAATGATATTTAGTACCTGACGAAGGTATCCATACCATTTTGACATTTTCTGTGTTGGGCGTGCTGTCGGGAGTTACCGTACTACCATTGTTTAATGTTGAACTTTCAGTTTCAGTGGTTGAACTCTCGGTTTCAATGGTTGAGTTTTCAGGCTTAGTTGTTGAACTCTCGGGCTTTGTAGTCGAGCTTTCAGGTTTAGTTGTTGAACTCTCGGGCTTTGTAGTCGAGCTTTCAGGTTTAGTTGTTGAACTCTCGGGCTTTGTAGTCGAGCTTTCAGGTTTAGTTGTTGAACTCTCGGGTTTTGTCGTTGAGCTTCCGGGCTTGGTTGTTGAGTTTTCGGGTGTAGTAGTCAAGCTGTCCTCTCCCGAGTCGTTTTCCTCACATGAATCCTCTAAATCTTCCGGTTCATAAACCTCTTGCTCATCTTGGGTTTCCCATGAGCCTTGCAATAATTCTTCACAGGACGCGAGGACGTTGATTAGCATTGTTATGCAGAGAAGCAGCGCGGCGAATTTTTTGAACTTGGACATTTTAATAAGCCTCCTTTTTGTCTTAAAAATAAAAAATGCGCCAACCGAAGTCAGCGCATAAAAAACGCAAACCCCGATAGTCGCCAAACTAGTCTAATATAAGCATGTTTACATACTCACACAGTTGGAATTTGCATTTTTATCAAATTCTACTGTGTAAGTATAGCTAAAAAAGGGCATAATTATCCCCATGTAAAGCATACTTTCAAAAAATATTAAACTAATTTGGCAAATTTATTATACAACATTTTATATCCGTTTTCAATAGGAAAATAAAAAATACCGCAAACAAATCGTTTGCGGTATAGATTATTTGGATTTTAAAGTATTTATGGAAGATATAAGCATCCTGCGTATGCTTCCGCAATCGTGAATAGATTGCTTTAAGTCGACGTGTGATATAATTTCAGATTTTTCAAGTAATTCAAGCCAATACTCGGTTTCATAACATTCCTTTAGTGCGATTTGCAGCTTTGAGACAAAATCGGCGGTGCTTTGCGCGTAATTTGCCTCACGAATATTCGCCCCAATGCTTGTAGCTGAGCGCTCAAGCTGATTTTTTAATGAATAATGCCCTTGAATACTGTCGCATAAATGCAATATGTCTATTGCAAACGACATTGATAAATCCACAAGCTTGTTTTCCTTCATAAAGCCTCCCAAAAAAGGAATTAAATGAAATCGTGCGGCATTTAGCCGCACGATGAAATCACTTCGTGATGAAATCCGCTGACGCGGATGAAATCGAAGCTGTGCTTCGGTTGAATTAAATCCGCCACCGCCGCGCACGGCGATTTCATCCGAGCCTTGCGAGGATTTAATCCCGTAGGGATTTATCCCGCCCTCGCAGAGGCGGATTTAATTGCATTTGCCGAACGGCAAATGCCTCATTCCCATTCAATAGTTCCGGTAGGCTTGGGCGTGAGATCGTAAAGAACTCTGTTGATTCCCTCAACCTCGTCGGTTATGCGAGCGGTTATCTTGTGGAGAACTGCGTAGGGAATTTCCTCAATAGTCGCGCTCATTGCGTCCTTTGTGTTGACGGCGCGGATTATTGCGGGCCAGCCCTCATAGCGGCTGTCGTCCTTAACACCGACACTCTTCATGTCGGGTACTACAACGAAATACTGCCATACCTTCTCTGCAAGACCGTTCTTGTCAAATTCGTCGCGAAGAATTGCGTCAGCCTCGCGGAGTGCGTTGAGGCGGTCGCGGGTGATAGCACCGAGGCAACGGACACCGAGTCCGGGACCGGGGAACGGCTGACGGTAAACCATAGCGTGGGGAAGTCCGAGAGCCTCACCGACTACGCGAACCTCGTCCTTAAAGAGGAGCTTAATGGGCTCAACAAGCTCAAAATTGAGGTCCTCGGGCAAGCCGCCTACGTTGTGGTGCGACTTAACTGCCTTTTTGCCCTCTGCCTGCTTAACGCTCTCAAGAATGTCGGGATAAATAGTACCCTGTGCGAGAAAATCAACGCCCTCGAGCTTTCTTGCCTCGTCAGCGAAAACCTCGATAAACTCTTTTCCGATTATCTTTCTCTTGCTTTCGGGGTCGGAAACGTCTGCCAAAAGACCAAGGAAGCGGTCGGTAGCGTCTACGTAGATAAGGTTTGCGTCAAGCTGGTTGCGGAAAACCTCGATAACGTTTTCAGACTCGTTCTTTCTCATAAGTCCGTGGTTTACGTGTACGCAAACGAGCTGCTTGCCGATAGCCTTGATAAGAAGCGCCGCAACGACGGAGCTGTCAACTCCGCCCGAAAGAGCGAGAAGCACGCGTCTCTCACCTACCTGACGGCGTACAAGCTCAACCTGCTCGTCGATAAACGCATTCGCAAGCTCGGGAGTCGTGATACGCTGCATAGTATCAGGTCTTTTGTTAGAATCCATTTTTGTATCCTCCGAAAAATTAGATTTTCATAAAAATTTATAGAAATATTTTATACCTTTTTTTGACGCTTGTCAAGAAAAAATATATGCCTTTTTCATATTTTTACCATTTTCACAATTGATAGGCGTATTTTTATAAAAAAATACGAAAAATTAACGCAATTATTTGTGGTAATGAGTGCCCTTGATTATGTTGAAGCCGCGATATAGCGCTTCGAGAAGGATCACGCGCATAAGCTGATGCGGAAAGGTGAGCTTCGATACGGAGAGCCTCAGGTCACATTCCTTTTTTACACTCTCGTCAAGTCCGTGCGAGCTGCCGATCACAAGGCATATCTCGCCGTGGCTCGTTGCCACCTCGTCCATCTTCGCCGCAAGCTCCTCCGAGGAGAGCTGACGTCCCTCGACGCACAGTGCGATCTTGTACGCCCTTTTGGGCATTTCGGAAAGAATTTTTTCCGCCTCGCGCGCGAGCACCGCCGCTATCTGCGCCTCGTTCGGCGAGTCGGGAACCTTTTCTTCCTTTAGGTTGACCGTCGTCAGCCTGCAAAAGCCGCCGAGTCTTTTTTCGTATTCCGCCGCCGCCTCGCGGAGATAGCTCTCCTTGAGCGTTCCGACGGTTATAAGCTTTACGTTTATCATGTCCGTCTGATCACCTTGCAAAAATATCGAGAATAAAGGGAAGAACTATAAGCTCAAGCACGTCCCAAAGGAACGTAAAGGCAAAGGCAAAGCACGCGATGAGAAGTGGGCGCGACTTGCGAAGCCTATGCTCTCCGTCCTCGATAAATGCCGTCTTTTGCTCGGGCGTCCAATCTGCGGGGAGCATTTCCACGGTGACTCCCTTGCGGGAAAATCCTCTGTTATAGATAAGATACCATAATATAAGCGCGGTAGCCACGCCCGTATAGCCTATAAGAATATAAAGGGAATACTCCACGAAAAGCTCAAGCAGCAGTCTGTATGAGAAAAATACTGCCATGGTTGCCGCGATAAGGCACAAAAGACGAAGAATGTTTCCGTAGAGACGGCGCTTGTCTATGGGATTTTTCTCTTTTTCTTCCTCGGTTCTTTTTTTTCTTTTTGCCATTTTTAGAATACCTTTACAGCACCAACGGGGCGAATACGAAGTACTATGCACTTGCCCTCGCCGAATACGCCGTCCATGACCTTGCGGTAATTCTCGACCTCGGTCGTGGGAACGTAAGCCTGCGTCGTGCCTGCAAAGCCGCCGCCGTGAACTCTCCATGCCGCGCGCTTGCCCCTGAGAGCGTCCTCGGCAAGGCAGAGAGCGAGGGAAAGTCCCTGCTCGGTGAGATTTTTGGTTGTATATACGTTCTGGAGGTAGCAGAACGAGGATCTGCCCGACGCGAGGACCTCGGAGAAGAATGCGTCGAGGTCGCCCTGTCTGAGTGCCGCCGTCTGCGCCTTTACTCGCTCGTTTTCATTCATAAAGTGGAGTGCGCGCAAGATCGCTCTGTCGCCAACCTTTTCGCGGAGAACGGGAATTTCACGCATAAGAGCGCACTTGCAAACGTCGCGGAGCACGTCCTTGCCAAAGTGTGCGGCGACCGCCTTCATTTCCTTGGGAACGGACGCATAGTCGTCGGTGAGATCGGCGTGGTTTCCGCCTGTGTTCACGATGCAGAGATTGTAGCCGTGAGCAGAGAGGTCAAAATCAAGCTTTTCGATAACGGGAGCGGGGGGGTCTTTAAAGTCGATCGCGACGATACCGCCGACGGCGCACGCAACCTGATCCATAAGACCGCAGGGCTTGCCGAAGAATACGTTCTCCGAGTACTGCGCGAGCATTGCTATCTCAACGTTGTCAACTCCGCCGTCGTTGTAAAAGTGGCTGAGGATATTTCCGATCATATCCTCGAATGCCGCAGAGGACGAAAGGCCCGAGCCCTTGAGGACGTTTGAGGTGGTGTATGCATCAAAGCCGCCAATTGCGTGGTTGTTCTTTAAAAAACCTGCGCACATACCCGCGATGATCGACTCGGACGAGCCGAATTTTTCGTCTATGGGTGCTGAGTACGCGCTAAAATCAACAACGTCCTCGGGAAAGCCCTCGCTCTTTACGCGAATGACCGAGTCGTCGCGCTTTGCGGCAACGGCAATAATATCAAGGTCGATCGACGCCGCAACGACACAGCCGTGGTTGTGGTCGGTGTGGTTGCCCGACAGCTCGCTTCTTCCCGCAACGGAGAAAAGAGAGATCTCGCGCTCTCCGTAAAGGCTTTCAAAATCCTTGATCGCGCCTATATATCTTTGCTTTTGGAGGGCGACTGCGCTCTCGCCGTAAATGTAGGCAAATTTTGCATCAAGCTCCCCCGAATTTATGTGGTCTATCATTTTTGAAGTATTCATAGCTTAAAAAAATCCTCCGTTAAGAAATTATACATTGAATATTATATCATGTAAACGCGGTAAGCACAAGGGCTTTTGATCATTTTTTTTAGTTTTTTCACCACGCCGTACTTGAAAAAAAGGCAGTTGTGTGATACAATGGTCGTGTGAACTACTTACGCAAGGAGAAAAAATGCGTTACTTTAAGAATTTTGCCGTTTTTTGTTCGGGGCTTGCCGCCTTTGCGGGTACGGTATTTCTTTTGCTCCGATTTTCAGGGTTCGATCTGAAAAACGTAGAGGAGGAGCTTGGGCTTATTGACAAGCTGAAGCTCTATTTTTCAAAAACAGACCGCCTTGATAACTTTTTGATGCTTTTGCTCGTCGCGTTCTTCGTCTTGTCCGGCGCCGCGGCGTGCGCATTGCCGAAGATACCGAGCGTGTCGTTTTTTTTCACTCTGCCGCCCTTGGCGCTTGCCATCGATATGTTCAAGGCAGAGAAAATCAATTCAAGTCCTATGATGTATATTATCCTTGCCGTCATTGCGGCGGCAGGCGCGCTTTTTTCATGCCTCGGACGTGATAAAAAAACGGGAGGACGGCAGGGCGCAATTGCGAATTCGCTCGCCGCGCTTCTCACGGGAGCCTTTTGCTTTTACGTTTGGTATAGGCAGAGAGAGCTCGTCGGACTTGATGCAGAGGAGAGTCTTGGACTTAACTTTTTTGATTTTGAAATATATACGGGTATTGAAAATGCAGATTTAAAAATACTGTTGATTTTTGCAATAGTATACGCGGCGATAGCCGTCGTGCTCCTGCTTCTCGGAAATATCTACTTTATTGGCCCGTGCCTTACGCTCCCGCCTGCGGCAGCGGCGATCTATCTCTGGAATGCCGAAAAGATATCAGCCCACGCCGAGGTGATAGTTACCCTTTCGGTAGTCGCGTTTGCTACCTCGCTCGTTTGCGCGCTCGTCGGTGTTGCTGTGCCTCGGAGAAGCGAGTAGGACGCGGGGGAGGCGAAGGACGCGATTTTCCACCTTTTTTGAGAAAAAGGTGGAGCCAAAAAACTTAAAAAAATAAAGTTTTTGTTGGTGTAGCAAAAGACGGAAATATTAATTGAATAACACAGAATAATTTCTTGTATAGTTTTGTTTTGCTACCTTTTCTTTTTTAAAAGAAAAGTAGAAGAAAGCCGTCGGACTCTACGCACCGACGGCTTTCGTTTTTATTTAAAAGATAGAAGAAATCAAAGTACAGTTTTCTTGTTGAGGCTATGTCAGCGTTAGCCTTCCCCAGTGGGGGAAGGTGGCATTGACGAGCCGATGGTGCGAGTCAATGACGGATGAGGTGTTAAAGAATGAATTGAATATACGACACCTCATCCACCGCTATCGCGGTCCCCCTTCCCCCGCTGGGGAAGGCTAATTGTTACAAGAGCCTTCGGCTGTGAAATTTTATTTATTCATAGTTTAGAGTTATGAGCGCTTCGCGCGTTATGATTTTGCTTCGCAAAAGTTATGATATGATTGCCCTCTTACCTTAAACTGCGCCAACGGCGCATCATAACGATGCGTAGCATCTCTAAACTTATAACTTGCCCGTAGGGCAATCATAACTGCCTTGCAAGCCCCTCCCCTACCGTATATCAATATACAGTGCTTTATTTTTTGTACAGTTTTCTTTTGCTTACTTTTCTTTTTTAAAAGAAAAGTAAGGCGATTTATATTTCGATAAGATCTTTGGGGCTGTGCGTGAGGTTTATTACCTCGCCGTTTTCACCAAGGGCGATCATGTCCTCGATGCGGACGCCATATTTGCCCTCGATATAAATACCCGGCTCGACCGTCACGACGTTGCCGCGGCGCAAGACGGAGCCGTCCTTTGCCTTGGGAGAGAATGAGGGGGATTCGTGTATAAAAAGACCGACTCCGTGACCGAGAGAATGACCGAAGCATTTTCCGTATCCCGCCTCGTTTATTACAGCCCTCGCGACAGCGTCCGCCTCGCGGCAGCCTATACCCTCGTGTATCGCTTCAAGGGAGGAAAGCTGCGCTCGGAGCACGGTATCGTACACCTTTTTCATTTCGCCGTCCGCCTTGCCGATAACCACGGTACGTGTCATATCGGAGCAGTAGCCCGCGTACTTTGCGCCAAAATCCATCGTAAGAAATCCACGTGAGAGCTTTTTGTCGGACGGAACACCGTGTGGCAGAGAGGAAGCCGCTCCCGACACGGCTATGGTATCAAACGCGCACGCTTCCGCGCCATGCTTGCGCATAAAAAATTCAAGCTCCAATGCGACCTCGCGCTCGGTCTTATCGGGGGTGATAAATCCGAGAATATGGTCGAATGCCGCGTCTGTAATGCTCTGCGCCTTTATTATAAGAGCAAGCTCGTCTGAGTCCTTGACGGTCCTCATTTCCGTCAGCACGTCGGGCGCGCCCGTCGCAAGCGTGACGTCGGGCACTTTCTCGCGCTGTTGTGAAAATGCATGGACTGAGACGTCCGCGTCCTCAATGGCGATCGTTACCGCTCCGTTTTCCTTTGCCAGCGCGTTTATGGCGGAGAACATGCCGTCCGTCGGCACAGTCACCTCAAAGCCGCTTACGGCAAGCTTTGCCGCCTCGGCGTAACGAAAATCCGTTAAAAGAAAGGCGCGCTCACGGAGAATAAGGAGATACCCGTCGGTGTAATCAAAGCCACAAAGATAGCGTATATTAAGCTCTGAGGAGATGATCGCACCGTCCGCACCGAGGACTGCAAGCTCCTTTTGAAATCGCTCAAGCCTTGTCATTCCTTGCCTCCTGCGGCAAGCCACATCGCCTTCATGGTGAGCGCGTCGTCCGACTGCGTTCCGTCGGACTCGCTTATGATTCGGGGAGCAACTCCCTCCTTGACTATCGCCTCTGCGAGTCCGTCGAACTCGGGACCGTAGAGCGTGTCGGCAAACGTCAGGTGCTTTTTCTCACCCTTCGCCGTGTATTCTATCTTTGAAAAGTGGCAGTGCAGATTATATGCGTACTCGTCGCCGAGTGTGTTGGCTATGGTGTCAAACACGCGGCGATAGCTGTCTGCGTCGGGGAACTTGCCGCCGACCTCTCTTGCATTAAGGTGACCGAAGTCCACGATGGGGCAGTATTTGGGAGATATCTTGCAGAGCGTGAGCACCTCGTCGAGCGTGCCGAGCTGATTTATCTTTCCCATAGTCTCAAGTCCCATGCGCACGTCGGTGTCGCCGTTTACCTCAAGATTGCGCTCGAGCGTGTCTGCCGCAAGGCGCATAGCCTCCTCGCGAGATATGGTGGCGGCGCTTCCCGTGTGAATTACTATCGTGTCCGCGCCCAAAAGAGACGCGGCGTGAAGCGAGCGTCGAATGTACTCGATGCTGTTTGTGCGCTTTTGCTCCTCAACGCTCGAAAGGGATATAAAATACGGGGCGTGGAGCGACATGAGGATATTGTGGCGTCGCGCCTCCTCACCGATAACGGCAAGCGCCGCATCGGGCGTGTTTATTCCTCTGCCTGCCTCAAATTCATAGGCATCAAGTCCTATGGAGCGCACCCATTCGGGGGCTTCAAGCGTGGACTTTTTGCCTGCCGCCTTAAAGGCGTCGCTGTTGCCTCCGGGCCCGAACGTGGGGCGGCTTGCATATATTTTTTTCATTTCCAGGTCCTCCCCGAGAGAGAATTTTTGTCGGCAGTAATGCCGTGAGCCTTGCGGTATTTGCGTATGTAGGGGCATTCGAGAACTCTCTTGAATTTGAAAAACGCACTCGTTCTGTCCTTTATAGGCGGAACGATGATGGAGATAAGACCGAGACGGTGAGCGGCGAGCGTGTCCGTCAGAAGCTGGTCGCCAAGCCCTGCCGTGTCGCTCGGGGTGCTGCCCATCTTTTTCATGGCGTCGATTATTGACTTGCCCGACGGCTTTTTGCTGTCGGGGTATGCGTAAAGTCCGAGCGTGGGGTTAAAAAGCTCAACGCGTTCCTTGTGATTATTTGATATGAGAGCCGCCTTTATTCCGTGGCGTTTGAGCGAGTCGAACCATGCGAGCGTTTTTTCGTCGGGCTCGTCCACCTCATAGGGAGCGAGAGTGTTGTCAATATCTATGACGAGAGCCTTTATTCCAATAGATTCAAGGAATTCGGGCGTTACGTCGAGAAAGGAATCGAACATGTATTCGGGAAGAAGAAGCGGTTTTCTTTTTGCGTATTTCATAAAAGCTCCTTAATTTAGGATATACATTATTTTAACACATATCCGCGACTTACGCAAGGGCTTTATCAAAATACGCACCCAAAAAATATTTGAAAAAAATTTAAATTACCTATTGACAAACGAAAATGTTTGTGTTATTATATTAGGGCAGTTTTGAGGCTGCCAACTGAATATGCGAGTGTAGTTCAATGGTAGAATCCCAGCCTTCCAAGCTGGTCGCGTGGGTTCGATTCCCATCACTCGCTCCAACGAATGGCGCATCTTGGTGCGCCATTTGTAAGGTTTAGACAAGGTTTTAAAAACCTATGTGCCTTTAGCTCAGCCGGATAGAGCAACTGCCTTCTAAGCAGTAGGTCGGGGGTTCGAATCCCTTAAGGCACGCCAAACAAAATCCGCTTTCGTAAGAAGGCGGATTTTGTTTGTATTATTCATTTTTCATTATTCATCATTCATCATTCATTTATCACGAGCGGATTTTGAATGAATAATGAATAATGAAGCCGCTCCGCTGATGAATAATGAATAATTGAGGT
>JAZOWN010000026.1:0-25737 GCA_045659245.1 Eubacteriales bacterium
CCAAGTGGATCACAGTAGTGCTTTGGGGCATTGCGGCGTTTCGTCTTATCTGCCCTTTCTCTATTGAAAGCGTACTCAGCCTGATTCCCAGCGCCGAGGTGGTAAGTCCGAATATCATGATGGATAGGACGCCCGAAATCAACACGGGAATTCCGATACTCAACAGTACGTTAAATCCCGTCATTAGTGAGTCGTTTGCACCCAATCCCGGTGATAGCGCAAATCCCTTGCAGGTGCTTATTCCGATTTTTACTGCTGTTTGGATCGTCGGAATTGCCGCTCTGCTTATCTACACAATAATCAGCTACACCCGTGTAAGACGCAAAATCGGAACTGCTGTTCTTTACAAAGATAATATCTATCAAAGCGAGAACGTGGTATCTCCCTTTGTCCTCGGCATCATAAAGCCGAAGATCTATCTTCCTTTCAATATGAACGAGAAGGATATGGAGCACGTGGTGGCACACGAAATGGCGCACATTCGCCGCAAAGACCATCTTTGGAAACCTCTTGGATTCCTTCTGCTGACGCTCCATTGGTTCAATCCGCTGATGTGGCTCGGCTACGTTCTGCTTTGCCGTGACATTGAGCTTGCTTGTGATGAAAAGGTTATCAAGGAACTTGACCACGATGCGAGAGCCGACTATTCGCAAGCACTTCTTACTTGTAGTGTGAACAGACGAATGATTGCAGCTTGCCCTCTTGCCTTTGGTGAGGTTGGCGTAAAGGATCGCGTGAAATCTGTTCTCAACTACAAGAAGCCTGCATTTTGGATCATCATAGCAGCGGTAGTTGCTTGTGTGGTAGTTGCGGTTTGTTTCTTGACAAATCCTCCATCATCTGACGACGAAAACAATAGTGTGAACCCAAGCGGCGAAATATTTACGGACTACGAAGGTGTATATGTTTCTATTAAATCAATAGATACAAATGCGGGTGGACATACCGTTTTCAATCTTATATGGCATAACACCACAAAAGAAGAAATCACATACGGAGAGTCCTATATTATTGAACGAAAAGAAGGAAACGATTGGGTTAATACGGCTTCAGAGGAATTATATTTTACTACGATTGGCTTGCTTTTGCATCCAAACAGTATAGAACATAAATCTTATTCCACTCAAAGATTTGACATATCTCAAAGCGGAACTTACAGATTGAGAGTTACTTTCCTCGTTGATGAAGGTGACGGATATAAGGAATATAATACGTGGATTGAATTTAAGGTCGGTTCAATCCCAACAACAGACTCCTTACGGGAGAAGTATCCCGAGTTCTTTGGTTTGAACGCAGAAGATGGCTTGACCGTTTATATTTGGCAGCTTGCAGAAACTCATTATAGTTGTTACTTGGTTAGCACCGCTACTGATAGGTTGTCAGATCATAGCTTTGCATTTACGAGTGGCGCTTCTATTAGCGAAATGAGATCAATATTGAATACGTACAACATCGAGAGAGAAAAAGTATTGCTTCGCCCGATTGTAAATCCTATTTCAAGTTACGCTTATACCATTGATGAGGCATATTGTAAAAACCTTGAAAATGTATTTTGGTCTGCGATTGTACCAATGGAGTTCAATACAATATTCGATACGGCAACCTTTGACATTGATGACGACGGCATTGATGAGGTATGCACAATGAGCGTAGGAACAACCTCCGGCTTGTTTACATTCACATTTAACGCTCGTGAGCTTGGGACAGAGAAAGTTGAGTACCATACGGTTATCTATTCTCAATGCTATGATTTATCATTCCAAAAGGGTTCTGACGGTATAACAAGAGTTCAAGGCATAACGCAGGGAGAAAATCCCGAAACACATCTATTTGATATTTCAATCAAGGATGGATATGTTTATCTTACCGAAAACGGTGTGTATATCGGAGAAATCAATTAAAGACTTAAGGGTGTCGCTTCGGCGGCACTCTTTTTTTGTCGTAATATGTCAATAAGTTTTCTTAATAATAATGATAATCATTATTGACAAGAACATAAGTATATGATATAATATAGAAAAATATTCCTACGGAGGAAAATAATGCTGACGGCAAATACGAAAATGCGGAACTCTGCCACTCGCAATAGCATATATCAATATCTCTGCGGCACGAAGGAGCATCCTTCCGCAGAAATGATTTTCAATGATCTGAAAGGCGACCTGCCGAACCTCTCGCTCGGTACGGTGTATCGAAATCTCAAACAGTTAGAAGAAATCGGACGTGTTATCCGTGTTACGAGCGTGGACAACCACGAAAGATACGATGCAAACTGTGAGGATCACGTTCACTTTGTTTGCGAGAGGTGTGGACGAGTCATTGACATTATGGATGCCGACATAAACGCTGCAAAGGCGGCTTGCAATTTGTCGGGCGGTGCAAAAATAAAACATATACAAATCGTTCTTCAAGGAACTTGTGAAAGCTGTTCCGAGGAATAGCTGACTAACTTGTTTAACAACGAATAAGCGCGACGGGCTTATTAAGGCTCGTCGCATTGTGCACCATAAAAGCCGTACTCTCCCATTCTACGATATGAGAATGAGAGCCAAAATATTCAAAAAGAAAAGAGATGAAAAAACATCTACGCGGTCATCTTCCGACCCCCTTGGACGAGCCGCGCCAATTCTTAAATCAAGGAGGTATTTTATTATGCGTTGGGGTAACTCCGCATCACTACTCGTTATGAGTAGTGACTATGAATTTATGGCGTAATCGCTACTATACATAATAAAAAACTGAATACCTTTGAAAAGGCACTTGTTGAATGGTACGCAAAATTGAGCGTATCACGCAATAAGTGCCTTTTTGTATGCCTGTGCGAAAAATGTAATAATTTGCCTATTCGTGCTCCACCTTGTCGGATTTTGAAAAAATCAACCATTTCAAAATCACGATACGGAGGAAATATAAATGAAAAAATTATCTACTGAGATAATCACGAAAAAAGGCGAAATAAAAATAATCACTGTTGAGGTGGACGATATATATGCAGATTGGCTCGTCACCCAACCCAAAGAGATATACCACGATGCAGTTATGTTTGAGTATCGGACAAGCTGCACCGAGCGCAAGGAAACCCGTTACATCCAATCCTTAGATGCTTCTATGGATAATGGCTTTGATATAGCCGATGAGAGTGTAGATATTGCAAAGGAACTTTTGCAAAAAGCAGACAATGAGCGTTTGTATGCGGCTATGCAGCATCTTACCGAGAAACAGTATTTGATACTTTGGCTTAATGCGGTCGAGGGATTGTCTTTCCGTGAAAAAGGCACACGATTTGGCATTAGTAAAACTGCTGTCGTTGAGCAGTTTAACGCTGCTGTGAAAAAAATTAGAAAAAAATTTTGAAAAACACCCTGCCAAAATGCGTTTTTCAAGGCTATTAGGTGAAGGGATATAAAAAACACCTTCGCTGATCCTTGAAAAATTGAATAGACATTCATCAAATACATTATCTGCGCTATGCGGTGATGAGCCGCTAAGCCGCATTTGTAGGTGCGCCAAGACCTCCCGCGAGGGAGAGAGCGAGAACACTTATACAAAGTAGAGTTGGATTGCATCCGACGTGGCGATGACAGGCGCGAGTGACAATGATACTTCCGTAGCAGAAATGCGCGGCTGGCGGAGTACCCGGCAGAGGTTAGAACCCTATGGAACTGATTAGCAATCGGTCGTTTGATGACTTCCCATACCGTTTATCGGTGCGTCGGGGTGTCGAGGACAAATAGACGCTTGAACCGAGCTTGCCTTGAAATATAGGCAAGCACCTACATCCTATTCAAATAGGAAATAAGGTTCATAAGGAGATATGATATGCAGAACTTTGAGAAGTATATGCAGTCCGAGCACAAAGGCAAAACCAAAGCAGTATTCAGTAAGGAGCTTGAAAGGCTCTTTCATTGTAAGGGTACGGAGGTACGCCGTATGGTCAATGAGCTTCGTTCAAAGGGCGTTCCCATTTGCAGTAGCAGCAGGGGTTACTACTACGCCGAGAGCCGAAGCGACATTGAGGAAACAATCGCACACCTTGATGGTCGTGTGAGCAAAATAAAAGCCGCACAAGACGGTTTAAGAGAAATTTTGAATAACTACATAGGAGGATAACAAAATGGATAGAAAGGCAGAATTTGACCGCTATATGATAGCGATAGCAAACGGTTGTGGCATCGTGGAGGAAAACATCAGCAACGAAGCCAAGCAGAAGATAATCGAGCACGGACATTGGGCATATCAGCAGGTCAAGCAGATGTTCAACGACGAGTGCAACAATCTCGGAAAGTGGCTTGCGGGAGAGCCGTGCTTGGTGAAGCACCCCCACAAGGAAAACACCTACGCAGAGATTGAAGTCGGTGACGACCACGAAGCGCTCTACTACTTCCTTGAATACTGCCACAAGCTCGCGGCAAATGAGAGAATGAGCGACGAGCTTATCGGACACGTTCTTCTGATAGTGACGAGAAGCCAAAAATCCTAAATAAAATCGAGAACCCGTCGATGAAGGTCGGCGGGTTCTTTTCGTGAAAGGAGCTTATATGAATAAGAAGGTAAAAAGAGGTCAAATCTATCGCGTTAATCTTGATCCCGTTGTCGGCTCAGAGCAAGGCGGCATCCGCCCTATGCTTATCGTACAGACCGACGGCTTCAACAAATCGAGCACGACCGTAATTGCTATGGCAATCACGAGTAAGTTTAACAAGCGCCGAGATCTTGCGACACACGTTATTGTAAGATGCAACGAGCTGCCGCACGACTCCATCGTACTTGCGGAGCAGATAAGAACCTTGGATAAATCCCGCTTGGTCGAGTACATCGGCAGAGCGAGCAACAATACGATGAAGCGCGTCGATCACGCTATCGACGTGATTATGAAAACGAAAACCAAACATAACTACTACAAAAAATACAATCCCAACGAAAGGAGATAACGAATGAATTTCAAAGAAGTATATCAGACGGTACTGAAGGACTATCCCGAAATAATGAGCGTGGAGGAAACGAGCGCGGCTCTCGGCGTAAGCACCAAGACCGTTTATAAAATGCTGAAAAACGGCACTATCCAAAATATGAAGGTCGGCAGATCGTACCGTGTTCCGAAGGTACATCTGCTTTCTTTTTTGAAAATCAATATGGCAAAGGCATAAAATAAAAATTTGCACATTGGACATTTGCAGCGCACCGTGATATAATGAGGGTGGTCAACGGCAAGTGTCCAATTCGTGCTACTACATTAAGGAGGTAATTATTTATGGTAGCAGGACATCTGCAAGAGAAAAAAGGTTATTTTTATATGGTATTGAACTACTCCGTGGGCGGTAAGCGCAAAACAAAGTGGATACCCACGGGAATGGTGGTGAAAGGCAACAAGAAAAAGGCTGAAGCATTGCTTTGGGAAACACGACAGACCTATGAACCCGAGGTTGAGGAAGAAGTGACCGAGCTTTCCGGCGAGATTATGTTCGTGGACTTCCTCGCAATGTGGCTTGAAATTGCCAAGAGCACAATCAAACTCACTACATACGCTTCTTATGCGGATATGACGAATAAGACGATTATTCCTTATTTCAAACCGTTGAAGCGTAGGCTTTCAGAGGTAACAGCAGCGGACATTCAGAAATTCTACCTTATTCAGCTTGAAAGAGTGTCGGCAAACTCTGTAATCCACTATCACGCGATTATTCACAGAGCGATGAAATACGCGGTCAAAACGGACTTGATTATCAGTAACCCCGTTGACAAGGTGGATAGACCGAAGAAGAACGAATTTCAAGGCAGCTTCTACACCGAGGACGAGATACAAGACTTGTTTGAGGTGGCAAGAGGAACAAAGCTTGAATTGCCAATCGTATTGGCGGCGTTTTACGGACTTCGCCGTAGTGAGGTTCTCGGACTCAAATGGGATGCTATCGACTTTCAGCAGAACACCATCACCATCAAGCACACACTTACATCTTGCAAAATCGACGGCAAGAAGGTAGAAGTGGCGACCGACACGACGAAAACCAAGTCGAGCCGCAGAACACTTCCTTTGATACCGCAGTTCAGAGAAATGCTTTTGCAAAGATGGGAGATGCAGGAGGAATACAAGAGGGTGTGCGGCAACTGCTACAACACCAAATATCTTGAATATATCTGCGTCGATGAAATGGGCAATATCATAACACCAAGCTATTTAACCGAGTCGTTCCCGAAGCTCCTTGCACGTCACGGTATGCGGCACATCAGATTTCACGATCTCCGTCACACCTGCGCGTCGATGCTTCTAAAGAACGGTGTACCGATGAAACAAATCCAAGAGTGGCTCGGTCACTCCGATTTCAGTACAACAGCAAACATCTATGCACACTTAGACTACAACTCCAAACTCAACTCCGCCGAAGCTATGGTGACGGGAATGAGGGCGGCTCTGACCACGGTTTCGTAAGTCAAAAAAAGGCGAAAAAAATGAGCCTGCAAATTGACTTTGCAGGCTCGGTGTGGCGGAGAGAGAGGGATTCGAACCCTCGTGAGATTGCTCTCAAACGCATTTCGAGTGCGCCCCGTTATGACCACTTCGATATCTCTCCGTGTATTTTTAGCTCTCTACTGTTCTTACTCAACCTTGGAAATTGGAGAGAACAGTAGGAGAGAACTAAGCTATTTAATTGTATTTGAATTGCGGAAATCCCTTATAAATCAAGGGGTTTAAGGTGAGAGGTTCCAAAGTGACTACAAAATTTCGAGTCAGCCCCGTTATGACCACTTCGATATCTCTCCGTATTAAATTTGTGTTTGGAATTTTGATAGAAAACTGTCGACCTGCCTCTGAAAACTCTGCACTTAAAATCCCGAAAAAGTGAAGTGCTTCAAGGCTTCGCGGAGAAGATTTAGTGACGAGGTCGTGCCGCTTTCGAGTCAGCCCCGTTATGACCACTTCGATATCTCTCCATAATTATGATGCAACAGCGTGCATCATAATTATGGAGCCTCTTCGATGCGGCTCAATGAGCTTGCTCATTGAATCCACTTCGCATTCGCAACTCGGAGGTCGGGGAGCTTGCTCACCAGACGAAGAGTTAGCGAATCATCGCCGCAGGCGATATATCTCTCCATGATGCAACTGTGCGTGCCTTTTTACAAGACGCTATATATTATAGCATGAAGATTTCGAAAATGCAAGAGCTTTTTGAAAAATATCGTGCAAAAGAGCAGAAAAGAATATTACATCTATTGTAAAACATGAAAAATTGTGGTAGAATAATGTAGATAGACTATTTAGGAGGAATTTTATGCTGTCTGTGGTATATAGCGCGGGACTTTTCGGAATTGACGGATATATCGTTTCCGTTGAGTGCAACGCGCAGTCGAGAATACCTGATTTTGAGCTTGTTGGCTTGCCTGACCTTGCGGTTAAGGAAGCGAAAGAGAGAGTCCGTACCGCTTGCGAGAATAGCGGCTATCGCTTTCCCGCTCTTGAGCTCACCTTAAATCTCGCTCCTGCGGACAGGCGCAAGGAGGGCTCTGCCTTTGACGTGGCTATGCTGCTCGGCATACTTCACTGTGGCGGTGTTATAGATTACGGTGTGAATTTCTCCGACAAATGCTTCGTCGGCGAGCTTTCGCTTTCGGGCAGTGTGCGCGGTGTTCGCGGTGCGCTTTGCATGTGCGTTGCGGCGCGTAACGCTGGGATAAAGGAGTTTTACGCGCCTCGCGAGAATGCAAAGGAAGCGGCGGCGGTCGAGGGAATAACCGTTTACGCCGTCGACAACATAAAGGATCTTGTCGCTCACCTCAACGGACAGGCGCGCCTTACACCCGTTGAGTGCGACAGAGCTGCATTTGAGAGTGCCACACTCAGTGCTGACATAGATTTTTCGGACGTAAAGGGTCAAGCCATGGCGAAGCGCGCCATGGAGATAGCCGCCGCAGGCGGACACAACATATTACTCATAGGCCCTCCCGGTACGGGTAAGTCCATGCTTGCCAAGCGCTTACCCACCATTCTGCCGCCCTTGTCCTTTGACGAGGCGATAGAGTCGACCAAGGTGCACTCGGTCGCAGGAACGCTTAAGGACGGAGTATCTCTGCTCGCGCACAGGACCTTTCGCTCGCCCCACCACACTATGAGCGCGGTCAGCCTTGACGGCGGCGGTATAAAACCGATGCCGGGCGAGGTGTCGCGTGCACACAACGGCGTGCTTTTTCTTGACGAGCTTCCCGAATTTCCAAAGACCGTTACAGACTCGCTCCGTCAGCCGATAGAGGACAGGCGCGTTACTATAACCCGCGCGAACGGAAGAGTTACGTACCCCTGCTCATTCATGCTGGTTGCGGCGATGAACCCTTGCAGATGCGGTTACTTTGGGCATCCGACCAAAAAATGTACCTGCTCGCCGAACGACGTAAGGCGCTACATATCCAAGATAAGCGGTCCTTTGCTTGACAGAATTGACATACAGATCGAGCTTCCCTCACTCTCCTACGACGAAATTTCGTCCTCGAATGAGGTTGGCGAATCGTCCGAGACTGTAAGAAAGAGAGTTATTGCGGCTCGCGAGTTTGCGGCAAGCAGAATGAGCGGTGAAGTTGGAATTTACTGTAATGCACAGCTGTCCTCGGCACAGATACGCACGTACTGTCCCATGGACGATGCCGCAAAGGCGGTTATTAAATCAGCTTACGAGCGACTCGGAATGTCGGCGCGCGGCTACGACAGAATTTTGCGCGTTGCGCGCACGATTGCCGATATTGACGGCAAAGAAGTGATAAGCGCTTCGCACATTGCCGAGGCGATACAGTACCGCAGTCTTGACAAAAAGTATTGGAACAACTGATAGGTGAAAAAATGAGAGAAACACTCAAGGATTTTATATTTGAGTTATGTGCCGTGCCGTCCGTTTCGGGCTTTGAGGCAAGAGCGACGGGTGCGCTTTGCGATATTCTCGGCGGTGCGCTTGAGCACGTGTTTACGGACGGGGTGGGAAACCACGTGTTCGTCAAGAGATGCGGCAAAGAGAATGCACCGCGCATACTTATCGACGCGCACATGGACGAGATAGGAATGATGGTTACGGACGTATGCGACGGTGGCTTTTTGCGCGTCGCGCCTCTTGGAGGGATCGACCCGTCCATTATGCAGGCGGCAGACGTAATAATATACGGTAAAGAGGCGTTGCGCGGAGTTATCGTATCAACGCCGCCACACCTGCGCGAGGGAGATACGCTTCCTGCTTCTGACGAGATGCTCGTCGACACGGGACTTTCTAAAAAGAGGGCAGAGGAGCTTATACCGCTCGGTACGCCTATTGCCTTTTACTCTCCCTACGGAGAGCTTTTGAACGGAAAAATAGTCGGTAAGTGCTTTGACGACAAGGCATGCGCGGCTTGTGCTCTCTGGGCTGTTATAAACACACCTGCCGAGAGTCTTGCGGCAGACGTTTGCGTTATGCTTTCTGCGGTTGAAGAAACTAACCGTGTCGGCGGAGTTGCGGCGGGAGTGTTTTCCGTGAAGCCCGATTACGCTATGGTCATTGACGTAAATCTTGCAAGAGTGCCCGACACCAAGGCTTATGAAACGGTTGAGATGGACAAGGGAGTATCACTTTCTGTGAGTGCCGCGACGGACGTAAGGCTTACGCGCAAGGTCGAGGCGCTTTGCGTTGAGAGAGATATACCGCACTCCATGATAGCCGCGCCCTCGAGCACGGGAACTAACGCAATATCCTTAAATCTTACGGAGTACGGAGTGCCTACGGTGGACGTTGGCTTGCCACTTGCGTCCATGCACACGTACAACGAGGTTATTTCCATGAATGACTGCGACGCGCTTGTGCGTCTTGTCGAGGAGTTTATCACCTCGGGCTCTTTGGCGGAGAGCATGACGGCGGGAAAGGTGGACTTTTTATGAGCACACAGGATTCTATTAAGCTTATAAGCGACTTGTGCGAGGCGTTCGGACCCTCGGGCTGTGAGGACGAGGTTGCCGCTCTTATAAAAAAAGAAATTTCTGACATTTGCCCGAATGCGGCATACGACAGAATGGGAAATCTGATTGCTGTTATGCGTTTTGGTGACCTGACTGCGCCTGCTCGCCGCAGAATAATGATAAGCGCGCACATGGACGAGGTCGGCTTTATGATAACCGAGATACACAAGGACGGGTACATCGGCTTTGACACTGTCGGCGGTATTTCGGATAGCGTTATCGCGGGCAGACGTGTGAAGATCAAAAAGGCTGACGGCACGCTTCTCTCGGGTGTTATTGCTTCAAAGGCGATACACCACAAGGACAAAGAGGAGAGAAAAAAGGCGGTGGCTGTAAATAAGCTCTTTATTGATATTGGCGCTCTTGACAGAGAGGACGCAGAAAAGCACGTAAGAGTCGGAGATTTCGTGACCTTTGACTCCGAATTTTACAGTTTCGGCGAGGGAATGATAAAGGGCAAGGCGCTTGACGACAGAATGGGTTGTGCGGCAATGATCGAGGTTATGAGAAATCTTTCCGCAACCCCTATTTTGGAGAACACTGACGTGTGCTTCTGCTTTACGGTCAGAGAGGAGATTGGACATTCGGGCGCTCGGATTGCGGCATATGAGTTAAGACCCCAGTATGCTATCGTGCTTGAAACCACGGCAATTGCCGATATAGCTGACGTAAAGCCCGCGAAGCGAGTCGCGGACGTGGGTAAAGGAGTGGTAATATCCGTAATGGACCGTTCCACTATATACGACAAGGAGTTTGTAAAGCGAACACTTGACGTTGCATGTCAAAATGATATAAAAGCACAGGTGAAAAGATATGTTTCAGGCGGCAACGATGCAGGGCATATCCATAAAACGGCAGAGGGAGCAAAGGTGGTTACCATGTCCGTGCCGACGAGATATCTGCACTCTCCCGCTTGCGTGGCAGGCATTGACGATTATTTTGCACAGAGAGATTTGTGCGAGGCTATGATCAGAACTCTTTGTAAGGATTGTAAAGGAGATAACGTATGAGCTTATATAATACCTTAAAGGAGCTTTGTCTTTGCCCCTCGGTTTCGGGCAGAGAGGGCGCGATTCGCGAAAAGCTCACCAAGATGATCTCACCCTTGTGTGACGAATATCACGTAGATGCGCTTGGAAATCTGATAGCGCACAAAAAGGGAAGCGGCGAGAAAGTAATGCTTGCCGCGCACATGGACGAAATTGGCTTTATAGTTAATTTTATTGAGGACAACGGCATGGTCCGCATAGCGCCCGTCGGCGGTGTTTCGCTCACGGCGGCGGCTTATTCGACCGTCGTTTCCGAAAAGGGGGTTAAGGGAACGGTTGTGCCCGACGACAAGGTAAAGCCTGCCGATTTTAAGGCGGACGCGTTTTATATCGACGTAGGTGCGACGAGCAAAAAGAGAGCGGAGGCTCTTGTTGAAATAGGCGACTTCTTTGTCGTAACGCCTAACATACAAAGGCTTTCGGGCGGACGCGTTTGCGGCAGACCCATGGACGACAGAGTAGGGTGTGCGGTGCTTGTCGAGATTGCTCGCGAGCTTGCCGACAAGCAGGTGGACAAGGATATTTATTACGTGTTCTCCGTTCAGGAGGAGGTCGGCTGTCGCGGCGCTATGACGGCGGCGTTTGCCATAAGACCCGACGTTGCGCTTTGCTTTGACGTGACAGCTACGGGTGACGTGCCGGGTGCTACGCCCATGGCTTGCAAGCTGGGCGGCGGTGCGGCTGTCAAGATCAAGGACGCATCTGTAATTTGCTCTGAGGTGATCACGGGAGAGCTTTGCCGCCTTGCAGAGGAAAACGGCGTAAAATACCAAAGAGAAATACTCACGTTTGGAGGCACGGACACCTCGGCTATGCAGCTCGCGGGAAGCGGAGCGGCGGTAGGCGCGTTGTCGATACCCACGAGATACATTCACACGCCGACGGAAACGTTTGATCTTGCCGACGCCGAGGCGTGCGTCAAGCTTGCGGTGCTTTTCCTTACGAAGGAAGCAAAATAAATTATAAACTTAAAAGAGGTTAAAATGCAGTTTTCAGAAAAGGTGCTTTCGCTCACCGTCGAGGCGGAGTCGAAGCTTTCGGATATTTTTGCCGAGATAGACAGAATATCCTTTGAAAATACGAAAAAAATAATGGACTCGTTCCGCGAGCACCGCGTAAGCGAGGCAGTATTCAATCCGACGAGCGGATACGGATATAACGACCGCGGACGCGAGATGCTTGACGAGATATGGGCGGACGTTATGGGAGCGGAGGCGGCATTCGTGCGCCACAGCATAGTAAACGGCACGCAGGCGCTTACCATAGGTCTTTTTGGACTTTTGCGCCCTGGTGACATACTTTTTTCAATAGCGGGCAAGCCCTACGACACGCTTGACGAGGTTATCGGTAACACGGGAACGGCAGGTAACGGCTCGCTCCGCGACTTTGGAGTGGAGTACAGACAGTCGGACCTCTTTCCCGACGGCTCGTTTGATCTTGAAAAAATAAGGCAGGTGCTGACGGACGAGGGCGAGCGCGTAAAGGTCGTATTTATTCAGCGCTCCAAGGGATATCTTAACCGTAAGACGTTGAGTGTTGCGGAAATAGGCGAGGTAATCAAATTCGTCAGAAGTATAAAGAATGACGTGTACGTCGTGGTTGACAACTGCTACGGAGAGTTTACCGAAACTCGCGAGCCGTGCGCGGTGGGAGCGGACATGATAATCGGCTCGCTTATAAAAAATCCCGGTGGCGGAATGGCGGAAAGCGGCGGATATATCGCCGGAACGGCGCGCGCCGTGGAGCTTGCGTCGTATAGACTTACCTCTGTCGGCTGCGGTCTTGAGGTCGGCGCGACTCTCGGACAGAATAAGAGTCTTTATAAGGGACTTTTCTATGCGCCCCACACCACGGCGCAGGCAATAAAGACCGCGCATCTTGCGGCGTACATCTTCGGTGAAAACGGACTTGGATTTGACGTTGAGCCGAGGTGGGACGAGCCGAGATACGACATTATTCAGTCGATAATCACCCATTCTCCCGAGGCGCTTTGCGCTATATGCAGAGGTATTCAGGCGGGCTCACCCATTGACTCTTACGTAACTCCCGAGCCTTGGGAAATGCCCGGCTACGGCGACAAGGTAATAATGGCGGCGGGCGCGTTTACACAGGGCTCGTCGATCGAGCTTTCCGCGGACGGACCGCTTCGCGAGCCGTATACGGCTTATCTTCAGGGCGGACTTACCTACGAGAGCGGAAAGATCGGTATAATGAGCGCTGCAGAGGAGACGATAAAAAGCGGCTTTGGCGCTGATTGAGTCAAAACGGATACATAAATTTTAAGGGAATAAAAGGACTGCTCAGGCTGCGACTTTTTCGCGACAGGCAGTCCTTTTTGGTGCTTTTATATGCTTTTTTCCTCGCTTGAATTTATATATCTTTTTTTGCCGCTCACGCTCCTTTTCTATTTTTTATCACCTTGGCGAGCTAAAAATTACGTTTTGCTTGTCGCAAGCCTTGCCTTTTACGGTATAGCGCAGCCGTCCTTTTTGCCGCTCATGCTTGCTGTGAGTCTTGCGAACTACCTTTTTGGGCTTTTTATAGCACGCACAAAGGACGTAAAA
The DNA here is from genome assembly GCA_045659245.1 of Eubacteriales bacterium. Taxonomy (GTDB): domain Bacteria; phylum Bacillota; class Clostridia; order Oscillospirales; family CAG-272; genus HGM12713. Next base: position 13,581 of record JAZOWN010000026.1, read on the forward strand.
AGGGCGGATCTATACATGTGGCTCGCTGTTTTTCTTGATGTTGGCGTGCTATTTGTCTTTAAATATTTCGGGGTATTTATTCGACTTTTCGACCTGCCGCTTGAAGCGCCGCCACTACCTACGGGCATATCCTTTTACACCTTTCAGGCGCTTTCTTACGTTATCGACGTTCGGCGAAGAACGACAGAGGCGCAGAAAAACCCTCTTTTGTTTACGACCTACGTCACGCTCTTTCCACAGCTTGTCGCAGGACCTATCGTGCGGTATTCCGAGATAGACAGCGAGATCGAGGCAAGGCGGCACACCGTAGAGGGAGCTGCGAGCGGAGTGAGGCTTTTTTGCATAGGTCTTTCAAAAAAGCTCTTGCTCGCAAACCCTGCGGGTGAGTGCTGGGAGCGAATGGCGCGGTATTCTGGGGGAGAGGGAACTGTGCTTGGCGCGTGGCTCGGTGTGATTTTCTTTGCGTTTCAGATTTATTTCGACTTTTCGGGATATTCGGACATGGCGCGTGGGCTTGGCAGGATATTCGGCTTTGAGTTTCCCGAAAACTTCAACTATCCCTACGTATCGAGGAGCATAACCGATTTCTGGCGGCGGTGGCACATTACGCTTTCGTCGTGGTTTCGCGAGTACGTTTATATCCCTCTCGGCGGAAACAGACGCGGAAAGGGAAGAATGTATATAAACCTTTTGATTACGTGGCTATTGACGGGGCTCTGGCACGGCGGCAGCTTCAATTTTCTTTTGTGGGGCTTGTACTTTTTTGTGCTGCTTGCCGCCGAAAAGCTGTTTCTTTTGCGATTGCTTGAACGAGTGCCGCGAATTTTAAGGCACGCCTACGCGCTTACGTTTATTCTTATCGGGTGGCTGATCTTTGCTTCTGACGGCGCGCTTACCGCCTCGGGGGCTCTTTCGTATTTTGGGCAGATGCTTGGTATCGGGGCAACGCTTTGGAGTAATGATACGCTCTTTGAGCTTCGGAGAAATATGATTTTTCTCATTATCATGGCGCTTGCGGCAACTCCGCTTGCGAAAGTGGCGGCGCGGCGATTTTCTGCGATTTATCCGAGCGTGGCGAGACTTGTCTTTAATGCTCTGGCACTTATCTCAATAGTGATTTCAACCGCTTATCTTACGGATCGCGCCTATAACCCGTTTCTTTATTTCAGGTTTTGATATTTGTCTTACTTTTCTTTTAAAAAAGAAAAGTAAGCAAAAGAAAACGGTAAAAAATTTAAAGTTAAAAATTGAAAGTCGGCGGTGCGGAGCGTTCTCTTGATTTAGACGGACTGCCGAGGATACTGCCTTCTATATTTGGGCGCAGGAGTAGTCTTTAAAAAATGAAACTATTTTTTCATAAAACACTAAAAAAACACAAAAAAATCAATAAAAAATTAGGCAAACGGGGCGAGCGTTCATAAAATGTCTATATATATATGATATAATGTACTGTAATTAGGCATTTTGAAGGAAACTTAGAAAGGTAAGAAAGGAAATCCCTCTGTTATGATAAAGATCGAACATCTGGTAAAAAATTACGGCTCCAACTGTGCCGTTGACGACATCAGCTTTGAGGTCGGCAAGGGAGAGATAGTCGGATTGCTCGGACCTAACGGCGCGGGAAAAAGCACGACGATGAATATTTTGACGGGATACCTGTCATCAACGTCGGGAAACGTCACCGTTGCGGGAATAAGCGTTCTGGACAACCCTCTTGAAGCGAAGAAGCATATCGGATATCTTCCCGAGCAGCCTCCGCTTTATCTCGATATGACCGTCGAGGAGTACCTCATATTCAACTACAACCTTAAGGGCTGTAAGCTCAACAGAAACAAGCACCTTGAGGAGATCTGCGAGATCGTTAAGATAAAGGACGTTTACAAGCGCGTTATCAAAAACCTCTCCAAGGGCTATCGCCAGAGAGTGGGAATCGCGCAGGCGCTTATCGGAAGCCCCGAGGTCATAATTTTCGACGAGCCGACGGTTGGACTTGATCCCAAGCAGATAATCGAGGTAAGAAATCTTTTGCGTATGCTCGGCAGAGATCACACCGTTATTCTTTCAACGCACATTCTCCAAGAGGTTCAGGCTGTTTGCGATAGAATAGTTATTATCAACAAGGGAAAGATCGTCGCTAACGAGAGGACTGAGGATATTACGCGCGCTGTTGAAAACAACAGACGCTTTAACGTCAAGATAGCAGGACCTCAAAAGGAGGTTCTCGCAATGCTTCGCTCAAAGCCCGGTATCGTTTACGCGGACGTGCTTAATCAGCGTGACGGCGACGCATATTCCTACGTTATCGAGAGCGAGGTCGGAATTGATATACGCAAGAGCCTTTTCTACACGCTTGCGGAGAAAAAGTGGCCTCTTATCGGACTTGAGGCTATGGGTATGAACCTTGAGGACATCTTTATTGCCATCGTCGATCAGAGCGCACCCAAGGTAAGATACGAACGCAAGGGCGCAAAGGCAAAGAATGCAAAGGCCGCTGCGAACGATGAGTTTGCAAAGAAGATAGTGGATAACGCGAATAAGAGCCGTGGCGGACAGTATTCCGCTCTCTTTGATGACGAGGAATAAGCCTCAAAAAACCAACCCTTAAAGAAAAAGAAAGGAGTACGTCCCTCACGCGGACGTGGAAAAAATAAATGTTTGCAATTTTCAAAAAAGAGCTTCGCTCCTATTTTATAAATGCCGTCGGATACGTTTACGTAGGCGTTTTTCTGGCAGCGGCGGCTGTTTTGTGCGGCGTTATGACGCTTGGCGCTCAGACCTACTCCACCGCTAACTATTTCACAGCACTTATATTTGCGTTTATAGTACTTATTCCCTTGCTTACCATGAAGCTTTTTGCAGAGGAAAAAAAGCTTAAGACAGAGCAGCTCCTCCTTACCGCGCCCGTTTCGGTATGGTCGATGGTGCTTGGAAAGTTTTTTGCGGCGTTTGCGCTGTTTGTCAGCACGGTGCTCGCATCCTCTATAAACTTCTTCCCTCTGTACGTTTACGGCAGAGCGGAAAGAGGAGATGCCTCCTACACGGATATTCACATAGGACCTGTGACCGCTGAGATATTTGCCTGCGTTGTCGGCATAATTTTTCTTGGTGCGGCGTTCATTGCAATTGGTCTTTTCGTTTCCTCACTTACCGAAAACCAGCTTGCTGCGGCTGTAATAACCGTTGCTATAATATTCGTAATGATAATACTCGATTTTGTTAATGCGTACATTGACGTCTATGCTATCCGCTTTGTTATAAGCTGGGTATGCGTGCTCAGCCGTTTCTCTAACTTTACGGCAGGAGTGCTGGATTATACGTCGATGCTCTATTATCTGTCGATATCGGGAGTATTCATTCTTCTTACAACGCGCGTTTACGACAAGCGCCGTTGGGGTTGATCCTCCCAAATATAGAGAAAGGCAGGTAAAAGCATGAAAAACAGATCAGCATTCGGACGCAAGATTCGCTACGGCGGAGTGTCTGCCGTCCTTACCGCGCTTATTATCGCGGTAGTAATAATTTTGAACGTACTCTTTTCCGCTCTCGCGCAGAGATTTTTGTGGTATACGGACTTGACACCCGAGTTTATGTTTACTCTTTCCGAGGAAGCGCTCAAAATCGTTGAGTTCGGCGACGAAAAGTTCGATACCCAGTCGCCTATCCAGCGCGTAAAGGAGGACAGAGCGGCAGGAATAAATGACACCATAAACATAATCTTTTGCGCTGAGCCGGATACGCTTAAGAACGACATTTCACAGTATTACGTTTATGAAACGGCGCTTGAGCTTGAGAAAAACTTCCCCGACTATATTTCCGTGGAGGAGATAGATATTATCAAGAACCCCTCTGCCGTATCTCGCTTTAAGACCAATTCGCTCTCCGAGATACACACGAGCAGCGTTATTATTGAGTACGGAACGGAGTACAGAGTTCGCGAGCTTCGCAGCTTCTATATCTTTGATACCGAGGATACAGATAAACTGTGGGCTTATAACGGAGAAAAGGCGTTCGTTTCGTGTATTCTCGCAGTTACGAGAGCAGCAACGCCTGTTGCATGCATTACACTCAACCACGGAGAGACCTTTGATATTCAAACCATGGAGTTTGTAAACACCCTGACGGATGCGGGCTACGACGTATTGCCCTTGTATCTTGACGAGGAGGAAATCCCCGCGGATTGCCGTCTTATCGTTGTGTTCGATCCCAAGGAGGACTTTTCCGTATTTGATCCCTCAAGCCCTCTCGAAACGGTTGACGAGCTTGACAAGCTTGACGCGTTTCTTGATGCGGGCAACTCGCTTATGGTATTTATGAATCCGTCTACCGAGAAGCTTAATAACTTCGAGGAATTTCTTGGAGAGTGGGGAATTAAATTCAATCGCTCCCCTGATCCTGCAAACGAGCAGAAGCTCGTATCTCACCTCGTTGAGGACCGCACGCAGTCCATTCAGTCGGCAAACCGAGATGCATACACCTTCCGCGCTGAATACGCGATAGGCGGTCTCGGATCAAGCCTTACCGAGGACATGCGCAGTCGCTCAACGCCTCAGAAGATGATATTCAGAAACGCAATGTCTATCTCCTATGCCGATAACTTCAAGCCTACGACGCACGTTCCCGACGAGTCAAGCACCGACGAGAACGACGTTCAGCACGAGTACGGCTTGTGCAAGGATAACGGTATCAGCAGAAGTATTTTCGACGTGTTCGTTACAAGCGACGGAGCAGAGGCATACGCAGGCGGACCTAAGCCCGTAGATGAGGCAACGCCAACCGAGCGCATCAAGCTCATGACGGTTTCGGTCGAGAACAAGTATATTCAAGAGGACAACTACTCGACCGCTAATCAGCCGGCTTACGTGCTTGCTTGCGGAACGACCGACATAGTTCAAAACGAGCTTTTGCAGTCGGGCGCTTACGGTAATACCGACTTCTTCCTTACGGCGCTTCGCGCTATCGGTGGCGAAGCAGTTCCCGTCGGACTTGATTTCAAGCCCTTTGCGGACGACACCATTGATACGGTAACTACGCGCGAGGCAACGCAGTATACGGTCGTTCTTGCGGTCGTTCCCGCCGTTCTTGCACTTGGCGCCGGTATCGTGGTGATCGTTAGGAGAAAGAACAGATGAGAAACAAAAAAACGCTGATGAGGCGACGTGTAACTGCCATAATAGCTGCGGCGATAGCCGTTGCCGTTCTGGCTGTTGCGCTTGCCCTGATCATAAATAACGTAGTCAACGTAACGCCCGTAACCGATAAGGCGGACGGCACGGTGTACTATATTATCAAGCGTGACGGAGTCTACGCTCTGTACGACACGGACAAAAAGACGCTGATGCCAAGAGACTCGCAATACCAGTATTACGAGGGCAGATCGGGCACGCTCTTTGACATTGACGCAGAAACGGGAGAGTGCGAGCAGATAGTTCTCGCGACTCTTATGGACGGAAGCAACGAGTCGTTTGACGACGGCTATCCGAGACTTTTGATATTCCCTCACGTTGAAAAGGAAAATATATTAAAGATCGAGGTTCAAAACTCGCACGGCAGCTTCGTCTTCAAGAGAGTTAACGAGGAAACGCTCGAGGAGGATCCCAAGGGCTCGTTTATCATAGAGGGCTCGCCCTTTACGTCATACGACCAGGATCTTTTCGCTTCTCTTTACGTAAGCGCCGGATATGCGCTGACCTCGCGTAAGATAAACGATCCCATAAAGGACCCCGAAACGGGAGATTTCCGTGAATACGGACTCGTTCCCGAGGTGCGAAGAAAGGTGGATCCCGAAACGGGAGAATACGTTAAGGTTAAAAATGACGTAGATCCCGAAACGGGTGAACCGTTCGCAAACGAGGATGCTCCCTACGAATACGAGGAGTACACTCCCTCTTATTATGTATTGACGGACACCTCGGGCAAAAGATATAAGCTCATTATAGGCGATAAGCTTGTTACGGGCGGCGGATATTACGCTCAGTACGTTGACGTCGACGCAAACGGAAACGAGACCAAGCGAGATGCGGTCTACGTTCTCGCAACGACCATAGAGGATACCCTGCTTGCTCCCGTTGAGGATCTCGTAACTCCCGAGATCACCTATCCCATGACCGCGAACAACTACTTTGACGTGGAAAACTTTATTCTGATGTCAAAGAACAAGGAGAATACGTACGATGCAGTGGTGGCGTTCACCTACGAGGATATGTCGATCCGTGAAAACACCATAAAGTCCTCCGAGCCGTATTATTTTCTCTCCGGCTACGGGCTTGCGGGCTTTAAGGCTTCTGCCGACAATATAGAGGTCTGCTTGCGCGGACTCTATTCTCCCGCCTACGTTGAGGTAACCAAGCTCGCTCCGAGCATGGACGATCTTGTCAAATACGGAATCGCCGTTTCAGCGGTTGACGAGAACGGCAAGACGACCTACGAAATGCTCCCCGAGCATACGATAAGCTTTAATTTTGATATTCTTGACGAGAGCGGCAAGAAAGAGAGCACGATAAATAATATTATTTATATAAGCGCTCTTTATGAGGACGGCAACCGTTACGTATATTCCGAAATATATAAGACGGATGAGAACGGAACGCCGATGCTCGATCATAAGGACGGCTTGGTGCGCTCCTGCAACATGATAGTCGAGATAGAGGGGCACTCTTTAGAGTTTTTGAATTGGGACAGATACGATTGGATAAATGCAAACTACGTAAGCCTTAATATCGCGTTCTGCGACGAGATAATTCTCGATGCGCCGAACTATAAGGCGGTATTCGACCTCACCAACCCCAAGGATCCTAGCACGGAGGCTATCAGCTCGTCGCTTCTTACGGTCCACGCTACGGATTCTACCGGTAAGGAGGTAAATACCTTCGCCCCAAGATCCTACGTTGACGTTAACGGAAACGTATGGGTGGTAAGCGTGTCCGACGTCAAGTGCTATTCGTCTACGGGCGAGGAGCTTACGATAAGCTCAAGCTCTGCGTATTACTCCCATAACGTAATGGGAAAGCAGGTCCGTGTGCTTAACGGCGCTATCGAGTGCGCTGACGGACGAAGAGTTTACGTAAGCGCCGACGAGGTTAAGGAGATGGGCGCAGAGACAGTAATCTATACGAGATACGACACGAATCTCTTCCGCCAGTTCTATACGACGCTGATTTGCGCAACCATTTCCGATTCCTACGAGATGACTCCCGAGGAGGAGGCAGCCGTTGTAACCGAGCAAAACCGCATGCTTACCTTGACCGTAAAGAATACTGAGGGAACGACCTACGTATATAGCTTCTACAACCTGACCTCCAGAAAGGCGTATATAACCGTTACGGTTACGACGGCAGACGGAGTCACCGAGACTAACGGAGGCTTTTACGTTCTCAGCACTCGCGTTGAAAAGTTTATCTCCGACGCTCAGCGCTTCTTCGCGCTTGAGATGATCGATCCCACGGCGAAGAATTAAAAAAGGACGTGTTTTAATGAATTTACAGTTTGATTTTGAAAAGAAGCTCGGCAAGGTGAAGCCGATGCACGCCGTTGGTCAGCCCCCGAGAGGAATGACCGATGACGGCGTGCGCGGCGGAATGATGAGATACCTTAAGGAAGCAAACGTTCCTTATTGCCGTATGCACGACGTCGGAGCGGGCTTCTTCGGAGGCAATCTCTACGTTGACGTTCCTAATCTATTCCGCGATTTTGATGCGGACGAGAACGATCCCGCTGCTTATGACTTTGCCTTTACGGACCATTTGTTCGCGCTTATGCACGAATTCGGACTTGAGCCGTATTTTCGCTTGGGTGTGACCATCGAGAACGCTCATATGATAAAGGCGTACCGAATCTTCCCGCCGAAGGATCCCTATAAGTGGGCGAGGATCTGCGAGCATATCGTAAGGCACTACAACGAGGGCTGGGCTGACGGATATCACTACAATATTAAATATTGGGAGATATGGAACGAGCCCCACAACGAGGAGAGCATCGAGCTTAACAATATGTGGAAGGGAACGGCAGAGCAATATTACGAGCTTTACACCGTGACCGCAAAGCACCTAAAGAAGTGCTTCGGCAACTCCATCAAGGTCGGAGGCTACGCAAGCACGGGACTTTACCTCGGCTATATGCAGACGATGGAAAAGTATACGTGTGAGCATGAGGTCGAGCACTGGGAAGAAAGGGCTATCTATCATACGAAATTCATGCGCGGATTTCTTGAGGCAGTCAAAAAGGAGAACGCGCCGCTCGACTTCTTCTCTCACCACAGCTACCTTACCGTTTGGAGAACGGAGCAGGTACAGAGGTATTGCGAGAGCCTGCTTGAGGAATATGGCTTTGGCGACGTAGAAATACACCTCAACGAGTGGAATACGGACAGAACGCGAGAAACGAGAGGCACGTCGCAGGCGGCGGCTGACGCGGCGGCGATGATGATCGCTATGCACCGTACCAAGATGGCGATGATGTGCTACTACGACGCGCGTTTTGGCACGAGCGTATACGGGGGACTCTTTAATCCTCTGACGACAAGGCCCTTCTGCGCCTTATATTCGATCGCGGCATTCGGTGAGCTTTACAGAATGGGCACCGAGGTCGAAGTCAAGGGCGACGGTGATCGGCTTTACGCCATGGCGGCGACGAACGGCGAGGAGCGCGGAGTGCTTATCGCCAACATAGGTGAAGCTAAGACGGTTACGACCAACCTTGATGCAGGCTATACGGTATACAAGATCGACTTTGATCACCATATGACACCCGTCGAGCTTGACTACAACAGCTTTGAAATGGCGCAGTACGAAACGCTGCTCTTGAAAAAGTAATTAAAAAGGAACAAAAAGCACCTATCTATCGGTTATTTTGAGCTGATAGTCGGGTGCTTTTTTATTACGAGCCTTCGACTGTGATTCGGCGGGAGGATAATATCCTACCCTACAAAGGTATATGAAATCTGTATATAAAAACGGCGGGAGTAAACCCCCGCCCTACGATGTATAGAAAAATACGCGCAAATGAGATTTAGATAGAATTTGTTTAAAACGGACCGGCGTAGCGGAGCGGCGCGAGCGCAATGAATGACAACACGGGGTGTTGTCAGAACGCGAGCGTGACCGAGCCGCAGCGAGACCCCCGATGGTCCGTAAAAATATCGGTACACGCGGATAAAATTTTGTAGCCTAAGGCTCGGCTTATAAATGGGCTCCCTCCGAGAGGGAGCTGGATTTTGCGAAGCAAAAGACTGAGGGAGAGTGCGTTACAAGGGAATAATGCTTATTTTTAAAATAACGCAGGCTCCTTCCACCACTTCGTGGTCCCCCTTCCTCTCGGAGGAAGGCTAATGTAAACGATAATCTTCACACTGGGAAGGTATGCTTCCGACCACGTGCCGGTCGTTGCAAAATTTATCGCTAAATAAGGAGGAACTGAAAAATGAAAATGAATAAAAAATACGTTGCTCCTGAGATAGACATGGTGCTTTTGAACGCGATGGACGTAGTTAGCGCATCTGACGGATACGATAACTTTGAGGAAGACCCGTTCGCACCCTTGAGCTTTTGATAGAATTTCGATAAATTCTGTAAAAACAATTAAAAATTAAATTGCACCTGCAAGCAGACATTTAAGATTTGCTTGCAGGTGCTTTTTTGCTTATTGCCCCGACGCTTTTAAGAATAATAAACGCAAAAAAGTCGCATAATTAAACTAACGAAGCTATTTTTAGGGGTTAACATGAGAAAGATAAAGAGAGGAATCAGGGGCGACAGAGAGTACGACATCGAGCTTGCCGACGTAAACGAGCAGGAGCTTGCAAAGGCTGTTGTGGACGGCAAGGCAGATAGCGACGCTGAGAAAGCCTCGGACGATAAACCAAACGAAGAAAATCAAAGCTGTATGGAGGACTCGAACGAAAAAAACTCAGCGGACACAGAGACGCAGTTTGTTATAGTAGAGCAATCGGGCGGCGAGATAGTGGCAAGAGGCGAGGGGACGGACGAGCTTGTACGTTCGGCGGACGAGGAGACCGAAGCCGAGGGCGAGGAGACAGGAGAGATCCTCGGGGAAGATAGCGAGCCGCCGATGGGCGGCGGCGGAGACGAGGGCGAGGGAGAGGAGAGTCAAGATAATAACAGAATGGGACGGATCTACGTCGCTGTTATTTCCATCTGCCTTATAATTGCGCTGCTTGTTTTGGGGCTTGCGGCGGTATACGGCACAAAAAGCGGCACAGATGCGCGAACGGAGTCTTCCGAAGAAGACGGCGCGCAGACGGACGACGTTGATCCGCCGAGCGGTGACGGCAAAGAGGACACAGAGGTGCTTGGATCTCTTTCGGGAAGCGCGGTGAGCGTTATCGCCGAGAGTGACGGTGGAGAGCTTTTTTACGCTTCGGGGACGGCGGTGCTTGAAGATGGTTGCGTTGCTACGGTATACAGCGCCATCAAGGGCGCGAGAAACATCAAAATAGTGCTTGATGACGGAAGCGTCTATCCGGCGGATGTCCTTGCTTACAATGAGTCCGTAGGACTTGCGCTCTTATCCACCGATGCAAGGGAGCTTCGAGCCGTAAAGGTGGGAGAGACGGAGCCTTGTGTTGGGGAGACAGTCTATGCGGTGGGAAATGCTGACGGATCTCTTTCCTCAAGCTTCTTTGAGGGCGTGGTGTCATATACCTCCCGTAGGTATGAGTTTAACACGGACGGCGGCACAAGAATTGCGAAGACCGTGCAGATAGGAGGCTTTGACAACGAATCGATGCTTGGGTGCCCCGTTTTTAACCAAGGTGGAGAGGCGATCGCCATAGTTTTTGCGGCGCTTGAGGGGAAGAACACCTGCCTGGCGCTTCCGATCGATGGTGTTTTGACGCTGCTTGACGTCATGAAGAACGGCGGCGAGCCCTCAAAGGAGACTCTCGAGGCGATTGCGTATTCGCCCGCAAGCTTGTCGGTTTGGGGAAAGCAGAGCTGTGTTGACGGCATCTGGGGAGTTGAAATAACAAGCTTTGAGGACGGAGAGGGGGATTCTGCCGTAAAGCTGAGACGGGGCGACCTTATTTACCGCATAAACGATACGTTCGTTGCGGGAACGGATGCGCTAAGGGCATCTCTCTCTGAGCTTAGGTGCGGCGATGAGGCTAAAATATACGTCCTTCGCGGCGGACAAAGGCTGTCATTTGACGTGATTTTAGGATAAAATGATTAAATATGAAATAACTATTGCATTTTCTTTCGGAATAGTGTATAATATATAGAATAAGTAGACAAGGTTATCGGGGCTCTCGGGGAGTCCCGATAACAAAAATATAGAACGGAGGAATTTCAATGGTTACGCTATCCATATGGGAAGTGCTTTTGCGTGTTGGACTTGCGATCCTTTGCGGCGGAATTATCGGTATAGACCGTGGAAGAAAGCGTCGTCCCGCAGGCTTCCGAACGTACATGCTGGTTTGCGTTGGCGCGGCAATGACTATGATTCTCGGTACATATATTTCCGTAATGCTCACGACGGTATGGAATCCGGCGCTCGGAACGTTGCTCGTTACCGACGTTTCGCGATTCGGCGCGCAGGTAATTAACGGAATAGGATTTCTCGGTGCGGGAACTATTATAGTTACGGGACGTCAGCAGGTCAAGGGTATGACCACGGCGGCAGGACTTTGGGCGTCTGCCTGCATGGGAATCTGTATCGGCTCGGGATTTTATATCGCGTCCATTATTTGCTGCGCTCTCATGATCTTCGTTATCGTGGTTTTCTCGAGGCTTGAGAGATTTATACTTTCAAGATCTAAGATAATCAATCTCTTTGTTGAGTTTGAGCATATTGATAACCTTTCGCTCGTTATTGAAAAGATCAAGGAGCAGGACACCAAGATCTTTGACGTTGAGGTTACGAAGGCAAGGCATGCCGAAAATAATTACCCAAGCGCTATCTTCTCGTTGCGCTTGCCTAAAAAGAAAACGCACACCGCTCTTATGACCGCTATTGCGGAGATCGAGTCGGTGCGCAGTATAGAAGAGCTTTAAGGGGGTGGAGAAATGCTTGAATGCTTGAATTTTATAAGAGGCACGGAGCTTGATTGGATCTCCATTACCGTAAGACTCGTGGTTGCCGTTTTGTGCGGCGGTATTATCGGAATAGAGCGCGAGCGCAAGCGCCGCCCTGCGGGCTTCCGTAC
>JAZOWN010000027.1:0-17193 GCA_045659245.1 Eubacteriales bacterium
GTCTTTCCGCATCCGGAGGGTCCTACGAATACGATAAATTCTTTGTCTTTAACCTCAAGGTTAAAATCCGAAACTGCAGTTACGCCGCCCGGATACTTCTTGTAAATGTGTCTGAGTGATAAGCTTGCCATTTGGAATACTCCTCCTAAAAATATAAAGCAGATAAAATTTCATACATACTTTTGTACTTTAATATTATAACACTTTTTTACGAAAAATGGAAGATGGTAATATTCCCAAATTTCGTGCCTCGTATTATGCATATTGCACAAAACATATTTGTTTCAGCGTGACCGACACAAAAGTGAAGTTGCTCGCTTTTTAATATATTAAAAAGATTACTTTACGTTTTTCATGGTAAGTGATATTCTCTTTTTCTTTACGTCTACCTCGAGAACCCTCACCTTGACGTTGTCGCCAAGTCTTACGACCTCGGACGGATGCTTTACAAATTTATCCGAAAGCTGGGAGATATGCACGAGTCCGTCCTGATGCACGCCAATATCCACGAATGCGCCAAAGTCGATAACGTTTCTGACCACACCGTCAAGCACCATATCGGGCTTGAGGTCCTCGATGGCGAGAACGTCGTCGCGAAGCGTGGGGGGAGTCATATTGTCGCGTATATCTCTGCCGGGCTTTTCAAGCTCGGAAATAATATCCGCAAGCGTAGGCTCGCCCACTCCGCATTCCTCGCAGAGCTTCTTCATTCCGACAACCTTTACCTTGTGTCTGATATCGCCAAGCCGCGCCTCTGCTACGTCCTCGGAGGTGTAGCCGAGTATGTCGAGAAGCTTACGCGCCGCATCGTAGGACTCGGGGTGAACTCCCGTGTTATCAAGTATCTCCTTTGAGATCGGCACTCTCAAAAATCCCGCGCACTGCTCGAACGCCTTAGCGCCGAGTCTCGGCACCTTAAGTATCTGTGCTCTCGATTGGAACTCGCCGTTCTCCTCACGGTACTTAACGATATTCTTAGCGCAGGTCGCGTTGATTCCCGAAATATAGGAAAGCAAGGAATAGGACGCTGTATTTACGTCAACTCCGACTGCATTTACACAGTCCTCGACAACGCCCTGAAGCGCGCCGTCAAGCCTTGCGGGCTTCATATCGTGCTGATACTGTCCGACGCCTATGGACTTGGGATCTATCTTTACAAGCTCTGCAAGCGGATCCTGAAGTCTGCGAGCGATAGACACGGCAGAGCGCTGCATAACGTCAAACTCCGGGAACTCCTCAGCCGCAAGCTTTGAAGCGGAGTAAACGGAAGCGCCTGCCTCACTTATGATTATATACTTACAGTCGTGCTTTACGTCCTTTAAGGTATCCGCGATAAATCTCTCGCTCTCGCGCGATGCCGTTCCGTTTCCGATGGCGATAACGTCGATCTTATACTTGTCGACCATCTTCTTTATTACCTTAGCCGCTTCCTCGGTCTTGAACTTGCTCTTGGTGGTAGGATAAACAACGGCAGTATCAAGCACCTTACCCGTCTTATCTACAACGGCGGTCTTACAGCCGTTGATGTAACCCGGGTCAAATCCCATAACGGTCTTGCCCTTAAGAGGAGTCTGCATAAGCAGAGGCTTTAAGTTATCCGCAAAGAGTTTTATAGCGCCCTCGCCTGCCACGTCAAAGAGGTCGTTCCTTATCTCGCGCTCAATGGACGGAGCGATAAGTCTGTCGTAGCTGTCAACTACTGCCGCCTCGATATATTTAACGGCAGGGCTCTTCATATTGGTTATCATCTCACTGCAAAGATAGTTAAGTATAATTCCCTTTTCAACGCTGATGCTGACCTTGAGAAAATCCTCCTTCTCGCCGCGGTTGATAGCGAGAACTCTGTGCGAGGGTATCTTATTTATCTTGTCGGAATAATCGTAATACTGCGCGTAAACGGAATCCTCCTCGGTTGCCGCCTTGGTGGAAATAAGTCCCGTATCAAAGGTTGCCTTACGCACGGTCTTTCTGTATTCCGCGTTATCGGACACAGCCTCTGCGATGATGTCGCAAGCACCTGCCAGCGCTTCCTCCGCAGAAGCAACTCCCTTTTCCTCGTTAACGTAAGCCTCTGCGGCTTCTTCAATTGACGGCTCGTACTTATCAAGCTGTGAGAGTATAAGCTCTGCCAAGGGCTCAAGTCCCTTTTCCTTTGCCACAGATGCTCTGGTCTTTCTGTGAGGACGGAATGGGCGGTAAATATCGTCAACCTCGGTTATGGTCTTTGCGTTATCGATCGCCGCCATTATCTCGTCGGTCATCTTACCCATTTCCGTAATAAGATTCTTTACCTCCTCCTTGCGCTTTTCGATATTGCGCAGGTAAGTAAGTCTGTCGTCGAGGTCGCGAAGCACCGCGTCGTCAAGGCTTCCCGTTTCCTCCTTACGGTAACGCGCGATAAAAGGAATGGTATTTCCCTCGTCGATAAGCGCAACCGTCTTTTCTACCTGAGTTACCCCAAGCTTAAATTCCTCTGCAAGCTTTTTGATAATGTCCATTGTTTTCTCCGTTTTTGTAAAATTTTCAGGCGCGAGTAGCGTGAGCCTCAAGCGCCACTATTTCCTCGTCGGTAAGGTATCGCCACTCACCGCGACCGAGCGTCGCGTCAAGCGTAAGCGGTCCAAACTCAATGCGTTCGAGATAAGTAATCTTATTGTCAAGCGCCTCAAGCATCCTCTTTATCTGGTGGTATTTACCCTCAACGAGGGTAATAAGCCCTCCGTCCTTTTCCTCGTCAAGTCGTATCTCGGCGGGCTTTGTTTCGTATCCGTCCTCAAGGACAAGACCGCCCTCAAAGCGCCTTGCATCCTCCTCGCTTATAGGAAAGCGCGAACGGAATCTGTATATTTTTTTGACGTGGCTCTTGGGGGCTAAAAGCCTGTGCGCAAGCTCGCCGTCGTCCGTCAGCAAAACAAGACCGAGCGTGTTCTTATCAAGACGTCCGCACGGAAACATTCCTCTTGTTCTTACGTCTGCGGGCAAAAGGTCAAGCACTGTCTTATCTCTGCCGTCCTCGGTCGCGCTCACAACACCCTCGGGCTTATTGAGCATGACGTAGGTATATTTGCGGTACAAGATATTCTCGCCGCAATACGTAACGGTATCGCCATACTCGTCGATATTAATATCCGACGAACGGACTGCCTGTCCGTTCACGGTAACGGCGCCTGCCCTTACCTGCCGTTTTGCCACCGAGCGAGTACATTTACCCGTCGCAACCAAAAATTTATCAAGGCGCAAGCCACTCCCTCCTCTCGATCACAGTGTCAAGGTATTTAAAGCAGTAACACCGCAAGCAGAATGGCAGCAGCGCCGCCAAAAACGCACAGTCCCACCGTAAATCCCATCAAAAATTCATTTTTTCTCACTTAGCACCTCACAAAAACTTGATATATGTATTGTTTTCCGTTATGGTGCTTTAAATTCACTTTTCTGCCGCTTGGGCACTCACATCGGTTCGTGTGCGCTTGCCGAATTTGATCTGCGAGATCACTATGCCCGCAAGCATAAACGCACAGCCGACGTAGCCGATAAGCGCGATGCTGTCTATTCTGAATATAACTCCGCCTATGGCACTGAACATGGATTCGCTTGAAAATACGATCGCCGCCATGGTAGGATCACAGCGCTTCTGAGCTATGATCTGAAGCGTATAAGCCACGCCCGACGACATTATTCCGCAATAAAGTATTGACCATTTTGCATCGAGTATAGCGCTCATTGATGGCGTTTCAAATATAAACGCGCCTATAAGCCCAAGCACCGCACAGACCGCAAACTGCCCCATAGAATATCGCAGGGGGCGCGCCTTTTTTCCAAGTCTGTCTATTACGACGACGTGTGCCGTCCAGAAAAACGAGCCTATGAGCAAAAGCACCTCACCGATGCCAAAATAAAATCCCTCCCCGGGGTGATAGCAAAGCAAAAACAGCCCAAAGAGCGCGCAAACTGCGCCTATTATCACGTTTATTCCCGTCTTTTGCTTAAACAGAACAAAGCACACGATAGGAATAAATACGGTATAAAGTCCCGTGATAAAGCCCGATATTCCTGCGCTTTTAGTATACTGTATTCCGTACTGCTGAAATATTGAGGCAAGGAACAGTATCACTCCCGTAATCAGAGACGCAAAAGCCGTGTCCTTTCTCTCTTTCGGAGTCGATCTGCCCCTCTCAAAGATAAGTATAACGGGAACAAGGGCGACGGTCGCAAGCAAAAATCGCGTTCCGCACATAGTCAGCGAGCCGATATAATTCGTTCCCGCAACCTGCGCGACGAATGCAAAGCCCCATATCATGGCTGTCAAGAGAAGGAGCGCCAAGGATACTATTCTGCTTTTCATTCTGCCGCCTCGCCGTCATCAGCGGAATATTCTACGATAGCACGGAAAATTTCCTTTTCTCTGTTATAATACTTCTCGTTACTGTTCTTCGAGCCCTTCCAGTTAGGCGCAAGGAAGCATATCAAGGTATCCTCGGGCAGCACTCTGAGAGCCGCAAAGCTTTGGTAGATCTCGGTGTCGCCGAGTCTTACGGCATAATCGTCGTAAGCGCTCTCGGGCTTATTTCCGAATGTCTCGTAAAGCGTTACTATGCGGTCAGCCTTACCGTCTCGGTCGCTGTCCACCTTAGAAAGCTCCGCGTAAAGCTCAGGGGAAATTATCAATATCGAGCTCTCACCCGTCTGTATATAATCGTAAAAATCGTTATACTGCCGGGTGTTAAACGTCCTGTCTATCGAATTTACCTTGTTGCCGTCCGAGTCGGTTTCCTTTTCAAGTGCCACGAGCTTTTCTTCAAGAAGAACTCTATGCGTCATGAGCGCAATATTCTTCGCTCCGTCTCCGTTATAATCCTCGGGGCAAACACCCTCGATCACACTGCAAAGATTTTCCACCTCTGCGGCTGACATATGAATGTCGCCTGCGTAATGAAGTATGGCATCGTCCTCGTCAGACGAGCACATCTGCAAGGTGCATACGGTGAATATTATGACCAGCAGCGCAATTCCTATAGTCGGCCACTTATAATGATACCAGTAGTTATCAAGCCAGCCGAGAAAGCCGCCACTGACTGATATTTTGCCGCCCTCTATCTTTTCTTCGTTTTCTTTCATTATGATCCTCCATAATAAAGCTCAACAAAACGGACGATTGCAAGTCAGGCTCGTAATCGTCCGTTTTATACTTATTTCGTTCTCGAAACCTCAAGAACCTTTATAACAACCTGACCGGCATTGGTTTTTATCTCAAGCTCATCTCCCATTCTCTTGCCTATGAGAGCCTTTCCGATAAGCGACATATCGGAGATCTTATTTTCAAAGGGGTTAGCCTCGTTAGAGCCAACGATGCTGTAAACCACCTCTTTACCGTTGGTCACTACCTTTACGGTAGAGCCAAGTCCGACAATGCCCTCGTCCATATCGTCGTCATTTGATATTTCCGCATTTCTCATGAGCTCCTCAAGCTCCTTGATACGAGTCTCGATCTTAGCCTGCTCGTTTCTCGCCTCGTCGTACTCGGAGTTCTCTGAAAGGTCACCGAAGGAGCGCGCCTCTGCTATCGCCTTCTTTACCTCCTCACGCTTAACCTTAGTAAGAAGGTCGTATTCCTCCTGAAGCTTCAAAAAGCCCTCTCTTGTATATCTCTGCTTTTCTGCCATTTTTCTTATTCTCCTTTAAAATATTTATCTACTGCTTTTACAAGCTGTGTGTCATTTTTTGTGCCCATTATATCGTATATATTGAGCTTTTCCGACTCCTCTGACATCTCTACCTCGTAGTCGGGCACAATTCCTATTCCGTCATAGCTCTCGCCGTTTGGCGGATAGTACATATACATGGTAAGCTTTATCCAGCCCTCGGGCATATTTCCCGCATATTCAGGAGATACGAACATATACAGGGGATACGTGCTTTGCACAGTTCCCTTTCCGTAGGTTGTAACACCCACGACCTCGCCTATTCCGTGATCACGGAAGTTCGCCACGAAAAGCTCTGCCGCGCTTGCCGTGCTATCATTACAAAGCACGACCGCATCAAGGTCCTTATATATCCCTATATCCTCTGCCGCAATTGAGCACGCTCCGCTTGACGAATACACCGTCGGTTCTGCCTTATATACCTTTTCGTTTCCGAATTTGTCCTTCATGCTGATAACCGTGTCGCCCTCATCAAGGAAGTAGCTGAGCACTGCCACGATCGAGGTGAGCTCGCCGCCCGGATTATAGCGAACGTCAAATACGAATTTCTCGCATCCCGCCGCCTTCAGCTCCTCAACAGCCGTTTTGAGCTGTGAGGGAGTCGTTCTATCGAAGCTTACTATCTTTACAAGCCCCACGTTTTCACAAACGTCGGAGTCAACCCTCTCCCACATAACGGAAGCTGTCTGGAAAGTATCGCGAAGAATATTAAATTCCTTCGTCATTCCCTCATCGGGTCTGTACGCTAAAAATTCCGCATAGGTTCCCTTTTCACCCTGAAGCTGCTTTAGCGCCATGTCGTAGCCGAGGACACTCACCGTGGTGTTTTCCTTTGCGTTTCCAACCGCTACAATGCAGTCTCCAACTCGGAGGTCGTTATTCTCCGCAGGTGAGTCCTTCACTACGTTTATTACTTTAAGCGTTTTGTATTCAACGCCGCCTATAACGACCGTGGAATCTATAATGTTTATTCCTATTCCCTGTGATTCTCCCGACATTTGCGCGGAAAGTGCAGCGTACTCCTCATCGGTATAATATGCCGCGTATTTATCGCCTGTCGACGCAACGTACGCTTTTAGTATATTCGTACGAATAGTGTCCTCGTCAAGCTCTTTAAAGGAATACGTACTGAATATTCCCTGCAAGATCTCAAGCTCGTCGAAGTCGCCTATACTATCGGCGCTCAAAAGGATACTTTCGTATTGCGCCTCGAGCTTTGCCTGCTCGCCCTTGTAATAGGAGGAACAGATGGTAAGCGTCAGCATTACTGCCGCCAGCACAAGTGCTACCACCGTGCAAACGAACGTACCGAGAGATACTCTTACGGGCTTTCGCTCTTTTTTGGGGGTCTCAGTGTTTTCATCAATGATGTCTATTTTAACCTCAAGATCGGGTTCGGCTCCCCTTTCCGTATTATCCTTGCCGTCAAGGTCATAGGACTCGGAAAAACCGTTATTTTGTTCGGACATGTTTGTTCTCGCTTTCATTAATTTTTCGTTTCAATATATACCTATATACCATTGAAGTCGCCGAAAAATCAAAGCAGTCTTTAACCTTTATTCTCAAAAGCCGTTACATCAAAATTGAATACTCCGCTCAGCGGAGTATTCAAAATATGTATAAATTTCAAGCTCAGAACTTTACAGGCTTTGAATCAAGATACTTTCTTACCATGAGCGCTACCTTAAAGGTTATAGCATGCTCAAACTCACGCAGGTCAAGTCCCGTCAGCTTGCGGATCTTCTCAAGTCTGTATACGAGAGTGTTTCTGTGAACGAACAGCTTTCTCGACGTTTCGGAAACGTTGAGGTTATTCTCAAAGAAGCACTGGATAGTCATAAGAGTTTCTCTGTCGAGAGACTCAAGGTTACCCTTCTTGAACACCTCCTGCAAGAACATCTCGCAAAGAGTGGTAGGAAGCTGATAAATAAGTCTGCCTATTCCGAGGTTCTCATAGCTTATTATGTTCTTCTCGGTCTCAAATACCTTGCCGACCTCAAGAGCGACCTGCGCCTCCTGATATGCCTTTGCAAGATCCTTTATATTGTCAACAACGGTAGAAATACCGATCGCGACCTTGGTATAGAACTCGGTCGAGAGGGTGTCCGCAATATTTACGGCGATCTTCTCGATGTCCTTCATCTCAACTCCCGCTTTAAGCTCCTTAACGAGGACTATATCATGCTCGCTTACGCTGATAACGTAATCCTTGGACTTATCGGGGAACATATTCTGAAGCATTTCAAAGGGCATCATATCCGTCTTTCCGAAGAACTTGATAAGGAATACGATGCGGGGCTCCTCGGTATTGAAATGAAGCTCCTTTGACTTTATGTATATGTCACTGGGAAGAATGTTATCCAAAATAATATTCTTAATGAAGGATCCCTTATCATACTTTTCGTCGTAAAGTCCCTTGATGTTACCGAGGGAAACAGCAAGAAGCTTGGACATCTTCTCTGCCATCTTATCCTCACCCTCGACGAAAACTATATATTCGCTCTTTTGAGACGCACCCATATAGCGGTAGGTATATCCGCCTACTGTCATAAACTCGGTGGAGAAAGAAAGCTCCTCGCAGACTCCCTGACGGATATCTCCCATCTTGCTCAAATCAGAGCAGGAGATAACCACGCCGTTCTCGTCGATAACACCGATAACGCGGTCAAACGCATCCTTCATCTGATAAATTACGCCTTGAAACAGCCTGTTTGACATAACTATTCAACCTCTCAAAAATAAGATTTCTGTCTTGATTGTGTATACTGTCCTATATTATAAACTATTTTTTGTGATTTTTCAATACCATTTCAAATATTTTTTATAAAATTTAACAATTTTTTTGTTTAAAATTAGTCAATACGCGCTCATAATAAATTTTGTCAAGAAAGCTCAGTCGCATAAATAATGCAGGAAAGCGCGAAAACAGGGGCAGTTTCCGTACGCAGAATACGCTTTCCGAGCCCGCACATCAAGGCTCCGCCGATTGAAGCTCGCTTTGCCTCGTCAAGTGAAAATCCGCCCTCGCTGCCTATGATAAGCGCGACGCTCGGATAACCGCCGTCCTCTTTTCTTATAAGGTTCTTTTGAAGTATCCGCCCGAGCGGCTCGGTACCGTCGCCCTCGTAGCAAAAGAGCACAATCTCGCTTTCCTTTGCCATTTCAAGTGCCGTGTTAAAGTCGACCGTCGGCGTCACCTCGGGCAAAATGCTTCTTCCGCACTGCTTTGCCGCCTCTGCGGCAATACGTCTGCGGCGCTCGGTCTTTCTCTCTTCCGCATCTGCCTTGCACTTAACGACGCATCTCTCACTTTCAAACGGCACTATCTTCGCCGCACCGCACTCGACCGCCTTTTGTATCACCGTATCAAGTTTATCTCCCTTTGACAGAGCCTGAAAGAGCGTTATTCTGATTGGCGGCTCGGTATCCGAGCTTTTTGCGCTGATTATATCGCAAAAAACGCGCGCGTCGTCGT
The DNA here is from genome assembly GCA_045659245.1 of Eubacteriales bacterium. Lineage (GTDB taxonomy): Bacteria > Bacillota > Clostridia > Oscillospirales > CAG-272 > HGM12713. The sequence continues at coordinate 9,175 of JAZOWN010000027.1, forward strand.
CAAAGCCCGTTATCCTGCACTCATATTCGTTTCCTTGCATATCACAAACCGTCACACCGTCGCCGACTGCCATTCTTAATGAGCGAGCCGCATGATGAGCGTCCTCTCCGACGAGCGTCAGGGTGTTTCCGTCAATTTGATCCTGTCTTATAAAAAAACGAGGCATAAGTTCCTCCATACATAAATCATTTACGCCTTACATTATAACATTCTTCCGTAATATATTCAAGTACAATTGCATAAAAATCTTAAAAATATCCTCTTTTATCCGTTTCAAAAATCATTTGACGGAAAACAGTAAAATTAAATTTAAGATTCAGGAAAGGCACCAACTATGGACAGTCAAGGTAAAACGCGAGATCAAAAAGGGCGCGGTCTGTTCGCAAACAGCATACCGCTGAGTCCCTCCCAAAACCGAATACTGAATATCTTTCTGTACTTCCTCCTTGGCGGAACGTTTCTTTGCATGCTGTTAGCAATAATTCTGCTCTTATGCGCCTTTTCCTCGGAGCATTTCAAAAACCACTCCTTTGACATCATTCTCTCGGTCTTCTCCGACTTCACTTATATAATGAAGGTTTCGCTTGAAGAAAGTCCGTTTTTGGTCGAGGGCGCATCCTATCACCCAATTGGAATTATCATTCTCTATCCGTTCGCGCTCATCTGCCGCGGCATATTTGCAGAATATGCGGGCATGGATCTCACTCCAAACGAGCTGACGGCAAAAATGTGGCTTCACCCAGAGTTCTGGGTGTCTTACGTTTTATTCTTTTTAATATGCACCGCATCTATAATACTTTTGGTCATCTACGAATTCAGGCTGCAACGGTCGGCGGCAATAAAGACGGCGATCATAATAACGGTCTGCGCACCCATGGCATATGCCATAACGCGCGGCAATACCATCTTCTTCGCCCTTATATTTTTGCTTCTGTTTATCGTACTACACAAAAGCGAGAATACTATCTCAAGAGAAATAGGCTACATTTGCCTTGCCGTTTCGGGACTCATTAAGATATATCCTCTGTTCTTCGGTGTTCTGCTGCTATGTAAGAAAAGGATATGGGAGTCTGTGCGCGTCGCGCTTTACACCGCCCTGTTTTTTCTTTTACCTTTCCTCTTTTACCGCAACGGGCTTGACGAGCTTTGGGGGCTTTTAGTAAATCTCACAAGCTTCGCCACCTCCGATGCTCCACTTATGAATGGTGCGAACATTTCTTTGGCAGGACTACTTTTCAAAGTGTTTTACGCGCTGTCTATCCCTACGGATACGACCTTTAACGTGCTTCACCTCACCTTGATCTTATCCATCATGATCTTCGCCACAGTGACGGCGGTCGCGGCACGCTCAGACCTTTCAAGATACGTCATCGCCGTATCTACCTTTGCGCTCATTCCCTCGGTGTCCTATTTTTACGTTCTTATTTTTATGCTGATCCCCTTTATGCAGTTCATACGAGAATACGACGCGCTCCCGCGATACAAGCAAATTCTCTACTCCTTTTTCTTCATGACATTCCTTTGCACCGCTTTCGTGATCCCCATGTATTTCGTACCGCAAACGCTTATCATTATTACAATGCTCGTAATAGAGGGGACGGATACGATCAAAAAAGACATGATCCGAAGAAAGGCTTGATACAACGCAATATGACCGCCTTTGCTGCCGTAGGCGCAAGGGCGATTTGCTTTTTTATAAAAAATGTATTAAATATGTTAATATTCACAATATGGTAACAAAAGTATGATATAATATAATTTGTATATTTATAAATGCATTTACGAGGTAAAAATGAAAAATAAATTTTTACGCGCTCTGTGTCTCGCTACCGCGCTTATATTACTTTTAGCAACACTCACCGCGTGTGAGTCAAAGCCCCTCTCCCCCACCTCAGCGGCCGTGCGTGAGGTTGGTACGGTAGGCGCGTACACCGTATATTATGACGAGCTTTGCACTCTTTCCCAAAATCTTTACGTGGACGGAATGAGTGAGGGCGAGCTTCGAGAAAGGGTTTACAGCGAGATCGTTATAAACTATGCAAAGCTTACTCTTTGCGCAGAGTCGGGTGTTGCCGTCACCGACGAAGAAAAAGAAAACGGCGTTCAATCGGCAATCGATTCTGCGATAGACACCGCCTTTGGCGGAAGTCGCTTAAAGTACATAAAGGATCTCAAAAGCAAAAACACCACCGACCGTTACGCGCGTTTTCTTCAAGAGGTGGACGTAGTCTACAATCAGCTTGAATACGCGCTTATTGCGCGCGGTGAGCTTACCGCAGATCAGGACGGAGTTGCGGACTATATAAAGAATAATTTTGTGAGTATCCAAGGCTTTATGATAGCCAACAACGAGGGGGATAACGCAGAAGCCAATTATGCAGACGCACAAGCGGCGCGTGACGCTCTCGTAAACGAAAGAACTACGTTTTACGATCTTATAGGCGGTCGCTACGACCTCCCCAATGGCAGTGTCAACGAGGACGTTGACGTTGACTGCATCTACACCTTTGGAAAAGGCACTATGGACAAGGAGCTTGAGGACACAGCTTACTCTCTTGAGATCGGCGGATACAGCGAGGTCATAACCATCAAGGACCGCGAGCTTTCGAGCGGTGAGGTGGCGGACTGCTATTACGTTATAAAGCGTCTGCCCATCACGGACGAGGACATTCAAAAGAATTACAGCACGCTTTACACAGAATACGTAAATACGATAATAAACGCAAAGCTCAATGCGGTGATCGGCACGCTTGAGTTTGTTCCGAACGAATACGGTGCCTCGCTTACTCTCACTCAAATGGAGCGCGTAAGCGTAGGAATAGACACCTTTGCTATTATCGTAACGGTGATAATATTCCTCGCAGCTTCTCTCGTTGCCGTCGCGGTCGTGTTTATAGTCATACACTACAAGAAGAAAAAGAAAGCTCTCATAGCCGAAAAGCTGGAGCGCGCAAAACGCACTCTTGCCATCAGAGGTAAAAACAGCTACGACTGATTATCAAACATTCTTTTTTTGAAAGGTTTTACGGTTTAAAGATGAACAGATCCGGAAGACGGGTGAGCTATCGAAGGCGAGCCTACCGTAAAAACAGAATAAAGCTGATCCTCGGCGTGATAGCGGCGGTTCTCGTGACCGTATTTATCGCTCTCGTTATCGCGGGAAACGTGATAGGTGACAAGGTCGAGGACAATGTAACCAAGCGAACGGGAAAGGTCACACAAACGGAAGCCTTGCCTCACGGTGAGGTAAAAAAGGTGCTTGCGTATCCCGTTCCGATATACGTGGAGGGCTCAAGCCTGCTCGCGACGCGAATCAAAAACGCGTCCGACGAGGGCTATACAGACGCATGCTTCTTCCTTGACGGTGCGGACGGCTCGCTGACGTACAATTCCGACGTTGCAATTTCTCTTGGAAAGCACGCATCTCAAGCGGACATGCCTACGTTAAAAAAAGCGATGGAGGCTTTCCACGACAAGAGCATGCACACAGTGGGAATGACGTACCTCTCCGAGTTCAATACCGACGACGACCTTACGCGCTCTGCCGCGATAGGATATTACTCGGCGCTGATCTCCGAGGCACTTCGCTCGGGTGTTGACGACGTTTTGATCTACGTCGGTGAGATACCCGTCGAAAGATATGCAGAGCTCTCTGAGCTTGCTCGCGACGTTCACCGCCTTTGCCCCGACGGCAAGATCGGTCTTTCCCTGCCGACAAGCGTGCTTTGCGACCAAGAAAACTCGGAGCTTATTGACGGACTTTGGGACTACTTTGACTATCTTGCAGCAGACCTCACTACGATTGAGGCAGGTGAAGAGCAAACGCTTTCAGACGCTATGGACACTTCTCTTGGCGGAATGCTGTATTTCCTTTTGAGGTACGACATGCGTGTACTTGTTCCTCACGCGTCGGATCCCACACAAATGGCTCAAATTCTTGAGACCGTAAAGCAGAACGGTTCAGAAAATATACAAATAATTCAACAGTAAAAGTTAAATCAATTGGAGGCTTAATCAATGAACGACAAATCCCCCCGCGAACGCCTTGGCAGCCGTCTCGGCTTTATTCTACTCAGCGCAGGCTGTGCGATCGGTGTTGGAAACGTATGGAAATTTCCCACGGTTGCAGGACAGAACGGCGGCGCACTATTCGTACTTATCTATCTCGTATTCTTAGCAATAATGGGAATACCCGTGCTCACTATGGAGTTTTCCATGGGACGTGCGGCTCAAAAGAGTCCCGTTAAGATGTACCATGCGCTCACGCCCCAGAAAAAGGGCTGGCGTGTTCACGGCTACCTCTGCCTTGCGGGTAACGTCATACTTATGATGTTCTACACCTGCGTGACCGCTTGGATGCTCCGCTATTTCGTTTACACCGCTTCGGGCAAATTTTCGGGACTTGACAAGGCGGGCGTTGAGGGCGTGTTCGGCGAGATGCTCGGCGAGCCCTGGATGATGATACTGTTCGTTGCTATTGTCGTAATAATCGGCTTTGGCGTATGCGCTATCGGAGTACAAAAGGGACTTGAGCGTGTAACCAAGGTACTTATGATCGCTCTGCTTGCAATCATGGCAGTGCTTGCCGTCAACAGCCTTACGCTTGAAGGCGCGGGGGAGGGACTTGCATTCTATCTGCGCCCCGATCTTGCTCCCCTTTCAAATTGGGGAAGCGCATCGAACGTGATCGTTGCCGCAATGAATCAAGCATTCTTTACTCTCAGCCTCGGTATCGGCTCTATGGCTATCTTCGGCAGCTTTATCGGTAAAGACCGCGCGCTTATGGGAGAGGCTATAAACGTCACTGTTCTTGACACGAGCGTTGCCTTTATTTCGGGACTTATAATCTTCCCCGCTTGCTTTACCTACGGCGTTGACGTAGCGGCAGGTCCTCCCCTTATCTTCCAGACACTTCCTCACGTATTCAACAACATGTGGGGCGGCAGAATTTGGGGAAGTCTGTTCTTCATATTCATGTCATTCGCAGCTCTTTCCACCGTTCTCGCAGTATTCCAGAACATTCTGTCCTGCACCGAGGAGCTTTTCGGTTGGAGCAAGAAAAAGGCTTGCCTTATCGACGGCATTTCAATTTTCCTTCTCGCAATTCCCTGTGTACTCGGATACAACGTCTGGTCCGCCTTCCGTCCCTTCGGCGAGGGCACGGCAGTTCTTGACCTTGAGGACTATATCGTAAGTAATATTCTCTTGCCGCTCGGCGCTCTCATTGTCGTTCTTTTCTGTACATGGAACAAGCACGGCTGGGGTTGGAGCAATTTTATGGCAGAGGCAAACACTGGTAAGGGTATTAAGCTTCGCCGTTGGATGAGAATTTACATGAAATTCGTGCTTCCCATTATAATAGGTGTTATCCTCTTAGTGGGTATTGTCACACCGTTCTTGCCTAAATAATCGTCCTCATATACAAGGCTGATTAATTTAGCGCAGAACAAAAACACACTAATATAAACGAACAAATCCCCCTAACGTGGGGGATTTGTTTTTTGTTACAATTCTAATACTACCGATTTGCAGAAAAGCTTCGTCAGCGTGAGCCTTCCCCCACTGGGGAAGGCTTATTGTTACAATAGCCTTTAACTGTAATTTTTAGTTTGTACTTTTCTTGGCCTTTGCAGTCGCTAATTAGTTTTATATCTGCTTTTACTTTAATATCTATTTCTTGGTTTTGCTCATTAGTTTACCATTTTAAGAATCCACTAATATAGCGGGATTTTCTCATATAGTAAAACCGCACGCTTCACGTAATTGTGAAGCGTGCGGTTTTATTTTATTAAGATTAGACTACACCCTGAGCCTTCATAGCCTCTGCAACCTTAATAAAGCCTGCGATATTTGCGCCTGCTACAAGGTCGTCACCAAGACCGAACTCGTTTGCAGCCTTTACGGATGCCGTAAAGATATTGCTCATGATCTGCTTGAGCTTTGCGTCTACCTCCTCAGCGGTCCAGCTGTAACGCATGGAGTTCTGAGACATCTCAAGACCGGATACTGCAACGCCGCCTGCGTTAACTGCCTTAGAAGGAGCAACGATAACGCCGTTTGCCTTGAGGTATGCAATTGCCTCGTTGGTGGAGGGCATGTTGGAAACCTCAACGTAATACTTAACACCGTTAGCAACTATCTGCTCTGCTTCCTTAACGTCAACCTCGTTCTGAGTTGCGCAAGGCATGATTATGTCAGCCTTAACGCCCCAAGGCTTCTGTCCGGGGAAGAATTCTACGCCGAACTTGTCAGCATAGTCCTGTACTCTGTTGCGGCAGGATGCACGCATCTCGAGCATGTAGTTTACCTTCTCCTCGGTGCTGATTCCATCGGGATCGTAAACGTATCCGTCAGGACCGGAAATGGTAACCACCTTACCGCCGAGCTCGTTTACCTTCATAACGGTACCCCAAGCAACGTTACCGAAGCCGGAGATAGCGAAGGTCTTTCCCTTTATGTCGTCACCGAAGTGGTTGAGCATGTTTACGGTGTAGTAAACTGCGCCAAAGCCGGTTGCCTCGGGACGGATGAGAGAACCGCCATAGGGGAGTCCCTTACCGGTGAGAACGCCGGTGAACTCGTCACGGAGTCTCTTATACTGACCGTAGAGATATCCTATCTCTCTTGCGCCAACGCCGATGTCACCTGCGGGAACGTCGGTATCTGCGCCTATGTACTTCTGAAGCTCGGTCATGAAGCTCTGGCAGAAGCGCATAACCTCTGCATCAGACTTGCCCTGAGGATCGAAGTCGGATCCACCCTTACCGCCGCCCATGGGCAGAGAGGTAAGAGAATTCTTAAATGTCTGCTCAAATCCGAGGAACTTGATTATGCTCTCGTTAACGGAGGGGTGGAAGCGGAGTCCGCCCTTGTAAGGACCGATCGCGCTGTTGAACTGTATTCTGAAGCCGCGGTTAACCTGAACGTTACCGTTATCGTCTACCCACGGAACACGGAACTTGATGATTCTCTCGGGCTCTACCATTCTCTCAATAACGCCGCTCTTTACGTAGTCGGGGCGAGCATTGATAACAGGCTCGATAGACTCAAGGACTTCCTTGACAGTCTGGTGGAATTCGGGTTCGTTGGGATTTCTCTTAACGACGCGTTCCATAAGCTCGTTAAGATACTGATTCTTAAAACTCATTTTTTGTACCTTCCCTATAAAAATTTATAAAATTGGCTTTTTCGATCAACCAAGGAATATTATAGCACACGTATTCCCCTCTGTCAACAAAAAATGCCATATTTTTTCTCAAAAATTGCGATATTTTTTGTTTTTCTGCGGCTTTTTAGCGCCGTTTGCAAGTTGCGGAGCAGCGGCTTTCATATTTTGAGGCTTAAAATATTGGTAGAGCCTGCATGGTATCATTCCGTTATAGAGCTTTCTTATCTTGTCGGCGCGACGTCCGTAAAGTCTTTCAAAGTTTTCTGCCGACGTAAGCACGTATATCTGCCAAGGTGCGAGCGACGAGAAAGTCTTTCCCATGCTCGTATAAAGCGCCTCGACCTCCTTTGGATTCATAAGCCTCTCGCCGTAGGGCGGATTGCAAGCTATCGTACCGCGAACACCCTCGGGCTTTTTGATCGTACGGGCATCGGCATTGAAGAACTTGATATGCTCCTCAACCCCTGCTCTGCGTGCGTTTTCCCTCGCTTTTTCCAAAACCTCGTCATCTATATCCGACGCATACGCCGAAAATTTCGAGTCGTCAATTCTCTCGCTTCTTGCCTTCTCGCGCTCCTCTGCCCACACTCTCGCATCAATAAGCGGAAAGTCCCCTGCCGCAAAGCTGCGCAAAAGTCCGGGGGCGGTATTGGTGGCGATCATAGCCGCCTCAATTGCAATAGTTCCCGAGCCGCAAAACGGATCCCAGAAAAGCACGTCCTCCTTGGGCCTTGCTATATACGCGATAGCAGCAGCAAGTGTTTCGCGAAGCGGAGCTTCGCCCGATGCAGGGCGGTACCCCCTCTTATGCAAAGCCGTACCCGACGTATCTATCATAAGCGTGGCTTTAT
>JAZOWN010000028.1:0-22634 GCA_045659245.1 Eubacteriales bacterium
TTTTATCATTAAGCTTCAAATTAACAGATTTACCTTCACTTGCAGTTGCGCTACTGAAGGCATTACCATCAAACGCAGACCAATCTTCCCTCGGAGCACCGCCTTCCCATTTATCTCCGCCGCGGAAGTCTACCTCGAAAATAAGCACGGGCTCATCCGCACTCACAGGGAATGCCACGAGCGGCAATGTCATCATAAGAACTAATGCCACAGCTAAAATTTTCTTCATTGTCTTGTATTTCATAAACTTCTCCTTTTTATTTTTTACAGAAGTCATGCTACATAAAGATATTTTAGTCCATTCAAAAAACCACTTCAAAGAACTGTCAAAACCAAAATGTGTACACTCCTGTATACATATTATATCACTTTTGTGTGCGGTTGTCAACAACTGGGCAACTCGTTTTTTACACAAATCCTATCCCTGATTTTTGTGAATATTTACGATATTGCGGCTTTTCGAGCAAAAAATCAATGCATAGCGCTTGACAAATTGGATCGGTTGAGGTATAATATGGTTAATATAATTTCGGATTTCATAACTATTTAGCGTTTATAAGTGAGGGTTTACATGAGTTACACAAAATTTGACGAATTGCTTCGCGCGCACGGCACGTCTGTCTACCGCGTATCAAAGGCAACGGGGATCTCCGCTTCCACGTTTACGGACTGGAAGAACGGTCGCTCCGTTCCCAAAGCGGACAAAATGAAAAGAATAGCAGATTTCTTCGGTGTCACTCTCGACACTCTCCTCGGCGCAACAAACGCAGAGGCAGAGCTTTCTGGCTATACCTCGGTGCGCTCTCGTAAAATGGTGCCTATCATCGGAGAGATACGCGCGGGATCGCCCATTATAACCAATGAGAGCTTGCTTGGCTATGAATTTGCGGACATAGACGACGTTGACGAATATTTCTTCCTTAAGGTGTGCGGTGACAGCATGAAAAACATCGGTATGGTTGACGGCTCGCTCGTGCTCTTTCGCAAGCAGCAGTACGCGAGCGAGGGCGATATCGTAGCGTGTCTTGTCGGCGGTGAATGCGCTACCGTAAAAAGGTTTTCGAAAAACCGAAGGTCGGTAGTTCTGCTTCCCGAAAACGAGGACTACGAGCCTATCAAGCTCTCAACCGACGACTTTGAGTCGGGCGAGGCAAGGATACTCGGTGTTGCATTGGAAGTAAAAATCAAGCTCTAATACAAAATTAAGGATAAAACATGATAGCGATAAGTACTGAAAACCTTTCCCTGTCCTTCGGCACGACGCCCGTGCTCACGGGCGTATCCTTTGCCTTGGACGATGGAGACAGAGTCGGCGTTATCGGCGAGAACGGTTGCGGGAAGTCAACGCTTTTTAAGCTGCTTCTGGGCGAGCTTGAAGCCGACGAGGGGCACGTTTATATATCAAAGGGCAAGACGGTGGGAATACTTCGTCAGGATGACGCCTTTGCGGATTTTTCAGGAGAGTCCGAGGAAGCCACGGCGCTCGAAATAATGTACCGTTCCTTCCCCGAGCTTCTTTCCATGGAGGCGCGCCTGTCCGAGCTCGAAGCGGCGCTTACGGGCGGCGAGACGGGCGGTAGGACGCATGAATCGTTAGCCTCGGAGTATAGTGCGCTCAACGAAAAATTTATTAGAAACGGCGGACTTGAATTCAGAGGCAGATGCGCCTCTACCCTTGCGGGGCTTGGCTTTGACAAGGACAGCATGAGCCGTCCGTTCTCCACCTTTTCGGGCGGTCAGAGGACAAGACTTGCGCTCTCGCGTGAGCTTTGCCGTGAGCCTGACATTCTGCTTCTCGACGAGCCGACAAACCACCTTGACCTTGAAACGCTGGCGTGGCTTGAAAGCTTTCTTTGCACCTACAAAAAGTGCGTAATGGTCATATCTCACGACCGTTATTTTCTCGACAAGGTAACGAACAAAACTCTTTCTATAGAAAACCACAAGGCAAAGCTTTATGCGGGCGGATACACCAAGAGCATGGAGCAGAGGCGCATCGACCGCGAGATATGGGAGCGCCACTACAAAAATCAGCAAAAGGAAATAGCAAGACAAGAGGCGTATATCGCGCAACAGCGCGCGTGGAACAGAGAGAGAAACATTATAGCGGCGGAAAGTCGACTCAAGCTCCTTGAGAAAATGGAGAAGATCGAGCGCCCCGATACGCTCGCCAAGGGCATTAAATTCGGTTTTTCCTCGTCAATCGCAAGCGGAAACGACGTTCTCACGCTCCGCTCACTCGGATTTGCTTACAGACAGTCGAGCCCGCTTTTTGCAAACATATCCCTCACTGTAAAACGTGGCGACAGACTTTTCTTGGTAGGTCCTAACGGCTGCGGAAAATCAACGCTTATCAAGATACTCGTCGAGAGGCTGCGGCCTACGTCGGGACATCTTGAAATAGGATATAACGTAAACGTCGGCTATTACGATCAGGAAAACCAAAATCTTAACACCGCAGGTACTGTTCTTGAGGAGCTTTGGAGCACTTATCCTACCCTCACCGAGCTTGAGATAAGAAACACTCTCGCGAGATTTAAATTTAAGGGAGATGACGTTTACAAGCTTGTCGGAGAGCTCAGCGGTGGCGAGCGTGCAAGACTTACGCTCTCAAAGCTCATTCTTTCGGACGTAAATCTCTTGGTGCTTGACGAGCCGACAAACCACCTTGACATCGACTCGCGCGAGGCGCTTGAGGAAGCTATACTCGGTTTTGACGGAACGGTTATCGCCGTCTCCCACGACCGCTATTTCCTCGGCAAGCTTGCAACGAGACTGCTTGATTTTTCGGGCGCACCGAGCTTTGATACAACCGATATTCCCGTCTACAAGGCGGGCGAGGGATACGAGGAGCTTTTGCGCGACAGACAAAGGCGCGCCGAGTTTGCCTCAGAAAACGCAAGCCAAGCGGCAGAGCGTACTATCAGCACGAGCAAAGAACAGTATCTTCAGCACAAGCAACGCGCGGCGGACGAGCGCCGCGAGAAAAACCGCATAAAGCGTCTTGGCGAGGAAGCCGCTCGCCTTGAAGCGGAGATAGAAAAGATCGATACGGAAATGTCGGGTGAGGCGGCTTACGACTACGTAAGGCTCGCAGAGCTTGATAAGAGAAAAACAGAAGCAGAGGAAAGACTGCTCGAAATATACGAGGAGATAGGAGTATGAAAATAGGCATAATCGGTGCTATGAGCATTGAAGTCGACGCGCTCAAAGCAAAGCTTGCAGACTGCAAGTCCGTAAAGGTCAGCGGAGTTGACTTCTTTTGCGGAAGACTTTCGGACAAGGACGTAGTCGTTGCGCAGTGCGGTATCGGCAAGGTGTTCGCGGCTATCTGCGCTCAGACAATGATACTCAGCTTTGGGGTTACTCATATAATAAATACGGGAGTGGCGGGAACTCTTTCCGAAAGGCTTTCGATACTTGACGTGGCAATTGCCGACGGTGTGGTCCAGCACGATATGGACACCTCGCCGATAGGAGACCCCGTAGGACTTATTTCGGGGATAAACAAGATCGTTCTTCCCACGTCCGATAAAATGGCAAAAGCAGCGTCAGACGTCGCAAGCGAGCTTGGAGTAAAGCACGAGCTCGGTATTATCGCGTCGGGCGACCAATTTATAAGCAGCGCCGACAGAAAGCGCTATATTGTCGATAATTTCGGCGCAATTGCCTGCGAGATGGAGGGTGCGGCGATAGGACACGTCTCTTACGTAAACGGCGTTGAGTGCCTTATAGTCCGTGCAATCTCCGACTCCGCAAGCGGAGAGGCTACCATGGAGTACCCCGAAATGGTCGCGCTTGCGGCAGAGCAATCCCTTAAGATGACTGAAAAAATACTTGAACGCATTTAAATAGCGGAGGAATTTATATGAACGTTATTATCGTTGGCTGCGGCAGAGTCGGTGAGACCTTGGCGGCGCAGCTTCTTGACGAGGGAAATAATATAACAGTTGTTGACGTAAATCAGGAGAGTGTGAGCGAGATTTCCTCAAAGTACGACGTTATGGGTATAACCGGAAACGGCGCTACGCACACGGTCCTCGAGGAAGCGGGAATTGACAGTGCCGACCTGCTTATCGCAGTCACAGGCTCCGACGAGCTGAACCTCCTCTGTTGCCTTATTGCAAAGCGGTCGGGAAATTGCCAGACTATAGCTCGCGTCAACAATCCAATATACAGCGCCGAAGCATCATATCTTAAAAACGAGCTTGGTCTTGCAATGGTAATAAACCCTGAATATGCAACCGCACAGGAGATATCGAGAGTTATCCGCTTCCCGTCGGCTATGAAGATAGATACATTCTCCGGCGGAAAGGTCGAGCTTGTAAAATTCAGGCTTCCCGAGAGCAGTACACTCGTTGGAATGGCAGTAAAGGACGTAGTCACAAAGCTCAAATGCGACATACTTATATGCACCGTCGAGCGAGGTGACGAGGCGTTTATTGCAAAGGGCGACTTTGTGTTTGAGGGCAAGGACGTTATATCCATAATCGCCTCTCCCAAAAACGCGCAGGACTTTTTTAAGAAAATCAACTACACCACTCGCTCCGTCAAGGACGTCATGGTGGTGGGCGGCGGAAACGCCTCTTACTATCTCTGCGATATACTTGACAAAGCGGGCATAAACGTAAAAATAATCGAATCCAACGAGGTGCGCTGCCAAGAGCTTGCGGGAAAATGGAAAAAAGTAGCTGTTATTTTAGCAGACGCGTCGGACAAGGCGGTGCTTTTAGAGGAAGGAATACAAAACGTGGGCGCGTTCGTGGCAATGACTCCGCAGGACGAGGAAAACGTTCTTCTCTCCCTTTACGCAAAGAGTGTCGGAAACGCTAAGCTCATAACAAAAATCAACCGCGTTGACTACGACGACGTCATAAAGCACCTCAATCTTGATTCAATAGTTTATCCCGAAAATATCACCTCTGATATAATCGTCAGATATGCTCGCGCCATGAAGAATACCATGGGAAGCAACGTTGAGACTATGTATAACGTAATCAAGGGCAAGGTTGAGGCATCGGAATTTATCGTCAAGGAAAACTCACCTATCACAGGTACTCCCCTCGCGGAGCTTAAATTCAAAAAGGACGTACTGATCGCTGCTATAATGAGAGACAATAAGGTCATGATCCCCCGTGGATACGACGTTATCTGTCCCGGCGACAAGGTAATTATCGTTTCGGGAATAATGGCGTTGCACGATATATGCGACGTTCTCAGGTGAGGCGAGTATGAATTACAGAATGATAAAATATACCCTTGGTTGGGTAATGCTCTTTGAGGCTTGCTTTTTTACCGTGCCGATAATATGCGCGGCAGTTTACGGTGAAAAGGAAATATTCGCGTTTTTAATAAGCGCGGCAATTTGCGCAACAGTTGCTCTTCTTTTGTTCATCGGCAAACCCAAAAGTCGCGACCTTTACGCAAGAGAGGGCTACGTTATAGTTGCCCTGTGCTGGATCTTTTTGAGTCTTTTCGGTGCGCTCCCGTTTATCCTTTCGGGAGTTACCACCTCTTACATAGACGCGCTTTTTGAAACGGTGTCGGGCTTTACGACAACAGGAGCGACTATATTCGGCGAGGTAGAATCGCTTCCCAAATCCATAAATATGTGGCGATGCTTTACACACTGGGTCGGCGGAATGGGAGTGCTTGTCTTTATCATGGCATTTCTCCCTCTCAGCGGCGGACGTAATATGCACCTTATGAAGGCGGAAAGCCCGGGGCCGTCCGTAAGTAAGCTCGTGCCCAAGGTGCGTACTACCGCGCTTATTCTCTATCTTATATATTTTGTACTTACTGCTCTTCAGTTCGTATTGCTGCTTTGCGGCGGCATGAGCGTGTACGATGCTATTTGTACAGCATTCGGAACTGCGGGCACTGGCGGATTTGGAATAAAGAATGACAGCATTGCATCGTATTCTCCGTATTTGCAGATAGTTGTTACGGTGTTTATGCTTCTTTTCTCCCTCAACTTCAACGCATATTTCTTCCTTATAAAAGGTAGGATCAGAGATGTTTTCTCGTCGGAAATACGCGCGTTTCTGTGTATAGTTGCAGCTTCGATCGGCATTATAACCGTAAGCATTCGAGGAATGTACGGCAGTATCGGAGAGGCATTGCGACATGCGGCATTTAACGTGGCATCTATAATATCTACGACAGGATTTTCAACGACAGACTTTGCAGCGTGGCCGACTGTTGCGTGTATCATTCTTGTGCTGCTTATGTTCATCGGAGCATGCGCGGGAAGCACGGGCGGCGGCATGAAGGTTTCAAGATTTATCATACTCATAAAGGGTGCGCGCAAGGAGCTTAAAAGCATGATTCACCCGAGAAGAGTTCAAAAGGTAACGGTCGATTCAAGAGAGGTCGAGTCAGAGGTCGTGCGCTCGGTAAATGCATATATCGCAGTTTACGTTATTGTTTTCGCCGTGTCTACATTGCTCATTGCCTTTAACTGCAAAGATGTGGTTACAAGCTTTACAGCAGTCGCGGCAACGATAAACAACATAGGCCCCGGTCTTTCGGACGTGGGTCCTATGGAAAACTTTTATTTCTTCTCGGTACCCTCCAAGCTCGTGCTCATATTTGATATGATCGCGGGCAGACTTGAGCTTATTCCCATGCTTATCCTCTTCTCCCCCGCAACGTGGAGAAATAAATAAGCAAAAGCCGTATATTGATATACGGTATAAAATAAAAAAATGAAAGCCGTCGGTGCGAAGAGTCCGACGGCTTTCTACATTAAAAACGCCAAAATATATTTTTAAATTAATCTTTCCGTCTTTTGCTATGCCAACAAAAACTTTAATTATTTAAAGTTTTTTGGCTCCACCTTTTGTACACAAAAGGTGGAAAAAACGCATCCTACGCGCCCCCCGCGTCCTTAGTTATCAAGAACGAGGTCGTCTATCTGCTGTTTAGCAAATGCGGTGAAGTCGGCAACGGTCATAAGTCCCATGTCGCCCTTCTTACGTGAGCGGACGGAAACCGTACCGTCAGCCATTTCCTTTTCGCCTATAACGAGCATAAATGGAACCTTTTCGAGCTGTGCGGCACGAATCTTATAACCGATCTTTTCGTTTCTTCCGTCAACGGTTACACGCATACCGAGTCTTTCAAGGTCAGCTCGGATAGACTTTGCAAAGTCAAGCTGCTCGTCGCCGATAGGCATAATCCTTATCTGCTCGGGAGCCATCCACATCGGGAGAGCGCCTGCGTATTTTTCAAGCAACAGAGCGAGCGTGCGCTCGTAGCAGCCGAGCGAGGTTCTGTGGATAATATAAGGCGTTACGCGCTTGTCGTTGGAGTCGGTGTATTCCATACCGAACTTCTTGGCAAGAAGCATATCTATCTGAATGGTAACGAGCGTATCCTCTTTCCCGTGAACGTTCTTTATCTGAATATCGAGCTTCGGACCGTAGAATGCCGCCTCGTCAATACCAACCTTATACTCAAGTCCGATATTGTCAAGGATCTGCTTCATAATACTCTGAGCCTCCTCCCACTGCTCGGCAGTTCCCTCGTACTTGTCGGTTCTACTCGGATCCCACTGAGAGAAGCGGAAGGAGCAGTCCTCGCGAAGTCCGAGCGCGTCAAGCATATAAAGAGCGAGATCAAGACAGCCTCTGAATTCCTCCTCAAGCTGCTCGGGCATGAGAATGAGGTGTCCCTCGGAAATAGTGAACTGACGAACGCGTATAAGACCGTGCATCTCTCCCGAATCCTCGTTGCGGAAAAGCGTGGACGTCTCACCGAGTCGCATAGGAAGATCACGGTAGGAGCGCTTCTTGTTAAGGAATACCTGATACTGGAAGGGGCAGGTCATAGGACGGAGCGCAAAGCATTCCTTGGTCTCGTCGTCGGGGTCGCCAAGTATAAACATACCGTCGCGGTAGTGATCCCAGTGACCTGAGATCTTGAAGAGCTCGCGCTTTGCCATAAGGGGAGTCTTAGTCAAAAGATAACCGCGTCTTTGCTCCTCGTCCTCGACGAATCTCTGAAGATTCTGAACGGTTCTCGCGCCCTTGGGCAGAAGAACGGGCAAGCCCTGACCGATATAGTCAACGGTCGTAAAATATTCAAGGTCGCGGCCGATCTTGTTGTGGTCGCGCTTCTTTGCTTCCTCTATCATTTCAAGGTAAGCGCGAAGCTCGTCCTTGGTCGGGAACGCAGTTCCGTAAATTCTCTGGAGCATCTTGTTGTTCTGGTCGCCCTTCCAATAAGCGCCCGTGCACTGCGTAAGCTTAAGAGCCTTTACAGCACCTGTCGCGAAAAGGTGGGGGCCTGCGCACAGATCAACGAACTCGCCCTGACGGTAGAAGCTGATAACCTCTCCCTCGGGAAGTTCCTCGATAAGCTGTACCTTATAAGGCTCGTCCTTCTCTGTCATAAGCGCGATAGCCTCGTCACGGGGAAGCTCAAAACGCTCGATCTTGAGGTTCTCCTTGACTATCTTCTTCATCTCCGCCTCAAGTGCCGCCAAAACGTCGGGAGTAACGGGGATCTCGCTGTCAACGTCATAATAAAATCCGTTGTCGATCGCAGGACCTATTGTCAGCTTAGTTGCGGGATAAAGTCTTTTGACTGCCTGCGCCAGAATGTGCGAAGCCGTATGACGGAATACGTGCTTTCCGTCCTCGTCAGCAAACGTGAGAAGCTCAACGTCAGCATCAGACTCGATAGGAGTTGTGAGCGCAACGACCTTTCCGTTCACCTTTGCCGCAAGAACTGCTCGGCTGATAACGCCTGCCTCTGCCGCCGCGTCATAAACGCTTACAGGCTCTGACTTTTCAATACTAAGTTCACCAAAATTGATCTTCATGATATTTTCCTCCAAATATTAATTATTATAAAACAAAAGCACCCCGAACGACGACTGTCGTTCGGGGTGCGAAAAAACATACTTTCGCACGGTTCCACCCGAGCTTTTTACTCTCACTGTTTATTCGGTTTTGCGCGCAAAGTGGTACCCCTGTCGGCGTTCACGAGGGATTTTCAGCTGCCTCCCTCTCTCTGTAGAGCCGTTTCGGCAAGGACGTGTCTTCTTGCGGTGTCCGCTATTTACTTTTTGGTAGCGGAACGGGGATTGACGATCTCACGCCAATCAAGATCTCCTCTGTCAAGCGCGGTAATAACGACCTCCGCTGTTGCAATGTTGGTAGCAACGGGAACGTTATAAATATCGCACATACGGAGAAGCTCGTGCTCAACGGGATTATTTGCGTTAGTTGCGCGGGTATCTCTGAAATACAGAAGAACGTCGATCTCATTATAAGCTATGCGAGAAGCGATCTGCTGCTCTCCGCCCTGCTCTCCTGACATCAGCTTATCTATGTTAAGTCCGGTAGCCTCGGAAATATACTTTGCCGTTACGGCGGTAGCGCACAGATTGTGCTTGCTCAAAATACCGCAATAAGCGATACAGAACTGCGCCATAAGCTCTTTTTTAAGGTCATGCGCGATTATTGCTATTTCCATTTTTACCTCCACATGCTCTTTTAATCATATTTAAATGCAAGTTGCCAAAGCAACGCACATAAATCCACCTTTTCTATTATAACATTTTTACATTGGATTTGTCAATTACCTTTTCCAAAAAAATCACATTTTTTACATTTGCTCTTGATTTTTCTTAAATTATGAGTTATAATATACCCAACTGAACAGACACATATAAATTGGAGGCAAAAATGATTGAACAACTGATCGAAAAAATTTCAGCAACCGATGCCGAAGTAGCTGCCGCTATAAAGGCAGAATTCGACAGACAACAGGACGGACTTGAGCTTATCGCGTCCGAAAACGTAGTTTCCGAGGCTGTTATGCACGCTATGGGCTCGGTGCTCACAAACAAATATGCCGAGGGTTACCCCGGAAAGAGATATTACGGCGGCTGCTCCTGTGTTGACGTAGCGGAAAACATCGCTATCGAGCGAGCTAAAAAGCTCTTTGGAGCAAATTACGCAAACGTGCAGCCTCACAGCGGAGCGCAGGCAAACACTGCGGTTTACTTTGCGCTTCTTAAGCCCGGCGACACCGTAATGGGAATGAGCCTCGCTCACGGCGGACATCTTACCCACGGAAGCCCCGTAAATATTTCGGGTATGTACTACAATTTCGTTCCCTACGAGCTCAACCCCGACACCCAGTACATCGACATGGACGAGTACGAAAGACTTGCAAAGGAGCACCGTCCGAAGCTTATCGTAGCGGGCGCGTCGGCTTACCCCAGAACCATTGATTTCAAGAAGATGGCTGAGATCGCTCACTCCGTTGGCGCATACTTTATGGTAGACATGGCTCACATCGCAGGTCTTGTTGCCGCAGGTGAGCATCCCTCCCCCGTTCCTTACGCTGACGTTGTTACAACCACCACGCACAAGACGCTTCGCGGTCCTCGCGGCGGTCTTATCCTCACAAACGACGAGGAGCTTGCAAAGAAGATAAACAAGGCTATATTCCCCGGAATTCAGGGCGGTCCTCTTATGCACGTTATCGCAGCAAAGGCTGTTTGCTTCGGTGAGGCGCTCACCCCCGAATTCAAGGCTTACCAGCATAACATCGTAGAGAACGCTCGCGTTCTCGCGAACGGACTTCTTGCCGAGGGCTTCGACCTCGTGTCGGGCGGTACGGACAACCACCTCATGCTCGTTGACCTTCGCCCCATGAAGATCACCGGCAAGGAATTTGAGGCAAGACTTGACGCGGTACACATCACCGTAAACAAGAATGCTATCCCCAACGATCCCGAGAAGCCTTTCGTTACCTCGGGTGTTCGCGTAGGTACTCCCGCAGTAACCTCCAGAGGTCTTGGCACAGAGGACATGAAGACCATCGCTAAGCTCTTCGGACTTGTTGCAAAGGACTTTGAGAACAACGCAGATGCAGTTCGCGCAACTGTTGCAGACATTTGCAAGAAATATCCCCTTTACAGATAATTTTAATACAAAAAGGCTTTGCTACCGTTTGATAGCAAAGCCTTTTATTTTACTCTCTTATTTTCCCGTTGAGCCGAAGCCGCCCTCGCCGCGAACGGTGCCGTCAAGCTCCTCTGCAACCTCAAAATCTGCCGCCGCGTAGGGTGTGAAAACTATCTGCGCAATTCTCTCGCCGCTCTCCACCATCTGTGCCACCTCGCTGTGATTATGAAGCGCCACCATTATCTCTCCGCGATAGTCGCTGTCGATAACTCCCACCTTGTTAGCAGGAGCAAGACCGCGCTTGCATGCAAGTCCGCTTCTTGCGTAGATCAAGCCGACGTATCCGTCGGGAATAGCCATAGCGATGCCCGTATGCACAAGCACAGTCTTGCCCGACTCTATCGTCACCGCATTTTCCTCACAAGCATACAGGTCTGCGCCTGCCGCGCACGCCGAGCCGTATGTAGGAACAACAGCGTTTTCGTTTAACTTCTTTATCTTCATTGAAAAATTCATATCGTTTTCCGTCCTTTTTTAATTTAAAAGGCTCGGGCTGATTTCCGTCAATCCCGAGCCTATGTTTTACGCCGCGCCTTTATTACTTCGTTGCGTAAAGATAAATGAAAAATACTACTGCCAATATTACGAGCACGAATGCCAATACAGTCGTTACTCTTGCAAGTATTTTATCTCTCGTTTTGCTCTTACCCTTTGCGAAAAAGGTTTCAGCCGCTCCTGCTATCGTACCCGAAAGTCTCTTATCCTTTCCGGACTGGAGAAGCACCATGGTGATAAGAACCGCGGAGAATACCATGATAATTATACCCAATGTGATTTCTACTGCACCCATTGTTTTCACCTCCAAACATAGAATTAACGCCGAAATATATCGACGGACCAAGTCATTAACAGATATATTGTATCACAAACGATTTGAAAAATCAATAGTTATTTTAATATTTTTTATTTTTTTCCAAAATCAGCCTCTGCGCACTACCGCCCCCACTGCAAAGCAGATACCGAAAGCAAGTATATCTGCGATAACCACAGTAGGACCTACGGGTGTGGAAAGCACGATCGACGCGAGTATCCCCAGAGCCGCACAAGACACCGATATGCATGCCGCCGTGACGGTAACTGCTTTAAAGCTCTTGCACACGCGCATAGCTGCAAGTGCAGGAAAAACGACAAGCGCGGATATAAGAAGCGAGCCTACAAGCTCCATGGCAAGCACGATTATAAGCGCTATCACTACCGCAACCAAAAGGTTATACATCGAAGTCCACACACCCGAAGCACGTGCAAATCCCTCATCAAAGGTGACAGCGAATATGCGGTTGTAAAAGAGCACAAATACCAAAAGCACCACCGCCGATGCTATGGCGCATACCCAAACGTCCGTCAACGTCAGCGTAACTATCGAGAAAGAGCCGAACAAGGTACTGCAAACGTCGCCCGCGACGTTTGCAGACGTGGAAAATACACTCATAAGCATATATCCCACCGCCAAAGCGCCAACGGAGATCATAGCGATAGCCGCATCGCCCTTGATCTTTCTGTTTCTTCCAACGCAAAGCAAAAGCACAGCCGCCAAGACAGTCACGGGAAGAACCAAAATGAGATTGTCGGTCACTCCCAATACAGTCGCTACCGCCATAGCGCCGAATGCCACGTGCGAAAGTCCGTCACCTATAAACGAAAACCGCTTGAGCACGAGAACGACACCGAAAAGTCCCGCGCAAAGCGCAATAAGAATGCCGACAACAAAAGCATATATAACGAAATCATAGGAGAGATACTCTCGGATAAGAAGAAGCTTATTCATTATCTCTCCTTCCCCCAACGTAGAAGCAGGAACTGTTTTTGTAGTCCTCTGCCGAGCCAAAAAATTCGGGAGCAGCGCTCATGTGCAAAATTCCGCTTGCGTGCCTGAGAGCGGCTGAAATGTCGTGCGTTACCATTATAACGGTTATTTTTTCCTTGCGGTTAAGCTCGGATATAAGATTATACATGTCAGCAGCCGCGGCAGGATCAAGTCCCGAAACGGGCTCGTCCAAAAGCAGCATGTCGCCCGTCGCGCACAGCGCGCGGGCAAGCAGTACTCTTTGCTGCTGACCTCCCGAAAGCTCGCTGTAAGACTTCTGCGCAAGCTCGGATATACCAAGCTTCTCCATGCAATTGGTAGCGGCTCTTTTGTCCTCTCGGGTATAAAAAAGTCGCTTGCCAAGCTTTGCTACTCTGCCCGACAGGACCACCTCGCGCACCGTCGCGGGAAAATCGCGCTGTAATTCGTTTTGCTGTGGAAGATAGCCTATATGCGCTATCCCCTCCTTTATTATCTCGCCGTCGTCGGGCTCTTTAAGTCCGAGCAGCGCCTTCATAAGCGTGCTTTTTCCAGAGCCGTTATCTCCGACAACGCAAAGATAATCGCCCTTATTTACTGAAAAATTTACGTGCTCGCAAACACTCACTCCGTCATATCCGAGCGAGAGATCGCGGCAAATTATCTGAGGCATAACTTGCTCCTCTTTGTTTCAAAAATTCAAAATTTCTTCGAGAACCTTTAAGTTGCTCTCCATTATTCCAATGTACGTCGCGCCGTTTTTTATATCGGCAGCTGTAAGCGACTGCATCGAGTCGAGCGCTCTTATTTCGAGGTCGTCGCGCGCCGCCCTTATTACACTCTCCGCCAAGGCACGGTCGGAGCTTTCCGTAACGAGCACCCACCTGCCCCTCTGTCCGTCAGCCGCCCTTGCAAGGCGCACCCCGGTCTCAAAGTCCGCGCTCGTGTCGGTAGTACAGCCCTCAAACGCCGCATAATATTCAAGATCGTAATCCTCAAAAAGATACACGAACGGAAATCTGTCCGCAAATATCAGCGCGCCGTCAACGCCGTCGGTGACTTCTCGAAATTTCTCGTCAAGTAACGACAGCTTCTCGGAAAAGTTTTCTAAATTCTTTTTGTAAACGTCTTGATTTCCACTGTCAAGTGAGCAGATCGCATCACAGATCGCACTTGATGCTACCTTCGCATTAGCTACGGACAGCCACAAATGCTCGTCGAATGCGTGGTCGTGCTCCTCTGTATGCTCATGCTCATCACCGTGGTCGTGCGCTCCGCTTTGCGCCGACACCTCATAAAGCGTAATACCCTCAAGCTCGGAGAGCCTGATTACCGTCGTATCCTCACTTGCCGCCTCGGCAACCCATCTGTCCGACTCGCCGCCCACCAATATAAGCACGTCGCACCGTTTTATCTTCGCAACGTCCATAAATGACGGCTGAAAGCTATGCATATCCGTGCCGTTCTCTACGAGAAGCGAAAGCGTTACGCCATCACTCTCCCCAAGGACGTTTTTTGCCCAATCGTATATGGGAAAAACGGTACAAAGTATTTCCACCCCGTCCGCTTGACGGGCGCAGCCGAACGAAAAAGGAACAGCGAGCAAAACGGCAAGGCAAACGAGCGCCGCCACAATTCTTTTTGCCGTTCTCATTACTTTCCGCTCTCCTTACAGCCGCCGCACCTGCCGAAAAGCACGGTTGCCTCTTCGTTTACCGAGAAATCGCTTATGGTGCGGACCTTGTCAAGAAGCTCGTCGGACACCGACTCGTCAAGGTGTATCAGCTTTCCGCAGTCCATGCATTTAAGGTGCAAATGGCAGTCACAATGTTCTCCCATAACTATCTGGTACGACCATTTTCGGCTTCCCTCACCCGAAAACTTTTTAACCGTTCCGTCCTCGACAAGATGGGTAATCAGTCTATAAACCGTGCTCTTGCCGGGAGCTGAGTCCCCGCAACGCTCGCGAAGCTTTTCCATAAGCTCCTCGACCGTATAGGACGAATCCGAGTTTTCCTCAAGTATCTTTTTAAGTATTTTCTTTTGCTCGGTAACGTACTCTGCCATACCGCGCCTCCAATTTGAGAATAATTCTCAAATATTATACTTCATATTCACCATTTTGTCAAGCAAAATCTTTTATTTACAATAAAAAACACGACAAACCGCTTCTTCTGTCTGCCGTGTTTTTCGTTTTATTTCATTTTCATAAGACGAGCCGTATCTGCAATAACTACAAGCTTCATTTCTTTATTAAGAGGTGCAGTCGGGTCTATTGCTACGTCAACCTTATCCCCTGTTCTTATTGCAACGATGTTAAATCCGTATTTCTTTCTGAGATGCAGCTCGATAAGATTTTTATCGGCCCATTCATCCTTAACGTCGATCTCGACAATAGAAACGTCCTTTGACAAGGAGATCATATCCATAAATCCGGAGCTTAACATGTTTTTCGCAAGACGCACACCCGACTCGCGCTCTGGGAATACGACCTTGTCCGCACCCACGCGGGTAAGTATTTTCTGATGCATCTCGCTTCCGCACTTTGCAATAACCGTTTTAACACCGATCTCCTTGCAAAGAGTGATCGCCATAACGCTTGCTTCGAGATTTCCCGCCATACAAACAATAACGGTGTCAATTTCAGAAATGCCAAGTCGATCTAAAACCTCAGCATCGGTAACGTCCGCACACTTACAGATCGGAAGATATGCCGCAGCAAGATTTACCGCACTTTGGTTCTTATCTATGGCGATAACCTCCATTCCATTTTCAACAAGCTCCTTGGCCACCGCCATTCCATATCTTCCAAGCCCGAATACTGCGTAAGTTTTCTTTTTTTGCATATTCTCTCTCCTTTATCCTATACTGATTTCCTCAACAGGATCGGAAATCGCGTTTTGATCCTTTCCTCTGCTACCAAGTGCTACGGCAAGAGAAATCGGACCTACTCTACCGAAATACATGGTGAAAATTATAATTATTTTTCCAAGTGAGTCAAGCCCCGATGTAACGTTTCTCGACAGTCCGACGGTCGCCGTAGCACTCATCGCCTCGTAAAGCACATCAAGAGTCGGTGCGTCCGTCGTCATCGACAACAGCGTTGCCGAAGAAACAAGTATGCAAACAAACGTAGCCGCGACCGCCACCGCCTTGCGTATCGAATCCGCCGATATTGCGCGGTTAAATAGTGTCGCTGTGTCCTTGTTTCTTACGGTCGAAAGTGCAGAACACATCAAAACCGTTGCCGTTACCGTCTTTATACCGCCCGCCGTACCAACGGGAGAGCCTCCGATAAGCATAAGCACCATAGAGATTATCGCTCCTGCTCCCGTAAGGTTTTCCTGCGGAACGGAAGCAAAGCCTGCCGTCCTCGTCGTGACTGACTGGAAAAGAGAGACCTGTATCTTGCCCCCAAGTGACAACCCTCCGATAGTGTCGGTGTTGTTGTACTCAACGATAAAGAGGAGTAGTCCGCCGCCAAAAATAAGCACGAGCGTACTGACTATCGCAATCTTCGAGTGCAGAGTCAAGCGCCTGAATATCCGTCTGTTTTTGGCGGTACGAGTTCTGAATACGCGAAGCACATCCCACCAAACGATATATCCGATACCGCCAAGAATTATCAAAGCAGAGGTAACTGCGTTTATTACGGGGTTTTGCGCGTAAGCGTAAAGACTGTTCTCACCGATTATGTCAATTCCCGCGTTACAAAATGCCGACACGGAGTTAAATACGGATATCCATATTCCGCGAGCGCCAAAATCGGGAACGAACACCGTCATGTAAAGCAAAGCGCCTATGCATTCAATAATAAGTGTACCAAGCAAAATGTTGCGAATAAATTTCGCAAGTCCCGACATGGTATTGAGATTAAAAGCGTCCTGAAGCAGCAGCTTATCTCCTATACCCATTTTTCGGTTAAGCATAAGCATAAAGCCCGACATGATAGTAATAATGCCCAGTCCGCCTATCTGAATTAAAATAAGAATAACTACCTGACCGAATACGCTCCACGTGGTGGCGGTTGGAAGAGTAACAAGCCCCGTAACGCAGGTTGCCGTCGTAGCGGTAAACAGCGCGTCAAGGTACGGCACGGCTTTGCCGCTTGCGGAGCTTATGGGAAGCGCCAAAAGCAGACTTCCAACCCCTATCGCTATAACAAAGCTAAGCAGTATTATCTGCGTCGTCGACAAAGATATTTTCCTTTTTTTATTCACAAGAATCCCCCCTATACGAAAGAAACTTCATGTTAAGATACATTATATCACACTTTTTCTAAAAACACAACATGTTTTTAAATTCAATCACCTCGCAAAACTAAAGCCCAATAATTTACTTATACATCTTGAAAAAAAGCATAATATATGATATAATTATAAATTGATGTAATATTCTGGTACCGTTTTAGACAGCCGAAAGCAAAAGAAAAACAAAACAAATGAAATTTAAGGAGATATATAAACCATGAAACTTGGTATCGTCGGACTTCCAAACGTAGGAAAGAGTACTCTTTTTAATGCTTTAACGGGCGGCGGCGCAGAGTCGGCAAACTACCCTTTCTGCACCATTGAGCCGAACGTCGGCATCGTCGCCGTTCCCGACACGCGACTTGATTACCTCGCAAAGATGCACAACCCCGAAAAATATACACCCGCTGTCATCGAATTCGTTGACATCGCAGGACTCGTTAAGGGTGCTTCGCAGGGCGAGGGCCTCGGAAACAAGTTCCTCTCTCACATCCGCGAGGTTGACGCTATCGTTCACGTAGTACGTTGCTTCAAGAACGAAAATATCGTTCACGTAGACGGCAACGTAAACTCCCTTCGCGACCTTGAAACCATCAATCTTGAATTGATCTTCTCCGATATTGAAATGGTTGAGCGCAGGATCGACCGCACCAAAAAGGCAATGAAGGGCGACAAGACCTTGGCGTCCGAGCTTGCGGTCTTCGAAAAGCTTCACGCGGCTCTCTCCGACGGAAAGTGCGCGCGCGAGGTCGATCTCGACGAGAGCGAGCGCGAATTCCTTTACGACACTCCCCTGCTTACCATGAAGCCCGTAATTTACGTTGCAAACGTAAGTGAGGACGAGGTAAGCGACGAGCCTACGGACAACTCCGACTACATGGCGCTCAAGGCGCAGGCAGAGCGCGAGCATGCAGGCGTAATTGCCGTTTGCGCACAGCTTGAGGCAGAGATCGCAGAGCTTGACGGCGAGGAAAAGGAAATGTTCCTTGAGGACCTCGGCATCAAGGAAAGCGGACTTGACAGACTTATCAAGGAAAGCTATTCTCTGCTTGGTCTTATCAGCTACTTGACGGCAGGTCCGCAGGAGGTCAGAGCTTGGACCATTACGCGCGGAACTAAAGCTCCCGGCGCGGCAGGAAAGATCCACAGTGACTTCGAGCGCGGCTTTATACGCGCGGAGATCGTTTCCTTTGACGACCTCGTTAAGTGCGGCAGCATGAACGCCGCTCGCGAGGCAGGTCTTTACAGAAGTGAGGGAAAGGACTACGTTATGAAGGACGGGGACATCGTTCTCTTCCGCTTCAACGTTTAATTTTATGAGAGTCAGAAAGAAAAAGCACGGCGCGAAGCGTATTTCCGCCTGCGCCGAGCTGCTTATTGAAAATATCGAGGTGCTTCGCGAGGGCTTTGACGGTGTTTTTGCTGAGAAACGCCCCGTGCACATGGAGATCGGTTGCGGTAAGGGTAACTTTGCCTGCGGAATGTCTGAAAAATACCCCGACGTAAATTTCGTCGCGGTCGAAAAGGTATCGGACGTGTGCTGTATTGCTCTTGAAAAGGCAAAGGCGCGCACGGACGAGCGTCAGCGCGACAACCTGCGCTTTATTATCGGAGATGCAAAAAATCTCTCTGAGAACGTTCTGCCCGCATCTCTTGACTGCATCTATCTCAATTTCAGCGACCCGTGGCCGAAGTCAGGTCACGCAAAGCGCCGCCTCACCCACAGAGGTTTTCTTGAAATATACAAAAAGCTCTTAAAGGAGGACGGTATTCTCAAGCTTAAGACCGACAACGTAGGGCTTTTCGATTTCACTCTCGAGGAGCTTGAGGCTTTCGGCGCGACCATTCTTTGGCAGACACGAGATCTGCACAACGAGCCCGAGGCAAAGGACAACGTTATGACGGAATACGAAAAGAACTTTTCCGAAAAGGGCGTATCCATTTGCAGCGTTTGGGCTAAGCTTTAATAGAAAAATTATAGGAGTAAACTATGCTTGATCTGAAGCAGCTTATTGACGAAAACAGAAGCCACAGAGAGTTCAAGGCTGGTGTGAAGATCCCGCGCGAGCGACTCGAAGCGTGGATCCTGAATGCACCTCACTGCCCTGCCGCAAGAAATTTGCAGGCAATAAAGTACATGATAATCGACT
Organism: Eubacteriales bacterium; assembly: GCA_045659245.1. Taxonomy (GTDB): domain Bacteria; phylum Bacillota; class Clostridia; order Oscillospirales; family CAG-272; genus HGM12713. The sequence goes on from JAZOWN010000028.1 coordinate 19,169, forward strand.
CCGATGAAGCAGTGGCAGAGCTTCTGCCCCTTACCTTTTGGGCGGCGTCTCTTGGCAAAAAGCTCCCCCCCGAGGGACACGGTCCTTGCGCGTTTATCGTAATGTGCCACGACCACACCATAGCGCCCCCCAAGTCGTTTTTCTATATGGATTTGGGAATCTGCGCGCAGACCATCATGCTCTCCGCAACGAACGAGGGATTTGGCGGCTGTATGATTGGCTCGGCATCGATCGAGGCAGTAAAGGCGCTTTACAATCTTCCCGAGCACCTTGAGCCTGCGCTCATTTTGGGACTCGGCGCGCCCGAGGACAAGGTCGTGCTGACGACTTCGGCAGGCGACGTAAAATACTACCGCGACGAAAACAACGTCCACTACGTTCCCAAGAGAACACTTGACGAAATAATTCTGAAATAAGGACGGAAAACGTATGTCAACTACTCAAGGCCTCGAGCCGTCGGGCATACTTATACTCAATAAACCAACGGGCATTACCTCGCACGATGCCGTTTACAAGCTGCGCCGTCTTTATAAGACCAAGCGCGTAGGTCACACGGGCACACTTGACCCGTTAGCAAACGGCGTGCTTGTCATGCTCATAGGCAGAGCCGCCAAGGCGGCGGAGTATCTCTCCACGGACAGAAAGGCTTATATCGCAACTCTGCGCTTGGGGCTTACCACGGACACCGAGGACGTAACGGGAAATATACTTACGGAAAGTGACGACCTGCCGATAGCCGCAACTGTAGCCTCGGTAGCAGGACGCTTTCTCGGTGAGATCGAGCAGATACCGCCCATGTACAGCGCTCTTAAGGTTGGCGGCAAGAAGCTTTGCGACCTTGCAAGAGAGGGCAAGACGGTGGAGCGCGCTCCCCGTCCGATAACGATTTATAGGCTTGACGTCACCCCTACCGATACCCCCACGGACTATATCTTGAACGTCGAATGCTCGTCGGGAACTTATATAAGAACGCTTTGCGCGGACATAGGAAACGCGCTCGGTTGCGGCGGTGTTATGGCAACGCTGACCCGACGCGCAGCAGGCGGATTTAGCCTTGAACAAGCCCTCACTCTTGAGGAGCTTAACGAAATGACGGACGAGCAGAAAATCGGGGCACTTATCCCGACAGAAGCTCTCTTTTCGGAGCTTGAACGGGTAGTGCTTCCCGAGTTTTACTACCGCCTTTGTGTCAGCGGCTGTGAGATATATCAAAAGAAGATACGCACCGACCTGCCACTTGGCACGCGCGTGCGCCTCTGCTCTCCTACGGGTGAATTCTTCGCCCTCGGCGAGATTCGCGAATACGAGAACGGCTCGGCAATAAAGGCGATAAAGACGTTCTTTACGTTATAAAAAAGGATTTGCTTTTCTCTCTGCATTCTTAGCGGAGAAAACACGAACACCACTAAGGAATTTTCTTTGGTGGTGTTTTTTCGGTGATGGCTTACCAAAGCCTCCCTTGTGTAAAGGGAGGTGGCTTGCGGAGCAAGACGGAGGGATTGTAAAATTGTCAAAAAGCTCTGCAAAACAATCCCTCAGTCACTTGCGGTGACAGCTCCCTTTACACAAGTGAGCCTTAAATCGCCGTTTCTCTGCGGATAGTGGGTTCGGGCTTCTGCCCGATTGGTGCGTGGACTGCCACGCGCTATGCTTGCCACAGACGCAAGCGTGGAAAAATGCAAAAAACAACCGAGTATAGTTTTTGACAAGCGACGAACAACTGTGAGTTGATATGCAATCCGAACAAGTTGTTTACTTCTTGCTGTTTTTGTGATATAATTTAATCACAACCAAAGAGCTCACGGTGAATTTCAGAAAGGAAACTTGATTATGAAAGAAATAAACATTTCAAAAAATATAGCGGATCTCAGAAAGCGTAAGGGTATCACTCAAGAGCAGTTGGCAATTGCGCTGAATATTTCTCCCCAAGCTATTTCAAAGTGGGAGACCAATACATCTTTTCCCGATACGCAAACGCTTCCTCTTATAGCGAATTACTTTGAGGTAAGCATTGATTATCTGTTTTATGGTGATGAATATGCCTACAACGATATTTACAATAAAGTTTGGCATAAAGTAGCAAAGTTTGATCAACAAAGCAAAGAATCATATAACGAAGCTTTAACTCTTTTTGCATATGCGCACCGTGGAGTCAGCAGATGGCACCATACAGACAGGCTTCCTGTAATGAGTGACGAACCAATCCACTTTTCAAATGAAAACGGATTATCATTGCTGTCAGGCAAAGGCTTCGGCGCTATTTTGACAAGAGATTTCTTTGAAAATATAAATCAACAAACCGTAGAATTTACACAAAAATTATTGCCTGCTTTTACAGAGAAAAACAACATCCTTGTTTGTTTAGCGATTATATCTATGAGCGATATCAGCTTTAGCGAGTTGCAGGAGAAATTGACTCTTGACGAAAATGCCTTGCGTACTGCTCTTGATACATTGATTACCGTGGGAATTGTAGTAGAGAAGAAATCCAAACACAAGTCTTTAGGATTCACCTATGAGATTCACAATATGTATCATACTTGTCTGTGTATTCTTTTTGCAACCCTTGAAATGCAACGCTATTCATTAAAAGGGATTTCATGTTGTATGGGATACGGTGATTATCCTATACAGTTTTAATTCTCGCCCCGCCTCGTGCGGGGCTTCTTCTTTGCTTTTGCGTATGAAAAAAGCCATCACGAAACCGTGATGGCTAAATTCAATTTTACCGCTAATTGTACATGCCGTTAGCAAATCCTTTTTGTTTTAAAATTAAAGCTCCTCGACAGAAACAACTCCGTCGATCTTCGCGATCTTGGTCATGAGCGCCTGAAGTGCCACCTTTCGGGGAGTCTGGAGCGAGAATACCGCGCAAGGGTTTCTTCCCTCGGACGCATTCTTGGTAATTTCAAGGTCGATTATGTATCCGCCGCTCTTTTTAATCATATCAACGATCGTTCCGAGATTGGAGCTGTCGGAATACTCAACGTACAGGTTGGAGGTACGAGCGTTGGAAACGATAAAGTATTCAAGTCTTGCCAAAACAAGCTCTGCAAGGATAACGACCGCCGTAGTAATGACCGCGCCCTCTACGTAGCCCGCGCCACAGCAAAGTCCTACGATAGCCGCAGTCCAAAGTCCTGCCGCCGTGGTAAGCCCCTTGACCTGACGGCGCTTGGTAATAATGATCGTTCCCGCACCGATAAAGCCGATTCCGGCAATAACCTGTGCGCCAAGTCGCGCCATATCCGTGTTAAGTCCTTGGAAAACGAGATATTGGCTGGTAAGCGTGGTCATAGCCGCGCCAAGACAGATAAGGATATGTGTACGGAAGCCCGCAGGGCGGCGCTTGCGCTCGCGCTCTATTCCGATAATACCGCCGCACAAAACGGCAACCACGAGTCTTACGGTAATGGAGATCCAATCAAGCTCCGTGCCTCTTATAAAATTCAAGCATTCAAGCATT
>JAZOWN010000029.1:0-9737 GCA_045659245.1 Eubacteriales bacterium
AAACAAGAAAAAGCGGGAAAAGTATTAGAAAGCGAAAAAGAATTAGTAGTAGCGTGTGGTGAAAATGCACTCAAAATATTAGAACTTCAGCTTGAAGGTTCAAAACGCATGAAAACTGAAGACTTTTTGCGTGGCAAAAAAATCACAGCAGAATTTTTAGGAGTTGAATAAAATGCCTTTTTACTATTATTATTTTGACCCAATGTATTTTATGTTTGCTTTGCCAGGGCTTATTATTGCCCTTTATGCGCAATTAAAAGTAAAATCAAGCCGCAAAAGGAGGAAAAATGAAGAAAAAGGACATAATTCTCTTTGTATGTATACTCGTTTTTTCTCTCGTTGCCTTTTTTACTCTGTGGCTTGTCTTAACACCGCACGGCGACGTCGCCGTGGTCAGCGTTGACGGTGAGGAATACGCAAGACTTCCCCTCAGAGAGGACACCGAGCTTTTGGTATCGACCGAATACGGAGAAAATCTCGTCGTCGTAAGGGACAGAGCGGTGTATATCAGCGAGGCGGACTGCCCCGATAAGGTATGCGTCAAGACGGGCAAGGCTAACGCCATGAAAAGCGTCGTCTGCGCACCGCACAGGCTTACCGTAACGGTGGAAACGGAGGCGGCAAAATGAAAAATAAGGATACGGCAAAGCAGGTCGCGCTTTGGGGACTTCTTATCGCGCTCGGGCTTGTGTTCGGTTACGTCGAGCACCTCGTTCCCCTGCCTATCGGAGTTTACGGCATAAAGCTCGGTCTTTCAAATCTCGTCACGCTCGTCGCGCTCTGCGCGCTTGGCACGCATACGGCAATTTATATAAATCTCATGAGAATATTCCTCTCGTCGCTGCTGTTCGGCTCGCCCGTGTCGCTTGCGTACAGTCTTGCGGGCGGACTTGCCTCTCTTATAATAATGATCATAGCCAAAAAGCTCTGGAAGTTCGGAACGGTTGGCGTAAGCGTCCTCGGAGGTGTTACGCACAATCTCGCGCAGCTCGCGGTGGCAATATTCATGGTGGACAGCTTAAAAATAGCGTTTTACCTGCCCGTTCTGCTTGCCGCAGGCGCACTTACGGGATTTATCATAGGCACGTGCTCTCTACCGATAATAAAAATAATAATAAAACGGCAAAAGCCTGTATAAAAAATATCCCCGATCGGGGATATTTTTTATTTTTATAATATCAAAATATTATTGACAAAAATCGACTCGGGGAGTATAATGTATCTATCAATACTTATTGTATAAGTAGCAAAAAGGCAGGGCTGTATAATGAATTTTTTAGAGGAACGCATTTTAAAAGACGGGCTTGTTAAAGAGGGCAACGTGCTCAAGGTAGACACCTTTCTCAACCACCAGATGGACGTCGAGCTTCTCGACGAGATCGGCAAGGAGTTTTACAGACGCTTTTCGGACCTTGAGATCACAAAGGTTCTGACTATTGAGGCATCGGGTATAGCTATTGCCTACTCCGTCGCACGCTGCTTCGGAGTGCCTATGGTATTTGCAAAAAAAGCAAAGAGCGTTAACATCGACGGCGATATGTATACCGCCGAGGTTGAGTCCTTTACCCACAAAAATAAAAATCAGGTCATCGTTTCAAAAAAGGTCTTGTCCTCGGACGACAAAATTCTTATAGTTGACGATTTCCTTGCAAACGGCTGCGCGCTCCAAGGACTTATTTCCATTGCCGAGGCGGCAGGCGCGAGTGTTGAAGGAATCGGTATCGCGATAGAAAAGGGCTTCCAGTACGGCGGCAGAAGCATAAGAAATCTCGGCTACCGTCTCGAATCTCTTGCTATCGTTGAATCCATGGACGCAAGCACGCATACGGTCGTCTTCCGCGAGCAAAACTAAGACACACGCCTTTCACCGAGCGTGAATGTCAATATTACACAATAATATATTGTATATATTATTTTTTAGCAAAATCTTGACAAAAGCGACCGAAAGTGATATAATTCTGATGTGAGTATATAGATGTATGGCTCGACAGCGCCAAGTATGCTCATATCGTGGGTGTTATATCCCGCTTTCTTCTGTTTTATAAGGCTTGTCCTTGTAAATAAATATTTATATTTTTTAGGAGGAATCTCTTCATGTCCAAGAAAATTTTGTCCATGGCTCTCGTTATCGTAATGCTGTGCGGCGCTTTGTTTACATTCAGCTCATGCGATCTGTTCAAAAAGAACGACGACGGCATCAAAGCTGCGCTTATCTGCTTGCACGGCGACAGCTCCACCTACGACAAGAACTTTATCGACGCATTCAAGACGGCTTGCGCTAACAAGGGTCTTACCGAGGACGACTACACCATAATCACCGATATCCCCGAGGGCACCGAGTGCTACAACAAGGCTGCTGACTTCGCTGACAACGGCTACGACGTTATCTTCGCTGACTCCTTCGGTCACGAAGCTTATATGATCCAGGCAGCACAGGAATTCCCCGACGTACAGTTCTGCCACGCAACGGGTACCAGAGCTCACACCGAGGGACTTGACAACTACCAGAACGCATTTGCTTCCATTTACCAGGGCAGATACCTCGCAGGTGTTGCTGCAGGTCTTAAGCTCGTTGAGCTTTACGGCGACGCTGAGGGTAAGGTTTCCGACGCAAACGCAAAGATCGGTTACGTTGGTGCACATCCCTACGCAGAGGTCGTTTCCGGATACACCTCCTTCTTCCTCGGCGTTAAGAGCATAGTTGCTAACGCTACAATGGAAGTTCGTTACACCGGCTCTTGGTACGACGAGACTGCTGAAAAGACCACTGCTGAGTCATTGATTTCTGCAGGCTGCAAGCTCATTTCCCAGCATGCTGACTCCATGGGTGCTCCCACCGCATGTGAGAACGCAAATATTCCCAACGTTTCTTATAACGGCGCTACCGGTAAGAACACCTTCGTAGTAGCTTCCAGAATCGACTGGGTTCCCTACTTCGAGTATATGCTTGACTGCGTTATAAACGGCACGGATATCGCTGATGACTGGACAGGTACTCTCGCTAACGGTGCCGTAAAGGTTACCGCTGTCGGAAACGCAGCTGCACCCGGAACTCAGGCTAAGCTTGACGAGGTTGCAAAGAAGCTCAACGACGGTTCTCTTAAGGTATTTGACTGCTCCACCTTTACCGTAAAGGGCGAGCACCTTACCAAGTACCTCGCAGACGTTGACGACGCAGGCGACTTTGTTCCCGAGACCAACGTTATTAAGACCGAGAACGGCGTAACCTTCTTTGACGAGAGCTTCTTCCGTTCCGCTCCTTACTTCGATGTACGCATTGACGGCATCACCGAGGTATCAACCGAGGCTGCTGAATAATTTATACTTTCCGTGATCACGCAAGACTTGCGGTGATCTTATCGTAAAGGCATAGGGTTGTCGTTTTTGCGGCAACCCTATGTGCAATAAATCCCCCCTATGTATCCCCCATTTTATACCCTAAAATAAAGGAGAAAATTTGTGGAAAAGCAGACAGTTGTAGAGCTTCGCGGCATTACAAAGCGTTTTGGCGCAAGCATAATCGCTAACAACAACGTTTCCATGGACGTTAAAAAAGGTGAGATCCTTTCCGTTCTCGGAGAGAACGGTTGCGGAAAGACCACCCTTATGAACATGCTGGCAGGCATCTATTACCCCGACGAGGGAACTATCCTTATCAACGGCGAGGAGGCTAATATACGCTCCCCGAAGGATGCCTTCCGTTACAATATAGGTATGATACATCAGCACTTTAAGCTGATCGATGTATTCACCGCCGCAGAAAACATCGTCATTGGTACGGACAGCGGCAAAAAATATGATATTAAATTGGCAAAAACGCGTATTTGCGCTATGAGCGAAAAATACGGATTTAATATAGACTTGGATAAAAAGGTTTATAGGATGTCGGTATCTGAAAAGCAAACGGTAGAGATCGTCAAGGCTCTTTACCGCGGTGCTGACGTTCTTATTCTGGACGAGCCCACCGCGGTGCTGACTCCCCAGGAGATAGACCGTCTTTTTGATGTGCTTCGCGCTATGCGCGCGGACGGCAAGTCAGTCATAATCATAACCCACAAGCTCAACGAGGTCATGGAAATATCCGACCGCGTTACAGTTCTTCGCAAGGGACAGCACGTAAAGACCGTCAACACAAGCGAAACGAACGAAAAAGAGCTTGCTGACATGATGGTGGGTCAAAAGATCACACTTAACATAGACCGTCCGATGCCCGAGGACGCGCAGCTTCGTCTTGCGATAAACGATCTTTCGCTCAAGGGAGTCGAGGGCAACCTCGTTCTTGATAACGTAAGCTTTTCGGCATACAGCGGCGAGATACTCGGAATTGCGGGTATTGCGGGAAGCGGTCAGCGCGAGCTTCTTGAATCCATCGCGGGACTTCACCACCTGCAAAGCGGAAGCGTTACGTATTATAATCCAAAAAAGGACAAGCCGATAACATTCTATCATAAGACGTTTGCGCGTGTTATGGAGCTGGCAAACGAGGGCATGCTCCGATATGCCGACGGCAGAGATTTTACGGGCAAGGACGAAAACGGCAAGCCTCTGTCTAAAAGAACTATTCGCGCACTTGTCGAGGCGGGCGAGATCTTTTTCAAGGAAGACGAGGTCATTAATCTTCGTGAAAAAACGCCCTTGCAGATCCGTGAGCTTGGCGTGCGCTTCTCCTTCGTTCCCGAGGACCGTCTCGGCATGGGACTTGTCGGCAACATGGACATTATCGACAACATGATGCTCCGCAGCTACCGCCGCGGAAAGTCGTTTTTTGTTGACCGCAAAACACCAGAGGGCGTTGCTAACAATATAGTCGAGAGCCTCCAAGTCGTAACTCCCGACACTCACACCCCCGTTCGCCGTCTCTCAGGCGGAAACGTTCAAAAGCTGCTTGTCGGACGTGAGCTTGCGGCAAGTCCCCGCGTGCTTATGGTTGCATACCCCGTCCGCGGTCTTGACATCAACTCCTCTTACACTATTTACAACCTGCTCACCGAGCAAAAGAAGAACGGCGTTGCCGTTATCTTCGTAGGGGAGGATCTTGACGTGCTTCTGTCCCTGTGTGACCGCCTTTTGGTGGTTGCGGGCGGTAAAATAATGGGCACGGTGGACGCCCGTAAGGCAAGAAAAGAGGACATCGGTCTTATGATGGCAGGTGCTGCTCTTAAAGAAGAAAATACGGAGGAAGGAAGCTTATAAAAGCGTTTTTTATGAAAAAGCAAGAAACAAAACATAATCAAACAAAAAAAGAGCCCCTGCTCCGTCTTGTAAAGCGGGATGCGCTCCCTGCGTGGAAGATCATTCTTATCTACGCTATCGCGATCGTTGCGAGCCTTTTACTCTCCTCGGTCATCTGCTCCCTGTTCTCTACAAAAACTCCCATAGATTTCTTTTTGTCGCTCTTTAACGGCGCTGTCGGAAGCGGTCGAAAGATCGGTCAGCTTTTGCAGAACACGGCGCTTCTGCTCGGTGTTGCCGTTGCGCTCGTCCCCGCATTCAAAATGAAATTCTGGAACCTTGGCGGTAACGGACAGATACTTGTCGGCTGCCTTGCGGCAATTGCTTGTATGTACTACCTCGGCGGAAAGATCTCTAATACTCTGCTTATTCTTATTATGACGGTAGCAAGTATGCTTGCAGGCGCTATATGGGGCGTTCTCCCCGCTATATTCAAGGCGTATTTCGATACGAACGAGTCTCTCTTTACTCTCATGCTCAACTATATCGCGACGGGACTTGTTTCCATGTTCCTCACGATCTGGCTCAAAAACGGAAAGACTGCTCTCGATCCTATCAAATACGGTAACTTCCCCACCCTCTTCGGTGAAACGTATCCCTTGACTGTTATAGTGTTCTTCTCGCTCGCCGTATTGATGTTCGTTTACTTAAAATATACGAAGCACGGCTACGAGATCTCGGTAGTTGGCGACAGTCCAAATACCGCAAAGTATATCGGAATTAACGTAAGACGCGTAATTATCCGCACAATGATCATTTCAGGTGCGCTTTCGGGCGTCGTAGGCCTCTTCCTCGCCGGAGGAATCGAACACAGAATAGCTACGGATACGGCAAATAATATGGGCTTTACCGCTATTATGGCAACGTGGCTTGCCGCGTTTAATCCCCTTATAATGATAGGCACCTGCCTCTTTATTATCTTTATTTCAAGAGGTATGCTGTCAGTAAGAGGTGACTTTGGCTTTACAAATGACAGTATTGCAAATATCGTTATCGGTCTTGTTTATTTCTGCGTTATCGCGTGTAGCTTCTTTATCAACTATCGTGTGGTGTTCCGCAGATCAACCGCTAAATCCACAAAAAGCGACAAAACGAAAGGAGACAATAAAGCATGACGTTCTTTTTTGTATCGGCAATTTCTATTGCCACAGTCCTTTTGTACGGTTGCATCGGTGAGATCATCACCGAAAAGGCAGGACACTTAAATCTTGGCATTCCGGGTATTATGTGCGTTGGAACGGCAGGCGGCTGTCTCGGCGTTTCGCTTTATATGGGCGCGCTGTCGTCACCCAATGAAGCCTCATGGATATTGCTTGTTCTCATTTCACTGCTCTTTTCCATGTTGTTTGCCGCGGCGCTCGGCGGTGTTTATGCATTCTTGACCGTAACGCTTCGCTGTAATCAGAATATTACCGGACTTGCTATCACCATTTTCGGTAGCGGAGCTACTAACTTTATCATGTCCTTCGTGGACCGTACCCACTTCGATCCCGCAGGTAAGCTGATCTCCTCAGCTCTTCCCTTTGCCGAAAAGCTCGGCGCGTTCGGCAAGGTCATATTCGGACATGGCATCTTCGTATACCTTGGAATTATCGTAGCAGTTATATGCGCCCTTGTTTTGAACAAAACAAGAGTTGGACTTCATCTCCGCGCAGTGGGCGAGAGCCCTGCTACCGCAGATGCTGCGGGAATTAACGTAATTCTCTATAAGTATGCGGCAATTCTTTTCGGAAGCGCTATCGCAGGCTTGGGCGGCTTCTACTACATCATGGACTATATCAAAGGAAGCTGGGAGAACGCAGCTACGATCGAAGCCTTCGGTTGGTTGGCTATCGCGCTTGTTATCTTTGTCCTTTGGAAGCCTAACGTCGCTATGATAGGTGCGTTTTTGTTCGGAGTTTGCTACATCGTGGCATTCGTTATTCCTAACATCACACCTACACAAAGAGAGCTTATAAAGATGCTCCCTTACGTGGTAACCATCATCGTGCTTGTTTTGACAAGTATTCGAAAGAAGCGCGAGCATCAGCCCCCCGCCTCGCTCGGATTACCCTATTTCCGTGAGGACAGATAAGGGCTTAAATAATTAAAACGACATTTAGCGTGATGCTCCAAACGGAGTATCACGCTAAACTATTATTGCCCCAACGCTGAACATAAAACTAACAGAATAAAGGACATTTCGCCTAAAATTGACCTTTTCTCGCTTTCTGCTCATAGCTTGGGGTTGACTCAAATCATTTCTTCTCAAACGCGCAAATGCGGCACATGGACTTTTCTCAAATGCGAATTTTGTGCTAAGACGTCTATCACTACTGCCTGAATTTATAAGAGAATTTATAAGAAATATAAAAAAGAAAACAAGAAGAACAGCGGTTTTTATTAATGAAATATAATTAAAATATTTTTTAAAAAAAGGCTTGACTTATTTTACTAAATGTGCTATAATATTTGAGTCGCAAAGATCTGGGTGTGGCGCAGCTGGTAGCGCGCTACCTTGGGGTGGTAGAGGCCGCAAGTTCAAGTCTTGTCACTCAGACCAAAATCGGAGGTTCAATAGAACCTCCGATTTTCTTTTATTTCCTCGCAAATCCTCGCGAAATCTCGCGTTTTCGCAACAAACATAATGGGCTTGTTCTTCCCTGCTTCGAGGGTTGAACAAGCCCTTTTTCCGCCTTTGACCACATGTTTGACCACTTGCGGAGATTTTTGGCTAAATTTCGGTTGCTTTTTGATAGTTTTTAGGTTTATATCTGCTTATTCAATCTCCTTCAAATAGTTTCAGCGCATCCTCAATTAATGATTCATACGGAAATCCTTCTTCAAGATTACCATCCGCTAAAGAAACCGAATATTGATCCGCAACTTCATTTTGAAATGTTAGCAAATGAAGAATCTTGTAGCCTTCTTTATATTTTCTGTAGGCGGCACATAAGTTAATTCTATAATTATATTCTTCATCAGACATCGTATGTGGGTGTACAGCAAACATGTATAATCGCTCGTCCGTACTTATCCAAAACGGCACTACAAATCGTTCTTCTTTTGCTGCGGTTACTAATTCTACCCATTTTTCAGCAATTCTTGCCGCGCCAATATAATTTGTCCTCAGAAAGCCTTCTATGAATGGACATCTTTGGTAACCGTTTTTTTCATTGATTGACTCTACTATAGTGTTGTAAAATGAGATTGAAGACTCGTTTATGGAATTTTTTCTTATCTCCGAATAATAGGTTCTCGCCAAAAACAATTCCGCATAATCCGCCTCTTTATGAAGACGAGTAATAATTGTCAGATCGTCATTTACTTCATCGAATATAATCTTTCCATCGTCGTTTGGCTTAAATACACTCCTATACATTAGATAATGTAAAATATCACGAGGCATTACCACTGTTTTCAACATGATTTCAAAATCAGCATAGCTGAAAATATTGATATGAGTATCCAACGAACGCGAATATACTATTCTATCATATTTTGACAACTCGGAATTCAAGAAAACAATCACGGGGATCATAGTCTTATTACGATCAATAGCAAAATCTGAAGTTTTTGAAAATATTATATTATCACTATTCCCAAAGAAAGAGAAAGTATCCTTGATTTGATCTTTAGCAACCTTTAATACCTTTTTCCTGAACCATTTGTACGCCGAGCCATCAGCTGCTTCGTTTCTTTCCTTTATCTGAATACAAACATATATATTATCAAACTCTAACAGACAGTCGCAAAATTCCTTTTCTTCTCCGCCCTCTTTAACATATAGATCACTATATATGTATTGTTTCAAAAAATATTTTTGGGATATTAAACTTGTTAGTTTTTCAGAGTTGGTCATTTTCTCACCCTTGTTTGTTGCACTCTATCGCAACCTTAATAACTCCGTCGCGTTTGTTTTCAAACAGTTCATACGCCTCATCGATCTTCGCAAGCGGATAGGTATGCGTAATCAGAGGCTCGGTATCGAGCTTTCCCTCTGCAATGAGCCTCAGCGTTTCCGCACAATCGCAGCCGTCAACGCCGCCGGTCTTGAATGTCAGATTCTTACCGTACATATCGGGCAGAGGCAAAGTCTGTGCCTTGTCATAAAGTGCCACCACCGTGACGATCGCATTCGGACGCGCGCACCGCCACGCAAGCTCAAAAGTGTTCTCTTCTCCTGCCACCTCAAGCACCACGTCCGCGCCGCCGTGATCGCTGTTCTCACGAACAAAATCAAGGCATTTTTCGGGCGTAACCGTCAGTACATCGGGATAGTGCTCGTTCACAAACTTAATGCGTTTCTCGTCCTTCTCGCACACGATAATACGCTTGGGATTCTTCAGCATCACACAAAGAAGCGTACAGATTCCCGTGGGACCTGCGCCGATGATGAGAACGGTATCGTCCTCGGTGATCTCGGAAATTTTCGCCGCCCAATAACCAGTGGCAAGAACGTCACCAACAAGCAGAGCTTGTCTGTCGGTAACGGTATCGGGAATCTTGTTCAGCCCCTGATCCGC
>JAZOWN010000030.1:0-8001 GCA_045659245.1 Eubacteriales bacterium
TTACATCAAGCTGCAGTTGCCCGCTGGTAAGGCAACTCCTCAGCCCCCCGTAGGACCTGCACTCGGTCAGTACGGTGTTGCAATTCCCGTATTTACTAAGGAATTCAACGAAAGAACAAAGAACGACATCGGACTTATCATCCCTGTTGTTATCACGGTTTATGCTGACCGTTCATTCACGTTTATCACCAAGACTCCTCCCGCAGCTGTCCTCATCAAGAAGGAAGCTAAGATCGAGTCCGGCTCCGCAAAGCCCAACAAGACAAAGGTTGCAAAGCTTACCAAGGAGCAGGTAAGAAAGATCGCAGAGATCAAGATGCCCGACCTCAATGCTTCTTGCGTTGAGACCGCTATGAGCATGGTTGCAGGTACTGCACGCTCTATGGGTGTCGTTGTAGAAGACTAAGGGGGTACGTGAAAATGGGTAAGAAATATACAGACAGCGTAAAGCTGATTGAAAAGAGCAAGGCATACGATCCAGCAGAGGCGTTGGCTCTCGTTTGCCAGACTTCTAAGGCAAAGTTTGATGAAACCATCGAGATCCACATCCGCTTGGGTGTTGACTCCCGTCACGCTGACCAGCAGGTCAGAGGCGCGGTAGTTCTTCCCAACGGAACGGGTAAGAACGTAAAGGTTCTCGTATTCGCAAAGGGTGACAACGTTCAGAAGGCACTTGACGCAGGCGCAGATTACGCAGGCGGAGCTGAGTACGCAGAGAAGATCCAGACCGAAAACTGGTTCGATTTCGACGTTGTTATCGCAAGCCCCGACATGATGGGCGTTATCGGTAAGCTCGGTAAGGTCCTCGGTCCTAAGGGACTTATGCCTTCTCCTAAGGCTGGTACCGTTACTCCCGACGTTGCTCGCGCAGTAACTGAGGCAAAGGCTGGTAAGATCGAGTACAGACTTGATAAGACCAACATCATCCACTGCCCCATTGGTAAGGCATCTTTCGGTGTTGAGAAGCTCACTGAGAACTTCGATACTCTTGTTGGTGCAGTTGTTAAGGCAAAGCCTGCTGCTGCAAAGGGTCAGTACATCAAGAGCTGCGTAATCGCAAGCACGATGGGCCCCGGCATCAAGATCAACCAGACAAAGCTTGGCTAATAAGCTAGGCGATAAAGCAAAAAAGACCTCAACTTTACGTTGAGGTCTTTTTTGTTTTAAAATGTAAATAAATTGAGAAATCGTTGTCATGTGGCGTAAAAAGTATTGACATTTGACAAGAAATCGTGTAAAATATAAGTGTATGTCATTATCATTTTTTTGATGTAAATAAGCAAAGAAACTGAAAGGATAAGGAGGTGCTAAAATGATAGAGGCAATTATAGCGGGTGCCGCGGCGTTTGTCGTCGGTGCGGTAGCCTTTTCGTTCGTCGGATACGGCGTGCGTAAGAAGAAGGCCGAAAAAGAGATAGGCTCTGCCGAGCAGGAAGTCAAGAGACTTCGCGAGGAAGGCGCAAAGCAAGCGGAAACCCTTAAAAAAGAAGCGTTGCTCTCCGCAAAGGAAGAAATTCTCAAGCAGAGAACGGAAGCTGAAAAGGAGATCAAGGAACGCAGAGCAGACGTTTCCAGAATGGAAAGACGTGTTACTCAAAAGGAAGAAAACCTTGATAAGAAGGCAGAGGCTCTTGAGAAAAAGAACGAGCAGCTTGACAAGAAGATCAAGGAAAACGAGGCTCTTACGGAGCAGATCAACCAGCTTCGCGAAAAGGAGATCGAGGTTCTTGAAAAGATCTCGGGAATTTCCGTTGAGCAGGCTAAGGAGGAGCTCTTGAGCAGAACAGAGTCTGCGATCAAGCACGAGCTTGCGCAGAGAATGACCGAGCTTGAAACTCAGTTCAAGGAGGAGGCAGACAGCAAGGCAAAGAATATTATTTCTTTGGCTATTCAAAGATGTGCTGCCGACCACGTTGCGGAAACGACGGTATCCGTCGTATCTCTCCCCAACGAGGACATGAAGGGAAGAATTATCGGACGTGAGGGAAGAAACATCCAGATGCTTGAAAAGCTGACGGGAATCGAGCTCATAATCGACGATACACCCGAAGCGATCACACTTTCGGGATTTGATCCCGTTCGCAGAGAAACTGCAAGACTTACGCTCGAAAAGCTTATAGCTGACGGACGTATTCACCCCTCGAGAATCGAGGAGACCGTTGAAAAGGCGGCTCGCGAGGTTGAGGCGGGCATAAAGCAGGCGGGTGAGAGAGCTACGTTTGACGTGGGTATCCACGGAATAAACGGCGATCTTGTAAGAATGCTTGGTAGACTTAAATACAGAACCAGCTACGGACAGAACGTTCTTAAGCACTCGATCGAGGTAGCACTCATTTCGGGTATGATAGCAGACGAGCTCGGTGTTGACAGCACTGTTGCAAAGCGTGCGGGCTTGCTTCACGATATAGGTAAAGCGCAGACGCACGAAATGGAAGGCTCACACGTTGAGCTTGGCGTAAACCTTGCGAAGAAGTACAAGGAAAGCAAGGACGTTATTCACGCAATTGAGGCTCACCACGGCGACGTTGACGCGCAGACGATAACGGCAGTTATCGTTCAGGCGGCTGACGCAATTTCCGCGGCAAGACCCGGAGCAAGACGTGAGGATCTTGAAAACTACATCAAGAGACTTGAAAAGATCGAGGAGATTGCAAAGAGCTTCTCGGGAGTCGATAAGGCTTACGCGGTACAGGCGGGCAGAGAGATCAGAGTAATGGTTAAGCCCGAGGAGGTAAACGACGACGGAATGAAGATAATTGCGCGCGAGATGGCAGCAAAGATTCAGGAAGACGTTAAGTATCCCGGACAGATAAAGATAAACATTATCAGAGAAAGCCGCGCTGTTGATTACGCGAAGTAATCAACTCCCCAATATCTGTTTCCTAAAAGGATTTTTATATAATTACATAGAACCCCGATGGAAATTAGCGCTAAAGCGCTTCAGATAGAAAAAGCATAGCCGCAAGACACGTGTCTTGCGGCTATGCTTTTATTTTTAAAAATATGATATTGCTACTTGAAAAAAGACGAGGGATATGATAGAATATTAGTAGTATTTTTGTCGAGGAAAAACAGATGAAAAAAATAAAAAAAGTATTAGATCAGCTTAATATAAATATGGGATCGGTCGTGGCGATAGTTCTCACGCTTACCTTGCTTTTTACATCGGGTGCGGCGATGGGAATCTGCCTTGTGGCAGAGGGCGTTGCGGCGATAGGCGGACATGACGCAGGACCGTCGGGCGGCGGCTCGGGGGGCAGCTCGGGTGGTGGCAGCAGCAACGCGGGCGTGAATAATAATTCGAATAAGCAGCCTATAACCTCAAATTCACAGCCTGGGGCGAAGACGGGAATAGTTCTCCCGTGCGCGACGCCTGCGGGAAATTATTTGAGCGCGGCAGGCGAGGGAACGAAGGATATTTCCTCGGATACGGAAATCAAATCGGGTGCGGCAGTGCTCGTTGATATGACGGGCGGTACTGTGGTCGCAAGCAAGAATGCGGACACGAGAATATATCCCGCGTCTATGACTAAGGTAATGACCTTGCTCGTCGCGTGTGAGAACGCGAAGGATCCGAGCGCGATACTTACGTTGACCAGTGAAATGGTTGCGAAGTATAATAAAGTCAAAGGCTCGGATTCGCAAGGCCCTTCTCTTGAATTGGTATGGAAAGAAGGGTATCAAGTTACCGTAGAGGATGCACTTTATATGGTGATTTACGGTTCGGATACATATGCTTGCTGGTTGCTTGCAGACTATATTGCCGGTAGCGAGGATAAGTTTGTAGAGCTGATGAACAACAGAGCAAGGGAGTTAGGCTTTACGAGTACTAAATATATGAACTGTACGGGATTGTTTGATACTAATCACTATACGACGTGTCGTGAAATGGCAGCGGTTATGGCGGCGGCTATGAATAATGAAACTGCAAAAACCATACTTACAAGCATATCACAATACTATGTTGATGTGTATGTTGATGGGGTTAGAGACGATGATGCAAGTTCCCCAATGTGGAACAATTGGTATGCAGGAAGAACTCAAAAATATCCGTACGTAGCCCCGGACGGAAAAAAAGCCACGATTTATGTTGGTAAACGCTCCGATGTAAAGTTCGTAGGCGGTAAAACCGGCTATGAAACAATTCCGCAGGCAACGTTTGTTACGGCAGGAATGGATGATACTACTCAAAGGATGTATGTGTGTGTTCAAGTTAATAGGATTGACGAAACACAAGCGGGATTAAATCTTGGAGAAGCAGTAAAACAGTCCACTATGGATACACGATATATTTACTATACTTATGCAAAAGAAGATTGATTTGAACATAAAAAACGACACGCACGGGATACCGTGCGTGTCGTTTTTTTGTTGAGTTTATTCAGCTTCTTCCGTAGCTGCTACGTTTCTTGCGGGAAGAACCAACGCAACGATAAGAGCAGGGGGGAAGCCCAAAAGGAAGCTGAACCAGTAGAAAAGTTTAGCTCCGTAGCCCTTTTTCTTTGCGATGTTAGAGGGGATAAAGGAAAGTCCTATCAAAAGAACAAGTCCTAAAACCGTGCCGATGATCGCACCAAGAATAATTGCAAGAGCGAAAACCGAATTCATTGACGTAACCATAATAATACCACCTATTAATATAAATTCTCCTTTAAAAATATATGTAGGAGTAAAATTATTATAGCACAGTTTTTTGGATTTGTAAAGCCGTATTTTTAATTTTTTAAAGCTTACGCTGATGATCGAGAAAAGCAAGCGAAAAGCCGCCGAGGGCGTATTGACGCGCCTCGGCGGCTTTTGCTGATTTGATTTTTAAGGATATTGGTCTTATATCACTATTATTATCATTCCACGGTGTTCATATTGATGGTCTCGAAGATCATTTCAATATTACCGCACATGCCCTGTTTTCTGCTTTCGTATACAGCGGTTATATCAGTGCCGTTGTAAACAGCATTTTCAATCATACCTCTAATGTACTTAAAATTCTGGCTGTAAAGGAGTCCGAAGTCGAATACGAGTCCGTCGAATATAACGTCAAGCATTTCAGCGCAGTCGGCGTTGTAGCTATTCTGTACATTACATACTGATTTGTAGTATTCAGGGAAGGTGGTTGTATGGGACGTCCAAGAAAGAGCTTCAACCATAAATCCGGAGAAGTCGAAGTCAGCTGCAGAAACGGGAACACCGAAGGTTGCGCAGTAGGTGTTGTCGTTAGTGGTGTAGTAAGCGCCCTGCTCCTTGTCGAGCATGGGGTAAGGAATTGCTGTGTATCTGAAGGATGCCCCTTGGCTTATCTTTCCAATATCACTAAGCGTTGAACTCATGAACAGCAGTCTTTGACCTAAGAACGTATCCATACAGTCGTTGTAGGTACCGAACTGATTTCCCTGGAACGTAATGTTAGGAGCAACGAGCTTTTCGATCTCCTCGAGACTAAGCAAGGAACGATCGTTAGCGAGGTTAATGGAATAGGTGTTATCAGCGTTAACAGAAACTACCTCATTTCCAAGAGAGCTCCAGATCGAGCAAACAGCCTCTTTGCTGCCCATTGCTAAGCCCCACTGGTCGTCAAGGTCCATAATGCCGTCGCCGTTGTCAACTGCTACCTTAGAAGCGTAAGTATACATCTTATCGATAGTCCAACTATCGTTTTTAACCATTGAAACGATATCCGGAATTTGGTTATCATCAGCGAGATCGCGGTTAAGGAAAAGAACGTTGGTTCTTGCCTTATCTATAAGGGAGAAATCACTTACCATGTGTAAGAGATGTCCGCTTACCTTCATAGACTCGAGGGTGCTCTGGTTATACCACTCGTTTTCAAGATCTATGTATTCAACCTTG
Source organism: Eubacteriales bacterium (assembly GCA_045659245.1). GTDB lineage: Bacteria > Bacillota > Clostridia > Oscillospirales > CAG-272 > HGM12713. The sequence continues at coordinate 5,848 of JAZOWN010000030.1, forward strand.
GTAAGATCCTTCATGAATCCGGAGAGGATAGCCGTTGCCATGTTATCGCGGTAGAGGAATACGAGGTCGTAGTCAGCGTCGCCTGCCTCGATAACAGCCCAAAGAGTATCCAAGCCGTCGTCCTTTGCAGCACCGTATGCCGCAATGTTAACGTTGTACATTTCTTTGATTGCTTGGTTTCTCTCGTACACTGCCTGAGAGATCTTGCTTCCGGTCATTTCTCCAACGATCTCAAAGTTGGACTCATAGCTTTCCTCAACGCTGAGAACGCTGAATTCTCTTCCTTCCCAGTTCTTATCGGGAACGGGAGGAACTTCCTCGACGGGAGGGGTGACCTCTCCGGGGTTATTGTTTCCCGAGCTATTGCCGTTGTCGGGTATTTCTTCTTCGGGCCAGTCAGGCTCGGGTTTCTCGGTATCGGGCGTAAGCGTGTCGTAGGTTATTTCCTCGCGATAGGTTTGAGCCTCGGTTTCGACGGTATCGTTTGGAGCGTGACCGTTTGCTTGGTTTATCTCCTCAAGAAGGCCAATAACACCGCTGAGATCACAGGAAACGAACGTTGTAAGCACAAGCAGCAAAGCAAGAATCAGGCTGCATATTTTCAAAGATTTTTTCATGGTTTCGTTTATCTCCTTTTGAATGAAAAGTGCAAAGCCAAAGCCATGCACGGAGTATAGCCTTGTATCTAAAACTATATCATATTTGTTGATAAATGTAAATACTTTTATGCGAATTTCTCATTCAAATTTAAAAAACCTGCCGTTAGATTTGCGTTACCTAAAGGCAGGAGTTTTGTTATTGTTTGATTGATATATCAATATAGCTTATACTGCAAACGGAGATTGTCTGCAATCATCGCGATAAATTCGGAGTTTGTGGGCTTTCCGCGGTTGTTTTGAATGGTGTAGCCGAAATAGGAGTTGAGTGTATCAACATCGCCCCTATCCCACGCGACCTCGATGGCGTGGCGAATAGCTCGCTCGACGCGGCTGGTGGTCGTTTGGTATTTCTTAGCCACGGACGGATAGAGAATTTTGGTGACAGAGTTTATAATATCCGAGTCCTTGACGGTGAGGAGTATCGCCGTGCGGAGATACTGATATCCCTTGATGTGTGCGGGAACGCCTATTTGATGTATTATCTTTGTGACCTGCGTTTCTATGTCAGGTGTACGGTCTTCCTCCGCAGGCTCGCCGACCGCTGACGCGAAGCGATTTTTATGAAGCGCTGCTATGTGTGAGCAAAGGCTTTCCGTATTGTAGGGCTTTACAAGGCACAGATCCGCCCCCGCGTTGGTTGCTTCCAAAAACGCGCTCTGGCTTGAAACCATTGAGACTACGATAAATGCAGGCTCTTTGTCCTGACCGAAGCTTAAATTTTTGCTGTTGCGTATGACACCTATGCCGTCAAGCTTAGAGAGCCAAATATCAATTATGGCAACGTCGGGGTGGAAGCGGTCTATTTTAATCAGAGCTTCCTCACCGTTGAGTGCAACCTCGATATTCGCATATCCTGCTCGACGCAGGTCGTTGATAAGTGACTGCCTTTGCGCTGAATTTTCGTCAGCAATCAAGATTTTAATTGAATTTTCCATTTTTATCCTCCGTGTATTTCTTTGATACACATATTTTACCATATTATGGTAAAAATTTCAAGATATTTACAAAAATTTCCAATTGGCAAAAGAAACGAAAAAGAATGGTAAAAAATGGAAATAATAGACAAAACGCAGAAAAAGCCGCCCTCGCTATCATTTAAAATAGCAAGGGCGACTTCACTATATATTTCGGACAAACCGAATTATTCAAAATTTTTGAGATAATCGCAAATTATATCAACTGCCTTATCAAAGGAAATGTTTGTCGTATTGAGACAGAGGTCGTAGTTGCTTACGTCGCTCCACTCGCGGTTGGTATAATACTTGTAGTAGATAGCGCGAGTCTTATCTATCGACTCGATCTTCTTTATAGCGTCGGACTCCTTCATGCCGTAAAGCTCTGTTACGTGACTGATACAGGTAGGTCTGTCCGCGTAAACGAATATACGCGCAACGTCATCGCGCTCGCGGAGAATGTAGTCGGAGCATCTGCCGACAATGACGCAGGGTGATTTATCCGCAACCTCGCGGATTATCTTTGCCTGATAGTTGAAAAG
>JAZOWN010000031.1:0-11352 GCA_045659245.1 Eubacteriales bacterium
TCTGCCCCCTTTGGCCGCTCGGGAAATCCCCCATATTCGGATTGGACTGTTGCCCTACCGAATGGAGCTGGTGAACGGAGTCGAACCATCAACCTGCTGATTACAAATCAGCTGCTCTGCCATTGAGCCACACCAGCGTACTGCTCGCATTCGCGGGAACGAGATATATTATACCACAAGAGGTTTTGTTTGTCAAGCATATTTTTCAAAAAAAATAAAAAATTTATTTACCTATCTTATTGTGACAAAATACGCAAGAATAGTGGTGTATAATGTTGGTAATAACTGTAAATGAGGTCAAAAATGGGGCGTACTGTCTACGTAGATTTATTTTTTTTGATAAATTTCAGCATGGATTTTCTTTGCTTTTTTTTAACGGGAAAGCTTCTTTCGCGAAAGCTTTCGCTCTCACGAATGCTCTTTGCATCAGCACTCGGTGGAATATATGCTAACGTATCCTTACTGCTTTCGCTTGGTGGAATATTTGGAGTATTGATAGACGTGGCGGTATGCATGCTTATGTGCCTCGTTGCATTTTGGGAAAACGGCGGAGTGATAAAAAATACGCTCGTATACATAGCGACTTCAATGGTGCTCGGCGGCTTTATGACGGCAATATTCACGCTTCTCGACAAGGCGGATCTGCCGTTCGACGCAGTCGCCTCCGATGGAATATCTGCGGGGATGCTTGCGATCCTTGCCGCGGTAAGCGCCCTGATATGTGTGTTCGCGGGGAGATTTTTCAGACGTCGCGCAACCAAAAAAACGACGAGTCTTACCGTACATATGAACGAAAAGAAAAAAACGCTTCTTGCCTTTTGTGACAGCGGCAATCTTTTGTGCGATCCTATAAGCGGCAAGCCTTGTATTATAGCCGATGCTGAGGTCCTTCGAGGAACGATACCTGATGAAGTAATCGACCTGTCGCTTAATGCGACAGGCGCAGGTGACGTGAGAGATGCCGACATAATGCGGCGGATACGCCTTGTGCCGACGAAAACTGCTACGGGACGGGGAATGATGGTATGCGTGCGCGTGGATAAGCTTGTAATAGGCGAGGGAAAGGATGCGCACGAGGCTGATGCGCTTTTGGGAATTTGTAATATTTCGGAGCTTGGGGAAAGTCACGGCGGTTGCGGTGCTTTGATTCCCACAGAGCTGTTAGTTTGAATTTTTGGAGGAGTTTATGAAAATTATATTGCCCGTACTAAAAGGACTTGAATGGATAGGAAACGGCATAATATGGCTTTGGGAGAAGGTATATTATGCTGTAAAAAGGGTTATTAAAAAGCTATTTTGGCGCTGGCAGAGGAATACGGGAGGAATATTTTACGTAAACGGCACTGATATTCTTCCACCGCCCTTGACTCGCGAGGAAGAAACGGAAATGATCTCAAGGCTTGGAAGCGAGGATGAGGCAAGGCAAATTCTAATTGAGCACAACCTGCGCCTTGTTGTATATATAGCAAAGAGATTTGAGAATACGGGCGCAGGACTTGAGGACTTGGTTTCAATAGGTACGATCGGACTTATAAAGGCGATAAATACGTTTCAGTCGGACAAAAATATAAAGCTCGCAACGTACGCGTCAAGATGCATCGAAAATGAGATACTCATGTACATAAGAAAGCATTCGGGCACACGCGCGGAGGTGTCCATTGACGAGCCGCTGAACACCGATTGGGACGGTAACGAGCTTTTACTTTCCGATATACTCGGAAGTGAGGACAACGGGATATCCTTTGAGATCGAGCAGCTTGAGGAGCGAATGGCAGTGCGCCGTGCAGTAGCGGATCTTGACGAGCGGGAGAGAGAAATAATAGAACTAAGATACGGCATGAGCGGAAAAAAGGAAATGACGCAAAAGGAGGTCGCCGATAAGCTCGGTATCTCGCAGTCGTATATATCCCGCTTGGAAAAAAAGATAATCGCGCGACTTAAAACGCAGATAAAGGCGGGATACTGATGGATAGAAAGGTGGATAGAAAATTGAAGATACTCGTCGCCTTCGGAACACGTCCGGAGGCGATAAAAATGTGCCCTGTGATAAAGGAGCTTTACGGCAGACATGAGGTGGAAACGTTCGTGTGTGCTACGGGCCAGCATAAGGAGCTCTTAAACGACGCAATGGAGGCATTTGGGGTGAGTGCTGACGTTGACCTGGGGCTTATGAGGGGAGAGCAGTCACTTGCATACATAACGGCAGAGGTGCTTACTGGTATGTCGCGCGTGCTTGACGAATTTATTCCCGATGCCGTAATGGTGCATGGAGATACTGCAAGTGCATTTGCGACGTCTCTTGCCGCATTTTACAAGGGTATTCCCGTAGCTCACGTCGAGGCAGGACTTCGTACTCATAACATCTACTCGCCCTTTCCGGAGGAGCTAAACCGCCGCAGCGTAGCAATGACGGCAAGGCTTCACTTTGCCCCAACAGCATACGCCGCGAATAATCTATATGAGGAGGGTATTTCTCCCGACAGAGTGGCGGTGACGGGCAACACTGCGGTGGATGCGCTCAAATATACAGTAAAGCAAAATTTTGAGCACCCATTGCTTGTCGGAAATGAGAAAAAAAGGCTTATATTTCTTACCGCACATCGCAGAGAAAGTCACGGAAGGGCAATGGAAGAAATGCTGTTGGCGGTAAGGGCGATAGCGAGTAACTTTGAGGACGTTCATTTTATATGCCCCGTCCATCCAAACCCAAAGGTGAGCGAGATAACGAATAAAATATTGGGAGAGTGTAGGCAAGTAAGTCTTTGCGCACCGCTTGGTGTTGTGGAGTGTCACAATATAATTTCAAAATGCCATATGGTGCTTACGGATTCGGGCGGCTTACAGGAGGAGGCGGCAGCGCTCGGCAAGCCCACCGTGGTTATGAGAAACGTTACGGAGCGTCCCGAGGGAATACTTGCGGGTGTTGCAAGACTTGCTGGAACAGACCGAGAACAGATAGTGGCGACGGTCAGCACGGTTTTGTCCGACAGTGCGGTTTTTGAGTCTATGGCGAGCGCAAAAAGCCCTTACGGCGACGGGCGCGCCTCAGAAAGAATAGTCGATTTCCTTATAGAGAAAATATTATAGGGAAATTTGTAAAAAAATCTTTAATTTTATAAAAAAGTATTGCAATATATATTAAAATATATTATTATATATGTATGTATAATATGCTTCGGTGAAGCGGAATAAAAAAGTATATTTGGAGGATTTGAAAATGACTTTTGAACACGATGAAGCGTGCGAGAGCAATGTTTGTATTAAGGTTATCGGTGTCGGCGGCGGCGGAAACAATGCTGTAAACCGAATGATTGCTTCGGGCGTTAAGGGAGTAGAGTTCGTTACCATCAATACGGACCGCCAGGCTCTCAAGAATTCCTTAGCACCCAAACAGCTCGTTATAGGCGAGAAGATCACCAAGGGCTTCGGCGCAGGAGCTAATCCGAGCATCGGTGCAAGAGCAGCTGAAGAATCCATTGACGATATTAAGGCGATACTTTCCGGCGCTGAAATGGTATTTATTACCGCAGGTATGGGCGGCGGAACAGGTACCGGTGCCGCTCCCGTCGTTGCGAGAATAGCACACGAGATGGATATTCTCACCGTAGGTATCGTAACCAAGCCTTTCGCATTCGAGGGCAGACGCCGTATGGCTCAGGCGGAGGAGGGAATTGCTGAATTTGCTCAGTACGTTGACTCTCTCATCGTTATCCCCAACGAAAGACTTAAGCTCGTATCCGATACGAGAATAACCCTTCTTAATGCATTCTCTGAGGCAGACGACGTTCTCCGCAAGGGTGTACAGAGCGTTTCCGAGCTTATCAACGTATCCGGATTTATCAACCTTGACTTTGCTGACGTAACGTCCGTAATGACTCAATCCGGACTTGCTCACATGGGTGTGGGCAGCGCAACAGGTAAGGACAAGGCAGATACCGCTGCAAGAATGGCCATCTCCAGCCCCTTGCTCGAGACCTCTATCGAGGGTGCTACCGGAATCATTATCAGCATTTCCGCATCTCCCGATATCGGACTTGAGGACGTTGACCTCGCCTGCGATATGATAACCAAGGAGTGCAGCGCTGACGCAAGCGTGATCTTCGAAGTTGCAGTTGACCAGGACCTTGAGGACGAGATGAGAATTACCATCATCGCAACCGGCTTTACCAAGAACAAGGACGGAAGCGACGTTCGCACTGCCAAGGCTGAGGCTGAAAAGGCTGAAGAAAAGGCTACCGCATCTGTTAATCTTGACGATTGGCTCGGCGGTATGTTCAACTGATAAATGAAAAGCTGTTGACTCTATTTTGAGTCAGCAGCTTTTTTGCATGCTATAAAGGTATTATACGTATATACCTACAAATGGGAATCTTTAATTTGTATCTCAAAGGAAGCTCCGTCAACGTGAGCCTTCCCCCGCTGGGGAAGGCTTATTGTTACAAGAGTCGTTGAGTGTAATTTTTATATACAATAAAAGGCGGTGGAGATCCACCGCCTTTTTGATATATTAATTTTTATTTAAGCTTTGCAAGTGCCGAGATAACACCGTCGAGGTTTTCGCGGTATTTCTGGAGCTTTGCCTTTTCGCCGTCAACGACAGCAGCAGGAGCCTTGGCAACGAAGCCCTCGTTGGAAAGCTTCTTTTCAAGGCGCTCGATCTCGCCGATAAGACGCTTTTGCTCACCCTCAAGTCTTGCGAGTTCCTTTTGAGTGTCAACAATGTCGGAAAGGGGAAGGAATACCGTCGCGGAATCGGTGATTATCTGAACGGCATCGTCCGCGCTGATCACGCCCTCAAAGCTATCTGCAATCTCCACCTCGGACGCAGACGCAAGACGAACGAAGAATACCTTTGCTCTGTCGTTGAATGCGTCAGTGTACTTGGTTGCGATATAAACCTTAGCCTTGCGTGATGGAGGAACGTTCATTTCGTTTCTGCGCGCGCGGATAGCCTTGATAACGGCAATAACACGGCTCATACGCTCTGCGTCCTCTGCGAATACGAGGCGCTCGTCATACTTCGGATATTCCGAAATCATGATGCTCTCACAGTCGTGAGGCAAGGACTGGTATATTTCCTCTGTAATGAAAGGCATGAAGGGGTGCAAGAGCTTGAGTGTTCCCGTAAGAACGTATGCAAGCACGTTCTGCGCGGTAATGTTGCCCTCGGTGTCCTTTTCGTTAAGGCGCGCCTTGGTAAGCTCAATGTACCAGTCGCAGAATACGTCCCAGGTAAAGTCATAGATAGAAGCGAGCGCGATACCGACCTCGTACTTATCAAGCGAGGACGTAACGGTAGCACACAGACGGTTGTACTCGTCGAGAATCCACTTGTCCTCGGGAGCAAGCTTGTCCGCCTCGGGAAGCTCTACCTTGTCAATAGTAAGGTTCATACGAACGAAGCGAGATGCGTTCCAGAGCTTGTTAGCAAAGTTTCTTGCCGCCTCGATCTTTTCGTCGGAGAAGCGCATATCGTTTCCGGGAGAGTTACCCGTAGCGAGCGCGTAACGAAGCGCGTCAGCGCCATAGGTGCGAATGACCTCAAGAGGATCGATACCGTTTCCAAGAGATTTTGACATCTTGCGGCCCTGCGCGTCACGAACAAGTCCGTGGATAAATACCGTGTTGAACGGCTCCTTGCCCATGTGCTCAAGTCCCGAGAATATCATACGCGCAACCCAGAAGAATATAATGTCGTATCCCGTTACGAGCGCGCTCGTGGGATAGTACTTTTCAAGCTCCTCTGTGTTGTCGGGGAAGCCGAGGGTAGAGAATGGCCAGAGCGCGGATGAGAACCACGTGTCAAGCACGTCGTTTTCCTGCGATACCTTTCCGCCGCACTTGGGGCAGGCGGTAATATCGGTCTTAGAAACCGTCATCTCTCCGCAATCGGAGCAGTAGAACGCAGGAATTCTGTGTCCCCACCAAAGCTGACGGGAGATACACCAGTCGTGTACGTTCTCCATCCAGTTGACGTATATCTTGCTGAAGCGATCGGGAACGAATTTTACTGTTCCGTCGCGAACGACCTCCAAAGCAGGCTTTGCGAGAGGCTCCATCTTAACGAACCACTGGTTAGAGGTAAGAGGCTCGACCGTCGTTCCGCAACGGTAGCATGAGCCTACGTTGTGGTTGTGGGGAACTGTCTTAATAAGGTATCCCTCAGCCTCAAGATCCGCAACGAGCGCCTTACGGCAGGCATATCTGTCCATGCCCTCGTACTTGCTTGCAAAGCCGTTCATAGTAGCGTCGTCGTTCATAACCTTGATCTGCTCAAGATCGTGGCGCTGACCTACGAGGAAGTCGTTGGGGTCATGTGCGGGAGTAATCTTAACGCAACCCGTACCGAAGCCTATCTCAACGTAATCATCCGCAATTACGGGAATTTCTCTGCCTACTATGGGGAGAATGAGCGTTTTACCGATAAGATGCTTGGTAGCCTCGTCGTCGGGGTTTACTGCAACGGCGGTGTCACCGAACATGGTTTCGGGACGTGTCGTAGCAACCTCAACGTAGCCGTCCTCACCCTTTATCGGGTATTTGATGTGCCAGAAGTAGCCCTCCTGCTCGGAGTACTCAACCTCTGCGTCGGAAAGAGCGGTAATACAATGAGGACACCAGTTGATTATACGGTTTCCGCGGTAGATAAGTCCCTTGTCGTAAAGGTTTACGAAAACCTCGCGAACTGCGCGGGAGCAGCCCTCGTCCATTGTAAAGCGCTCGCGCGACCAGTCGCAGGAAGCGCCGAGCTTTTTAAGCTGACTTATTATGCGGTTGCCGTACTGATGCTTCCAATCCCATACGCGTTCAAGGAATTTGTCGCGTCCGAGGTCGTAGCGCGTCAGCCCCTCGTTTACGCGAAGCTGCTCCTCGACCTTTATCTGCGTTGCGATTCCCGCGTGGTCTGTGCCGGGCACCCAAAGGGTATTAAAGCCCTGCATTCTCTTGTAACGCACGAGAATATCCTGAAGTGTTTCGTCAAGAGCATGTCCCATATGGAGCTGTCCTGTGACGTTTGGCGGGGGAATAACGATAGTAAATGCGGGCGCGGGATTGTTTACGTCGGGGGTAAAGTAACCCTTGTCGCACCAATTCTGATATATTCTGTCCTCAAAGTCCTGAGGGGAATATACCTTTGGTAATTCGTTGTAGGAATTCATAAAAACCTCCTGAATATAATAATCAAATTTAAAACTAAAAAAGAAAAACCCCACCACCCATATCAGGGCGTGGAGCACGCGGTACCACCTGACTTGATGCCAAGGCATCATCTCAAGCTCCGTAACGTGGAGAAACGTCAAGAACTAACACAAAAGCGCTCATCCTCACCGCTCAGAGGCGACTTCCGCAATGTTTCGCGCGGACTCACACCAACCGTCCGCTCTCTGTGGCGATATTTTTGCGTACTACTCCTCGTCGAAGCGTTTTTTATATCAAAAAAGCATGACGCTTTTGCGTCAGGCTCTTGGGGCTGGTAATCAGAATCGAACTGATGACCTCGTCATTACCAATGACGTGCTCTACCGACTGAGCCATACCAGCACTTGCGACTTTGATATTATAACAGATTGAAAGCCTTTTGTCAATACCTTTTTGCAATTTTTTGTAAAATTCTTTGTTCAAAGTGAGTTTTTTGGATTTATACAAAAAAATGATACTGCCAGATCATTTAATACATTTATTCTGCTTCAGTATTGACATTTTTTAGCATAGGTTGTATAATTAAATGTATTAAAACATTTGTGAGGATTTTATGTACAGAGAAACATCAAAGCTTATAATATACAGTGAGGTATTAAAGGACAGCATTCTCGGCAGACTTTCGGAAATTTTCAGAGAGCTTGACGAGGAAAAAACACCGCGTGAGGTGCTTCGCACAAGACTTTACAGCGAGGTTCGCCAGCTTCTGGAGCTTGCTACTAAATACGGATTTGATAAAAATTTGTGGCACAACTACCTTACCTATCTTTTGATAACTGACGAAAATCCCTTTAGCCTTACGTGTGAAAAGGCAGAGGCGCGTGAGGGAACTGTCAATACCTTTGCGATTAACGATTTTTCTGCGATAAAGGCGCTTTTTGATTTTGATTTTTCAGATATTGAGTCAAAGCTCGGCGTTGATTGCTTTACCGTTCTTTCAAACTACCACGCAATATCCAAGCGCGAGCAGATATATAACAAAAACGTAAGCGGGAAGGTAAGAGATCTTTCCGATGCGATTGAAAACGCAGAGGACGGTAAAGCGGTATTCGATGTCGTTACTGATTTTTACCGCGACTACGGTGTCGGAATGTACGGACTCAATAAAGCGTTCAGGCTTGAGGGTGACGACGAAACGGGTGTCAGCATGCGCCCGATCTCGAATATGCAGCCAGTTTGCCTTGAGGACCTTGTAGGCTACGAGCTTCAAAAGAAGATGCTTATTGAAAATACAGAGGCGTTCGTTTACGGCAGAGGCGGAAATAACGTACTGCTTTACGGCGACAGCGGCACGGGTAAATCCACGAGCATAAAGGCTATAATCAATAAATATTATGACGACGGATTGCGCATGATAGAGATATACAAGCATCAGTTCCGCTATCTGTCAAGAATTATATCCGAGGTTAAAAATCGCAATTACAAATTCATTATTTATATGGACGATTTGTCCTTTGAGGAGCAGGAGATAGAGTATAAATATCTCAAGGCAATAATTGAGGGCGGAGTTGAAACCAAGCCCGATAACGTGCTCATATACGCTACGTCCAACCGCCGACACCTTATAAAGGAAACGTGGAAGGACAGAACGGATACAGAAATCGACGGTGACATTCACCGTTCGGAAACTATTGAGGAAAAGCTTTCTCTCGTTAACCGCTTCGGAATCTCGATAGGTTATATGAAACCGTCGAGAAACGAATTTGACAACATTGTAATTGAGCTTGCGCGTCGCAGCGGCATTACAGTCGCTGACGAGGAGCTTTTGTACGAGGCACACCGTTGGGAGCTTCGCAACGGCGGCATTTCGGGAAGAACGGCGCAACAATTTGTAGACTATATCAGAGGAAAGACCTTGAACTGAATTTTTTTAAAAAGGGAATCTTATGATGATCAAAAACAAAAAAGTCAAAAAAGTAATTGCTTTAATTTGCCTTACGGCGGTGCTCTCACTCACTCTTAGCGGCTGCTGTATAATACAAGTGGGCGGCGTAAAATCTGCTCAGATCAATGAAAACGGTGAGCTTATATTGGAGTATTCATTCGGTAGAGAGCAAAACATGGGAAAGGTCGTCGGCGAGGACGGCAAGGACGGACTTGACGGTAATAACGGAAAAAACGGAAAAGACGGTCTTGACGGAAAAGACGGTCAAAACGGTCTTGACGGTGATAGTGATTCAAATGATAACGGCGGCGGAAGCACGGTAATAATAACCCCATCGCAGACGGATACCGAGGCAGCTGCGACAAAGGGCGTTTTCAGCTCTGTAAGCATAAACTGCGGCTCACAGCGCGGCTCGGGAGTCATATACGAAATGGATAAATCGACGGGAGACGCGCTTATAGTTACCAATTACCACGTTGTATATCTTGCCTCCTCAGGCTCGATAAGCAACAATATTTCCGTGTGCGTTTACGGTTCGGAAACGGATGCTCAGTCTATATCTGCGGAATACGTTGGGGGATCAATGGAATATGATCTTGCCGTATTGCGAGTAAGAAACAGCAGACTTTTGAAGGAGTCTTCGGCGGTTGTAGCTACTGTTGCCGATTCGGACGGTGTGAGCGCAGGTACCGCGGCGATTGCAATAGGAAACGCGAAAGGAATGGGAATTTCCGTAACGACTGGTGTAGTCAGCATTGACTCCGAGTATTTAACTATAAAGGGTGCGGATAATAAGACGAGCATCATGCTTCGAGTTATGCGTATAGATACCGCAGTTAATTCCGGAAACTCCGGCGGCGGACTTTTTGACGGAGAGGGAAATCTTATCGGTATTGTTAACGCAAAGATAGTTGAGGATGACGTAGAGAATATCGGCTATGCGATCCCGTCAAGCACGGTGATCTCCTTTGTTGAGAACGTAAAGGCAAATTGCTTAAACTCGTCTAATCAGAAGATCAGGCTCGCAAAGGTGGTTGAGGTGGATTCGTCAAACTCTACGGCGGTGCTTGATAAGGATACGGGAAGAATAAAAATTGAGGAAGATGCTATTGTAACGGCCCCCGTAAGCGGCTATCTCGTACGCGGAACGCTTCAGGCAGGCGACGTTATTAAAGAGATCTCCGTCAACGGCGGGGAATTCATTGAGATAACTCGCGCACACCAGGTCGACGATATTTGTCTTGGATTGAAGGTCGGAGATAAAATAACCATTAATTACGTCAGAAACGGCGAAATCTATAGCGCCGATTTTGAGGCAGCGGCAAGCTATTTCACTTCTATAAAGTAAATTATATTTCCAAATTTTCTCTCAAATAAAAAAAAGAGTTCTGCTAACAATAATAGCAGAGCGGGAGAAAATGCAAAAGCACGCGGCATTTACGCCGCAAGGTAAACGAAAGAGAGTAGATTTTCTTTGGCTTACCTCTCCATGCTCGAAAAACAGATAGTTTGAACAGGAGAAGTTACTATGTCTAACAAGAATGTAGTGCCTGAGGCAAAGGAAGCTCTTAACAAGTTTAAGATGCAGGCTGCCAGCGAGGTTGGTGTAAACCTTAAGAACGGTTACAACGGTGACCTTACCTCTAAGCAGGCAGGTAGCGTAGGCGGCCAGATGGTTAAGAAGATGGTCGAGAGCTACGAAAACTCTATCAAGAACACCAACGCGTAAGTATTGACGTTCTGATAAATTAAAGCCGCCCGAAAGGGCGGCTTTGGTTTTGTTGTGAAATAAAAAATGACAAGTTAGAGCGGTGTTTAAGAATAGCTCACATAGCCTCGCGATTATCGACAACGGGATAAAAAAAGCAAATACCCAAAAGGGTATGTGTTTTTTTGGTGAAGCGGACGATTGAATGTCCGAACTATTTGCCATATATTCAATTTCTTCGGATGTGGGGATGTTTATCGGCTTATCGTCAAAGGTAAGAATGAGCTTGATATAATCGTCGTAAACGAATATCGCCTTGACGAGTCCGTCAATCAGCCGTTCCTTATTTTTCTCGAATCTCAAATCAAGACTTCGGAACTTGTGCAGCGTGAACAGAATGAAATCCTTGGTGATTTTCGGGCGTTTATCTTCTTCAGCTTTGATGTTCCATTTGATTTTTTCTTCCTCTGCTTCAAGATCCTCCAATCGCGTTTTGGTCGTGCGAGTGACAACGCCCTTCTCGATAGCCTTCATAATGTTGTCAATTGAGGATTGTACT
>JAZOWN010000032.1:0-20614 GCA_045659245.1 Eubacteriales bacterium
GACTTTGAAGTCCGCTTGTGATATCATTGCGTTACACGGAGGTAGCGCAAAAACCATTTAAGAATAACAAAGAAAGGATAATTTTATGAAGAAAAATAATAGCCTCCCAATCGAAAGAGTCACCTTTGAATACGTTGGAACTGACAAGCAGTTCAATGAATTTCTGCGCTCTGTCATCCACGATTATGTGACAGATGACAGAACCCTGCCAGAGCAGGAAAATGCCGATCATAACGAGCAGAATATTGCTTGATATGAAATATATTTCAAGAAAGGAAAAACAAAATGAGAGTATGGTTATACTATCGCTTGTCCAGAGATGAGGACAAGGAACTGAACTCACTCACCAACCAAAAGAAAATACTCGTGGACTATTGTGACATCCACGGATATGAGATCGTCGGTGAGTCATTCGACGATAACGTCAGCGGTATGCACTTCGACCGTGACGGTATCGAAAAAATTTATGAGGAAGTGGATAAGAAAAGCATTGATGCGGTCGTGGTCAAGGACCTATCCCGTTTGGGTAGGCACAAGACACAGACCGCTATTTTTATCGACTATCTCAGGCAGAACGATATCCGAGTGCTGTCGGTAACAGAAAACATCGACACAAGCAACGAGGATGACGAGCTTATCGTTGGATTCAAAGGGATATTTAACGATATGTACTGCCGTGACATTTCCAAGAAGATACGCGCGGGATACAAGCAGAAGCAGAAATCGGGGATAGTCCTTATTCCTCCGATGGGTTACTTCAAGGACAAGAATACCGGAAAGGTGGTTATCGTAGAGGAACAAGCTACCATTGTTCGCCGTATTTTTTCCCTCTATCTTGACGGATACGGATTGAAAGCCATTGCCAATATACTCAATGAAGAGGGGATAAAATCCCAAGGATATTATCAGCAGCAGATACTCGGAAAGCGCCTTGGCAACAACAAGCCCGAGATTGCACACAGCTTCCTGTGGGAGAACACAGGTGTCAAACGAGTTCTCCAAAATGAGTTCTACACGGGAACTCTCGTCTGCCATAAGTCTTATACCAATAAAATAAATCACGTGAGGAAAGAACTGCCTCCCGAGGAACATTACCGACACGAAAACTTTGTGCCTGCAATCATATCAAGAGAGATATGGGAGCAGGCACAATTTTTATTATCCGAAAAGGTAAGAAATAATGTCAGAGCATCAAGCGGTAAGCCTTGCCACAGATACACGGGACTGCTCAAATGCGCCGACTGCGGTTCGAGCTTTAGCTGCAAAACAAGACGGTGGAAGAATAAACCCGACAGATACGAATACGTCTGTAACGGATACCACCGCTACGGTAGTGAAAACTGCACCTCGCATCGCATTGACGAAGCCGACCTCGACAATCTCATATATGAGGAGCTGATGAGCATCAAGGAAGATGCTCAAAAGAATTACGACAGTATCGAATCCGACGTCAAGCGTTGGCTATCGCAGAAGAATACCGCAGAAAAACGGATACGTGAGCTTACTACAAAATTGGAACAGCGAAAGAGCGACCAACAGTTGATACTGCTGGAACGTATCCGTGACCGAGAACACGCAAGTGTATATGACGAAATGCTCGTAAAATGCGATGCAGACATCAAGACGCTCACAGAACAGATCGATGCGATAAGAAACTTCGAGGAGACTATCCGAAAGAGAAAAGCCGAGATTAAAAGCGGAATCGATATGCTGGACGAGATCATATCGACAGGGGCAATCAGCAACACCCACTTGAGAATGCTGATAAAGGAAATCCTTATAGCAGAGGTGGACGGAAAGCTGAGAATCAAGATACGAATGAAAGCCAAGTTCAGCTCGCACATTGATTTTATCCCCGACGATGACGATCCGATGTATCAGAGTATGAGTCCTTACTTTATCGAAAAGTAGGGCAAAACAATGGCAGACACGCAACATAAGTTAATGAGCCGTGGTTACGTGTCTGCCAAGAAAATTTAAAAGAGAAAAGCCTCGAAAACGTAGTGTTTTCAAGGCTTTGGGTGGTGCGGGTAAAAGGACTTGAACCTTCACCGAGGAACCCCGACTAGAACCTGAATCTAGCGCGTCTGCCAATTCCGCCATACCCGCATATTTTCTTCGAAAATATGCTACAACAACGCTTTGCGTTGTTGCGCAAATTCTCAAAATAAAAGTTGTTTCCCGCGTGACTCTTGAAGCATAGTCGCCTTTCTCGCGTCCGCTCGAAATCCTCCTTGCTTCTGCGCCTTGATCGAGCTCGCTTCATCACCCACCGGGTGCGCTCGCTCTCCAAGCTGCCAATTCCGCCATACCCACGAATGAAATTTTCAACTTTTATCGTGAACTCATGTATTATATCACAATAGATTGGTTTTGTCAATAGAAAGGATCTATATTTTTTAAAATTCTCGTACTAACTTAATTTTATGAAAGTCCTTGACACGCATATTCTTTTCGGGTATAATATTCTTAACCTAATTTTATTCAGGAGGTAGCTTATGCACTTGCAGGAATCGGGCGAGATGTATCTTGAGAGTATTCTCGTGCTTTCAAAAAAGAATAACTACGTTCGCGCTATTGATATATGCGAGTATATGGGCTATTCAAAGCCGAGCGTCAGCCGCGCGCTGGGGCTTCTCAAGGACGGCGGGTACGTCGTCTCCGATAAGAACGGTTATTTGTCGCTTACCGAGATGGGACGAGACGTTGCGGAGAAGATATACGACAGACACACACAGATATGTGACTTTTTACAACGTCTTGGCGTTTCTTCCGAGGTTGCGACCGAGGACGCCTGCAAGATCGAGCACGTAATAAGTGACGAGGCGCTTGAGGCTATTAAAAACCACGTTAAAAATATGAAATAAAAAGTGCCTTGCTACGTTTAGTGGCTAAGGCACTTTCTTGTTATATAAATCCCAAAAAACAAAGGAATTTTGCAAGTCTCACGAGCGCGCCCACTCGGAGCCTTTCAAGCCATGTCAGCTTACTACGCATAGATAAACGTAATAAATAAGCCCGTAAAGTACTCCTGCGAGCGTACCGTAGAGAATAACGGGGCCTGCGACCGAGAAAATTTTAGTACCTACACCGAGCCCAAGTCCTTCAGCTTTACTGTCAATGGCAGGTGAGGAAACTGCGTTAGCAAATCCTGTTATCGGCACGAGTGTCCCCGCGCCCGCGTGCTTGGCGATATTGTCAAATACACCTATTGCGGTCAAGAGTATTGCGATAAACGCAAGCGTTATCGAGGCAAGCGCCGACGCAACAGTCGTTTCCACACCGAAAACGGTGCTGTATAGCTGTCGAAATCCCTGCGAGATGGCGCAAATGAGCCCTCCGAACAAAAACGCCTTTACGCAATTCTTTACGATTGGGGATTTTGGCGCGTGTTTTTTTGCATATTTCTTATATTCCTCGGTATTCATGTCCATTTGTTTTTTTCCTCCGTTTGAGTCGTTTTCCCTCAATAATTTGCCCAAAAAATATTTTTTTATGCTATACCTATTTACAATTGCGTTTTTTTGGTGTATAATCATATATGATAGTTGAAAATAACACTTGAAAGTGAGGATATTAAAATGGGAACTTGGGAAGAATTTCGCACAGGTGTAAGCGTTGTTGCAAAGAAGACCGCTAAAAAGACCGGCGAGGTAGCAGAAACCGCTTCTATGCACTTAAAGCTTGCAAGACTTATCTCAAAGTGTGACGATCAGTTTGAAAAGCTTGGCAAGCTTACGTATAGACAGCTCAAGTCCGACGGCGTATCATATGCTGAGTCTATTGCCGCAGTTATCGCTCGCATTGACGCGCTTACGCTTCAGATCGCGCAGCAGAAGGCAAAGATAGAGAAGTGCAAGGCTAAAAGGGAGGCTGAAAAGGCAGAAAATGCTATGGCAAGAGGTCTTCGCAGAATGACTGACGAGGAGCTTGAGGAGGAGCGCAAGTACGTTGCGAATATCCAGGACTTATTAGATGAAAATATAAAAGATTAAACGTCTGAAAAGGCTGTCTTACTATGTAAGGCAGCCTTTCATATTTTTATCATTTTTGTTTGCCCTTGGCTATGCCGTCGCCGGAAATTACGCCGGTGACGGTTTTTCCTATTATTTTTACGTCTTGTATAAATCCAAAGGCTTCAAGATAGGCTCGGTCAAGCTCTGCCTTGCGGCGGTCGGTGAGAGAGTCGCGTCCGCTGATTTGAGAAAGCCCTGTGAGTCCCGGGCGGATCGAATACACTCCGTATTTACGTCGCAGTAGATGTACCTCCGTTTCCTCGGCAATAAGCGGGCGAGGACCGACAAGACTCATATCTCCCTTTAAGACGTTGTAAAGCTGCGGCAGCTCGTCAAGGCTCGTTCTGCGCAAGAGGCGTCCGACGGGGGTGACGTATTTTTCAACGCTTGCAAAATTAGACGAGGGGGTGTTGCTTGGCGCGCTTTTATACATCGTCCGGAATTTATAGCAGATGAAGCTTTTGCCGTTTTTACCTATCCGCGCTTGCTTAAAAATGCCCTCGCCGCGCGAGCTTACGCGTATTGAGAACCATATAAGGAGCATGGGAATAGCGAGGAAGAAAAGGAGCAGGGCAGAAAATAATACGTCGAGGGCGCGTTTGAGTACAGCGTACACGCGCTTTTTCTTATTTTCTCCAAGCTGTTCCATGCTCTGCCTCCAAAAATACATTTGGAATTAGCATTTACTTTTTGAGGAAAAATAATTCAAGCTATGAAATTAATTTATGCGCTCAAAGAGCTGTCAGCGTTAGCCTTCTCCAGCGGGAGAAGGGGGACCGCGACAGCGGTGGTTGAGGTGTAAAAAATAAACTTGAATAAAGTACACCTCATCCGTCATTGGCTCGCACGTGGCTCGCCAAAGCCACCTTCCCCCACTGGGGAAGGCTAATTGTTACAAAGACTTTTTCGATCCACGTGGCTATTTCTCGGTTTTTATGATAAAAAGATAAAAAACGGGCACCGCAGTAACGTCCACGGTGTCCGTTTTTCATTTTCTATTTAATTTTATTAAAGAGTTTTAACAAACGCTTCTATTCTTTCAAGCGCCTGCGTGATGTGCTTTATGGAGTAAGCGTAGGAAATGCGCGCAAATCCCTCACCGCCGACACCGAATGCGTTGCCGGGAACGATAGCACACTTATAATCATAGAGCAGCTTTGAGCAGAAATCGTCGCTTGACATTCCGTACTGACCGATGTTCGGGAATATGTAGAATGCTCCCTCGGGCTCAAACGACTCGATTCCCAAGCCCTTGAGTCCGTTGTAGATATATCTGCGGCGGCGGTTGTACTCGTCAACCATCATGCGAACGTCGTCATCCCCGTTTCGAAGCGCCTCAATTGCGGCAAACTGCGAGGTGGTGGGGGAGCTCATGATGCAGTACTGATGTATTTTGAGCATCTGCTCGGTAAGTGGAGCGGGTGCGCAGAGGTAGCCAAGACGCCAACCCGTCATAGCGTATGCCTTTGAAAAGCCGCTGACGATAATGGTGCGCTCCTTCATGCCCTCGATAGACGCGATGGAGCAGTGCTCGCGACCGTAGGTCATCTCCGCGTATATCTCATCGGAAAGAACGAGAATGTTGGTGTCACGCAATACCTCTGCTATATCCTCGAGCTCCTCGCGAGTCATAATAGCGCCCGTGGGGTTGTTGGGGTAGGGAAGCACGAGCATCTTCGTGCGGGGGGTTATAGCTGCTTTAAGTGCCTCGGGAGTCAGCTTGAACTTATCCTTATACTGCGTTTCGACTATCACGGGAGTACCGCCTGCCATGCGGGTAATGGGAGCGTAGCATACGAACGAGGGAGTGGGAATAATAACCTCGTCACCCGTTTCAATAACGGCTCTGATAGCTATGTCGATAGCCTCGCTTCCGCCTACGGTCACGATGATTTCCTTTTCGGGGTCGTAGGACGTGGAGAAGCGGCGTGTGAGATAGTTGTTTATTTCAACGCGCAGGTCAAAGGTACCTGCGTTCGAGGTGTAGTAGGTCTTGCCTTTTTCAAGGCTTTCGATACCTGCCTCGCGAATGTGCCAAGGAGTTACGAAGTCGGGCTGTCCTACCGTGAGACCTACGACGTCGTCCATGGTCTCCATGATATCAAAGAATTTTCTGATACCCGATTTTTCCGTATTTACAACGGTTTTAGATAAAAGCTTTGAGTAATCCATCAGTTGCAGTTTCCTCTCTCGTCAATATCAAGTGTGGGATCGTGGAGCACTCCCGTGTCCTTGTACTTGTGAAGCACAAAATGTGTTGCCGTCGAGATTACCTCGTCGATAGGCGCGAGCTTCTGCGAGACAAAGAATGCGACCTCCTTCATGGTCTTTCCCTCGATAAGCACGGAAAGGTCGTATGCGCCCGACATGAGATATACGGATTTTACCTCGGGGTAGTTGTATATCTTCTCGGCAACGCGGTCGTAGCCCTTTCCTCTCTGGGGGGTGAGCTTTACGTCGATCATTGCGGTTACTGACTCGCGATCCGTCTTTTCCCAGTCAACGACAGCCTTGTAGCCAAGTATTGTGCCGTTGCATTCAAGCTCGGCGATGTGAGCCTTGACCTCGTCAAGCGAGACGTCAAGCATAACGCTTATCTGCTCGGGGGTGAGTTTTGCATCGTTTTCAAGTAAGCCTAATATTTGTGATTTCATGTTTTTGTCCTCATTTATTCAATTTACTTACGATATTTTCATAAGAAAGTCCGTATTTGTCGGCTATATCGCGGGCATAGCTCTTTCCGTCGGGCTTTTGACGGAATATCTTAAAGGAGCGCTTTCCGCCCTCAATTCCCGCAACGAGAGTATCGATCTTAACTCCGCCCTCATCAGCCGTTCGTGCATTGATGTTGTCGATTTCCGCCGCAAGCTCGTGCAGGTGCGTTGCGAAAAGACAACGGCAGCCGACACGTGAGAGTCCCGCCAAGACCTCCGCCGCTATATACGACGCCTCAAACGAGCCTGTTGACGAAAGAGATTCGTCCAGCAGAACAAGGCTGTCAGGGCTGAGCGCATCGAAAATGTCACGCAGACGCGCGCACTCCTCTCCAAGTCTACCCTTGTCTATGGTGTCGTCAGCACCCGTCGGGAAGTGGGTAAATATACCGTCGGATATGCTTATCGTCGCACTCTTGGCAGGCACGAACATACCGAGCTGCATGAGGGCAACCGAGAGACCGATAGCGCAGGTGATAACCGATTTACCGCCGCGGTTAGGACCTGTGAGCACATAGATCATAGCGTTGTCCGCATCCATCTCGACGTCGTTGGTTACGATGTCGTAGTCAACCTTAAGCGCTACGCAGGGATTGTAAAGCTCCTTTGCGTCAAACACGCGCGTGCCGTCAGAGGGGATCTTGGGTCTGCAAAGCGACATGCCTTTTTCTGACAGAGCGCGAAGAAGCGCCGTTCCTTTTACAAGGAATTCTATTTCGGGCATGAGGTTGAGAAGAAAATCGGTATTTTCAAGCACGTAGCTCTGCACTATCTTTTTCCACGAGCGAAGCGACTGCTTATAGACGTCGTTTATCGCTGAATTAAAGGCAAGCGCGAGCGCTGTTTTTTGATTGTCTGACTGTTTCTTGTTAAAGGGAACGAGATTTGCGATACAGGTGTACTCGTCGTCCTTGAAATTCAGTCGCAAAATCTTTTCAAGCACGTCGCCCGAACGGAATGGCTCTGCGTTTATAGAGAGAACTCCCGCGCTTGACGGGCGAAGCTGCGCGTCAAGATTTACACCGATCGTAACGCTTCTTATGTCGCGTACACGGTTTGTTAGCTCGGAGAGCTTCTTGTTAAGCTCCTTGTAGTAGTCACTCTCGGCAAGCTCCGCTATGCGAAAGGCAAGGGTGCGGAGCGCCTCGCTCTTAAGGTCGTCCTTTATAGGAGAAAGTCCTGCATTGAGTGTTGAGATGCTTGCGATATAAAGCTCGATCTCGGTGATGCTCTCAAGATAAGACTCGGTGTTGCCCGTGTCCGCCTCAAGGCGTCTTATCTCCATTATATCCGTGAGTATCGGAATAAGCTTGTTGAGCGTTACGGATATTTCGGGGTGCTCGAGCATATCGCCGAATACGTCCATTCTGTGGCGTATTACGCGCTCGTCAGTCGTGAAATATTCGTCGAGGTCGCTGTTTTTGAGATTGAACACCTCAAGAAGCCCCAGCTCGTCAAGCACGAACATATCAATGTTCGGACGCGCCTCGCCCGAATAGTGCGCGGCCTGAGCCCTCTCGTCGGGATATATGAGGCTGAAGCGAGCGAGCTCGTTTGTATTTTCTTGGGACATTTTTTTACCGTCCTTTCGGTTTTATATAAGCAGTGCTACCGCTACTGCTATGGCTGCCTGCACTAAAATTATGACGGGAATTCCTATCATAAACTTCATGTGCTTTGTTTTGTGTCTTATCAGGAACATAGTAAGCAGCATTGCAACTGATCCGCCGAGCGCCGAGAGCAAAAGGAGAACTGCCTCGGGCGTGCGGTGCTTGGTGGCGTGCTTTGCGGCAAACTTGTCATAAATACAAACCGCAATCGCTACTACGGACATTACACAAAGGTGAGCGATAAATATTTTCAAAAACATAATTTTTCCTCTTTAAAAATCAGTTTTTCTTTGCAGGGAAGCTGTCCTTAAGACCGACTATGCGGTTAAACGTTCCCGCGTTCTTGGAGTCACAGCAGAAATATCCGTTTCTTACGAACTGGAACTTATCTCCTGCCTTTGCCTCGGTAAGCGAGGGCTCTATCTTTGCGCCCTTGACTACCGTAAGGGAATCGGGGTTGAGGTAATCGTTATACGTCTTATCCTCGGGGATTGCGTTTACGTTCTCGATAGTGAAAAGACGGTCGTAGAGCATGAGCGTAGCGTCAGCGGCGTGAGCGGCGGAGAGCCAATGGATAGTACCCTTGATCTTTCTGCCGTCTACGGGGTTGCCGTTGCCAGTCTCAAGATCTGCCGTTGCGTGAATTTCAACAATGCTTCCGTCAGCGTCCTTAACGATTTCTCCGCACTTGATTATATAAGCGCCCATGAGTCTTACCTCGCCCTCGGGTTTAAGACGGAAGAACTTTGGCGGGGGAACCTCGGCAAAGTCGGACGCGTCAATGAATATCTCGCGTGAGAAGGGAAGCGCGCGTGTGCCTGCTTCGGGGTCCTGTGGATTGTTGGGCAGATTGAAGTACTCAACCTTGTCCTCGGGATAGTTGTCGATAACTACCTTTATGGGCTTCTCGATCGCAATTCGTCTGGGGGCTGACGCATTAAGCTCCTCGCGAATGCAATGCTCAAGCATCTCGATGTCAACAAGGCTGTTTGCCTTGGAAATTCCCGCGTTGCGAACGAAATTGAATATGGACGAGGGAGTGTAGCCGCGTCTGCGGAGCGCGCAGATGGTAGGAAGACGGGGGTCGTCCCAGCCGTCAACCATGTCGTTTTCAACGAGGTATCTGAGGTAGCGCTTGGACATAACGGTGTTAGTTACGTTAAGACGTGCGAACTCTCTTTGCATGGGGGGCATCTCAAAGCCGATATTGTCAATTACCCACTCGTAAAGAGGGCGGTGGTTTTCAAATTCAAGAGAGCAGAGCGAATATGTGATACCCTCAAGCGCGTCCTGAATGGGGTGCGCGTAGTCGTAAAGGGGATAGATGCACCACTTGTCGCCCTGACGGTGGTGAGAGGTGTGAACGATGCGGTAAATAGCGGGGTCGCGCATGTTCATATTGGGGCTTGCCATGTCGATCTTTGCGCGGAGCGTGCGGCTTCCGTCGGGAAACTCACCTGCGCGCATACGGCGGAACAGATCGAGGTTTTCTTCGACGGAGCGGTTGCGATAGGGGCTCTCCTTGCCGGGTTCTGTAAGAGTACCGCGATACTCTCTCATTTCCTCGGCGGAGAGGTCGCAAACATACGCCTTGCCGTCCATAATAAGCTTTTCAGCGTACTCGTAGCACTTATCAAAGTAGTCCGAGCCGTAGAAGATTCCGCCGTCGGGGGTTGCGCCAAGCCACGTAAGGTCCTCGTAAATGGACTCAACGTACTCAACGTCCTCCTTTGCAGGGTTGGTGTCGTCATAGCGTAGATTGAACTTACCGCCGTACTTCTTTGCGGTCTCGTAGTTTATAAGTATAGCCTTTGCAGAGCCGATATGGAGATAACCGTTAGGCTCGGGGGGAAAACGCGTATGAACCTTTTTTTCGGGATGCTCCAAGCGGTCTGCGTCTATTATATCGTGAATAAAGTTATTTGCTATTTCTGCCATTTTCGTTTTTCCTTTGCTTTATATTACAGCGACTCTTTCATTTTGTTAATTCTCTCGGCAACCTTATCCTTGCCGAGAATCTGCATTACGGAATACATGTCGGGGGAATTTACCTTTCCCGTTACCGCAAGGCGCAAGAACATGCTTACGTCAGCGACCTTGCCCTTGAATGCGTCGGGATCTGCTTTGTACGCGTTCATGTCGGGAGTATAGCCGTTTGCCTCGGCGACCGCCTTTATCTTGTCGAACCAAGCGTTCATGTCGTCACTCTCATCGTAGGTCGCGAGGAAGCCGTCAAATACGTTCAGTATATCCTCCTTGGGGAACTTATCGGGGTAGGGGCACTCAACGGTGAAGTATTCATCGAAGAAAAATCCCATGTAAGGTTTTGCGTCACACCACGTCGCAAGGTCCTTACGCGGCTTTTTGCCGCCTCTGCCTATGGCGAATATCGCGGTTGCCATGTCGGCGTTGTCGCGAAGCAATTCGCCGAAAGGTCTGTCAAATTCAAGCGCCCACTCGGTGACTGCCGAGGTGACCTTTTGCGCGTCCATACGCGAGATAACGTTCTTTGATACGTCGTTGAGCTTGTCAAAGTCGAAAAGACAGCCCGAAACGGACATTTTCTTTATGTTGAACGGGAATTCAAGGTAGGACTTGTCGGGGTTCTGCATTCTCCACTCCTCGTAGTTGGAGTTGAGAAGCGTCATTACGTATTCACAGACAGCCTCGGGGCAGTATCCCATGCGAGTGTAGTCGTCCATATTCGCGCCCATGTCGCGCTTTGAAAGCTTTTTCTTGTTGCCGTTCTCGTCAAGGCGCATTATCTGCGCGATGTGAAGATACTTGGGCGTTTTGAAGCCGAGGTATCTGAAAAGCTGAAGATGCTTTGCAAGGCTGGGGAGCCATTCCTCTCCGCGAATTACGTGAGTCGTGCCCATAAGGTGGTCGTCAACGGCGTGCGCGAAGTGGTAGGTGGGAATACCGTCGGACTTGAGAAGCACGAAGTCCTCGTCGTTTTCGGGGATTTCCATATTGCCCTTTACGAGGTCGGTAAATTTAACCTTTCTGTCGGGCGCACCGTCGGCAAGGATTCTAAGAACGAAGGGGTTGCCTGCTTTGAGGTTTTGCTCTACCTCCTCAAGGGTTATCTCTCTTGCCTTGAGCATCTCTCGGCGGCGGCTTTCCGCCTCTGCCTGCCAGTCGGTGTTTTTAAGCTCCTCTTTTTTGTTTACGGAGAGTATCTCCTCGAGCTCGTCCTGTGCAGTAAAGCAGGGGTACGCCTTGCCTTCCTTTACGAGTTGCTTTGCGTAAACGTGGTAAATAGGGCCGCGAAGACTCTGCTTGTAAGGACCGTAAATTCCTTTATCACAAACCTTTCCGTCAGCGTCGAGCACAGCGCCCTCGTCGAAGTTTATGCCGTAGCGCGCAAGAGTCTTGATAAGTCCCTCAGCGGCGCCCGCAACCTCACGTCGCGCGTCGGTGTCCTCAATTCGAAGATAGAGCAAACCTCCGCTTTGGTGAGCGAGGCGCTCCGCAACGGTGGTGGGGAACAGACCGCCGAAATGAACAAATCCCGTGGGGCTGGGAGCAAAGCGAGTAACCTTTGCGCCCTCGGGGAGTGCGCGGGGCGGAAACTCTGCTTCAAGATCGGCAGGAGTTTTATTTACGTTCGGGAAAAGAAGCTCTGCAAGTGATTGATGATCCATTTTTTAGTCCTTTCGTGTATGTTACGTCGTTTTTGTTAAAAGCAAATTAAAAGAAGAATTTTGCGCTCTCAAGTGCCGAGGCAAGAGTTGATGGCTCTCCGTGACCGGGGTATATCGTAATTGAGCCGTCAAGCTTGCCGAGAGAGTCGAGAGAGGCGCGAAGAGATGCTGTGTTGCCGCTCCATAGGTCGGTGCGCCCAACGCTGTCCGCGAAAAGCGTATCTCCGCTTACGAGAATGTCGCTGCACAAAAAGCATACGCTACCGCCCGAATGTCCGGGAGTGTGAATGACTGTGATGCTTTCCTCCCCGAGGGGAATAACGTCGCCGTCCGCGAGCGTGCGCTCTGCTACTCTGTGGGAGCATTCCTTGCGGAAAAAGGTGTAAAATGCGCTCTTGTGCGCGTCGGTGAGCATTACCGCGTCGTGCGAGTGAATATAGGCGGGGATGCCGAAAGCGTCCCTTACCGTGTCAACCGAGGTGGTGTGGTCGAAATGCCCGTGAGTCAGAAGTATCCCCTCAAGAGTCGCACCCTCCTCGGAAAGTACCGCTGAAAGCGCCTCGACGGATACCGAGGGATCGACGACGAGCGCATGCGTGCCCGAGAACAAAAGATAGGTATTTGCCCCAAATGAATACGGACAGATCTCTCTTATACGCATCACTTTTACCTCAAAAAACAAAATTTCATTATATTATACCACAAAACTTTGTCGGTGTCTATATTTTGTGCGAAATTTTTATACACTTTTTAATTTTTTTTGATACTGTTTTTACTAATATTTCACTCGGAGCATATTTTTGAGTGGTATTTTATTAACTCCTTGTAAATTCATGGGCGCGCGCAAAAAATCCGTTGATTTATTTTGCAAAATGTGATACAATAATTGTGTATGTAAACAAACCGAAATTTTATATTTACGAGGTGCGACATGACTAACAAAGAGAAATTTTTGACTATTTATAATTCGTGCATTACCCGCGAGGGCGCGGATAAGCTTCTTGAGTACATAGAAAGCAAGACCGACTTTTTTACCGCTCCCGCGTCAACGAGATTTCACGGCGCTTACGAGGGCGGACTGCTTGAGCATAGCCTCAACGTCTACGAGTGCCTTTGCGACTTTGCCAAACGCCCACGCTTTAAGGAAAAATATGGCTTTGTTTTCAGCGAGGAGAGCCTTGCTATCGTAGCTCTTTTGCACGACCTTTGCAAGACTAACTTCTACAAAACGGAAATGAGAAACGTAAAGAAGAACGGGGTTTGGGAGAGCGTGCCCTACTATACCATCGAGGACACCCTGCCTTATGGCCACGGGGAAAAGTCCGTATACATAATCTCGGGCTTTATGAAGCTTACGCGCGACGAGGCGTTCGCGATAAGATACCACATGGGATTTTCGGGGCCCGAGGACGCAAATCAAGTCGGCAAGGCGCTTGAAATGTTCCCGCTTGCATTCTCTCTTTGCGTTGCGGACATGGAAGCGTCCTACTACATGGAAGGCGTTGTGCAGAAATAATTTTTCCATAATCCCAAATAAAGGAGAAAGTATATGTCAAACAAAAACGTACCCACACCTCATATAAAGGCAAGCGAGGGAGATATTGCCAAGGTCGTGCTCATGCCCGGCGACCCCTTGCGCTCAAAATTCGTTGCCGAGAATTTTCTCGAGTCTCCCGTGCTCTTTAACAACGTAAGAGGAGTGCAGGGCTATACGGGAACGTGGCAGGGAGCTAAGGTGTCCGTAATGGCAAGCGGAATGGGAATGCCATCAATAGGAATTTACAGCTACGAGTTGTATAATTTTTTTGACGTTGACTGTATAATAAGAATAGGCTCGGCAGGCGCTTTGCAGGAGAACGTAAGGGTTAAGGATATTGTTTTCGGTATGGGAGCATGCACTAATTCCTCTTATGCAGAGCAGTATGCGCTCGGCGGCACGTATGCCCCCATTTGCGATTTCGGCACACTTAAAACGGCGACCGAGATAGCTGAGGAAATGGGACTTTCCTATCACGTCGGAAATCTCTTTTCGTCGGATACGTTTTACGACGAAAACGGCGGTGGACTTAAGTGGCAGAAGATGGGAGTGCTTGCCGTTGAAATGGAAGCTGCGGCGCTTTATATGAACGCGGCGAGAGCAGGTAAGCGCGCGCTTGCGATATGCACGGTGTCCGACTCACTCGTTACGGGTGAGTCTACCTCGTCCGACGAGAGAATGAGCGGCTTTACCGACATGATGAAGCTTGCGCTCGACGTGGCGGCAAAAATACAGCAAAAATAAGAGGTTTTTTATGAGTGTTACGGGGCGCGTTTTTTTGATAGTCCTTGACAGCGTCGGCATAGGAGAGGCACTTGATGCAAAGGCTTTCGGCGACGTCGGAGCGCATACCTTAAAGAGCGTTTCCCGAACGGGAAGACTGCATATTCCTAATCTGTTAAGGCTTGGACTTGGTAATATAGACGGACTTGA
This sequence comes from Eubacteriales bacterium, assembly GCA_045659245.1. Classification (GTDB taxonomy): domain Bacteria; phylum Bacillota; class Clostridia; order Oscillospirales; family CAG-272; genus HGM12713. The sequence continues at coordinate 14,458 of JAZOWN010000032.1, forward strand.
TTTTCTTGAAAAAGCGGAAGAGCCTAAGGCGAGCTTTGCGCGCATGCGCGAGGCATCGGCGGGCAAGGACACGACTATTGGTCACTGGGAGATAGCGGGACATATCTCGAGATCTCCGTTACCTACCTTTCCAGACGGATTTCCCACTGAGGTTACAGACGAGCTCTGCCGAATATTTGGTAAGGAAATACTTTGCAACAAGCCGTATTCGGGCACGAACGTGCTTCGCGACTACGGCGAGGAGCACTTAAAGAGCGGCAAGCCTATCGTTTATACCTCTGCCGACAGCGTTTTGCAGATCGCGGCGCACACGGACGTAATACCGCTCTCCGAGCTTTACGAATACTGCCAAAGAGTGCGTGACCTTATGAGGGGCGCGGACTTGGGTGTAGGGCGAGTTATCGCAAGACCGTTTGAGGGCGAGGCGGGCGAATTCCGTCGCACTGCCGACAGACGGGATTTTTCAATCACTCCCCCCGAGGGACTTATTGCCGACGCGCTTCTTGAAAATGGATACGATACTATTGCGGTCGGAAAGATAAGCGATATTTTTGCTGGGCGCGGATTTACAAAATCTATACACACCCACTCCAATAGCGAGGGAATGAGCGTTACCACACAGCTTGCGCGCCATAGCTTTCGCGGCTTGTGCTTTGTCAATTTGGTGGATTTTGACATGATGTACGGGCACAGGCGCGATGCCGAGGGCTACGCCGATGCGCTTTCTGAATTTGATGCGTGGCTTGGGGGATTTTTGGATAGACTTCTGCCCGACGACTTGCTTATAATTACGGCAGACCACGGGTGCGATCCCTGCTTTCGGAGAAGTACCGACCACACTCGCGAGGACGTTCCTTGCCTTATCTGTAATTCTTTGCTCACACCCCGTGACTTGGGTGTCAGACACACGTTTGCGGACGTAGCGGCGACGGTCGCCGACTTTCTTGGAGTGCCCTTTAAGTGCAAGGGCGCTTCAATGATCTAAGACCTTAAAGTTTAAATTTTCAGGAGTTAAGCATGAAATATTCGGCTCTTATAGACCTTGCAAAAAATGCAAGAAAAAGGGCATATGCCCCCTATTCTGATTTTTCGGTTGGAGCGGCACTTTTGTGCGCTGACGGAAGCATTTACGTCGGTTGTAACGTGGAGAACGCTTCCTTTACACCTACGTGCTGTGCCGAGCGAGTAGCGATCTTCTCGGCGGTTGCGGACGGCAAAAAGAATTTCTCCGCTATTGCTGTCGTTGGCGGTAAGGCAAGCGAGAGCGCGGACGGGCGGTGCATGCCGTGCGGCGTTTGCCGTCAGGTTATGTCGGAGTTTTCGGACGGCAGTCTTGACGTGGTGCTCTCGGACGGCTCTGTCTTGAAGCTTTCCGAGCTTTTGCCCCACACCTTTGATTTGAAATAAAAACACCAAGGAGAAGCGGCAAGTGCCGCAGTTACAGTACATAATGAAACGTAAAAAGAAAAACGCGGGCGCTCTCGCCTTTATATATTTCAGATGCATCTTTCCCGTGCTGTCGGTCATAGCAACGGTGTGCATCATGTTCGTTGAGTGTTACAGCTTTTTGTTTATACAAAACAGCGAGGGGCGTCGCAGCGTAATGTCGCTCTGGCAGCTTACAGACTCGACGTGGGAGACCTCGCGTAACTCCTTGTTCGGTAAAGAAGAAATAGCGGCAGACTCGCTCGTATTTTCGGAAACGACGTTCTGGCTTGTTATAGCATTTGCCGTGCTGTTCGTTTTTGGCGCGGCGGCGGCTGTATATTCTTCGGTAGCGATGATAAAATATCTCTACGATGGGCATGATCACTCGCGCTTTACGCGCCTTTTCGTGACTCTTGTGCCGAACAGAATAGTGCTGTGCTTTTATCAGCTTCCCATGATAGCAATATTCGCTTTGCCCTCGCTTTGGGTGCTTTTCTCGAAAAGAATATTTGACTACAACGTAGAGCTTTCATTTGATCCTTTCGACATGTTTTGGACTGCCGTCGGCATATTTGTCCTTGGTGCTATTGTGGTGGGAGTCAGCGCGTATTTTGAGCGGCGCGAGGGACTTGACGTCTTTGCCGTAAAGGCAAGCCGCGAGCCTCTGATAAAGGGAACAGAGCCGACGGACGAGCCCGAAGAAAAAGAAGAAGAAACGGAGTCGGAGGACACCTACGAGCGTATGTTTGAGGCGCAGAAGGCAGAGCAACGCGAGAGAATATTGCGCCTACTTAACACGCAAAACGAGCAAAAAGACGAAAACGGAGAAAACGAATGACCTCTCTTGAAAAGCAGTATTTAGAAGTAAAACGAAGCCTTTTCGATAAATATTACGAATTTCTCAATCCCGAGCAAAGACGCGCAGTTTTTTCTGTAAACGGCTCGCTTTTGGTGCTTGCGGGTGCGGGAAGCGGAAAGACGACTGTCCTTGTTAACAGAGCGGGATTTATAATGAAATACGGAAACGCATACCACAGCGAATACGTTCCCGCCGACCTTACCGAGGAGCGTGTAAGGCAGCTTCGCTATGCCTTGGCGCTGCCGCGCGAGCAGCTTGAGAGCGTGCTTGACGAGTTTATCGAGCGCCCCTGCGCGCCGTGGAATTTCCTTGCCATAACCTTTACTAAAAAGGCGGCTGAGGAGATACGTCAAAGGCTTGCCGCCACTCTTGGTGACAGTATATCGGTTGACGACATCTGGGCTGGCACGTTCCACTCGGTATGCGTTCGCATAATCCGCCGCTATGCCGATTTTATAGGATACAGATCCGATTTTTCGATATACGACACCGACAACACCAAATCCGTCATTAAAGAAGTTATGAAGGAGATGGGTGTTGACGAAAAGGCGATACAGCTGAAGAACGTAAGGTCGGAGATGAGCCGTGCTAAAAATGCGCTTATGACACCCGAGATGTATGCGCTTTCCGTGCGCGGAGATTACAGACGCGAGAAGATCGCGGGAATATACAAAAAGTACCAGTCGCGGCTTGTGGAGAGCAACGCGCTGGACTTTGACGATATTATCATGCAGGCTGTGAACATACTCAAGGACAACGACGAGGCACGCGAGTATTACGCTAACAAATTCCATTACGTTTCCGTTGACGAGTTTCAGGATACCAACGAGGCACAGCTCAAGCTTACAGAGCTTCTCTGCTCGGTGCATAAAAACATAATGGTCGTAGGTGACGATGACCAGAGCATCTATAAATTCCGCGGTGCGGTCGTTGAGAACATAATAAATTTCGGCAGGAGAGCGGGAACTGAGGTTATCCGCCTTGAACGCAACTACCGTTCGACGGACTGTATTCTTTCTGCCGCTAACGCGGTCATCGCCAAAAACGAAAAGCGTATGGGTAAGCATCTCTTTACCGAGAGAGCGGACAATTCAAAAATTACGCTAAACAGAAGCGAAACGCAAAAAAGCGAGGCTGTGTATATCTGCGAGCGCATAAATGAGCTTGTGCTCAGCGGCAAGTACAATTACCGCGATATAGCGGTGCTGTACCGACTCAACGCAATTTCAAATTCGATAGAAAGCACCATGTCCGCAAGCGGAATACCTCATGTAACCCTGTCGGGACAGAGCTTTTACGACCGAATGGAAATTAAGGACGTGCTCGCGTACCTTTACGTGATCATAAATCCCGCTGACAGAGAGCGCCTCAAAAGAATAATCAACGTGCCGAAGCGCGCCATAGGCGCAAAGAGCGTTGATGCGATACTGACGATCGCCACGGAGCAGGGAATGACTCCTATCGAGGTCATGCGCCGCGCGGATCAGTTTGCGGCACTTTCAAGGATCGCGCCAAAGCTCAAGGATTTTGCAATAATGATCGACGGACTCTCGGAGATGCTTCTCGGTGACGTAACGCTTGAGAAATTTGTGATGCGCACGCTTGACGCGTCGGGCTACCGTCAGGCACTTATTGATGCGGGCGAGGAAGAAAAGGAACGTCTTAACAACCTTGACGAGTTTATTTCGGGAGTTGTTGATTTTGAGAATGAATACCGCGCCGCTTACGTATATTCAGACCCCGAAAAGGACACCTTTGGCTCTGCTTTTGACCTCACTCCGCTCACGGTGCTGGGCGCGTTTTTGGAGAGGATTTCGCTTGTCGCAGAGGTTGACAAATACGACGGAGAGGCTGATGCGGTCGTGCTTATGACCGTTCACTCCGCAAAGGGCTTGGAATTTCCCGTGGTATTTCTTCCCGCTATGGAGGAGGGAGTTTTTCCTGGAACGCAGAATATAAATTCCGCACTTGCCGAGGATATGGAGGAGGAGCGCAGACTCGCCTACGTTGCCATAACCCGCGCAAAGGATAAGATATACATAACTCATACGCGCAACCGTATGCTCTATAATCAGACCTCGTATAATCCCTTGTCTCGCTTTGTAAAGGAGATACCCGACGAGCTGATATGCGACGAAACGCCCGAGTTTGATACCTTTGCATACACCTATCAGAAGCCCAAGGTCAAGACCTATTATTCCTCGAGTGAGAGCTATGGAAATTATGGCGGCTACACTGCGCCCACCTATTCTCGCCCAGTCGAGCAGCCGAAGCCTACGCCTCGCGCGCCGCTTGTTACGCTCAAGGAGGGCGACCGAGTCGCTCACCGAGTCTTCGGAGAGGGAGAGATATTCTCCGTTAAGCCTATGGGCGCTGACGTTCTTTATGAGGTGGTCTTCGATAACGCAGGAACCAAAAAGCTCATGGGCAGCTTCGCAAAGCTTAAGAAAATATAGAGTAAGCGAGGGATGCGAGGACGCGAGGACGCGAGGACGCGGTTTTTCCACCTTTTTTGAGAAAAAGGTGGAGCCAAAAAACTTTAAAAAATTAAAGTTTTTGTTGGCATAGCAAAAGACGGAAATTTAGATTTTAAAATATAGTTTTTCGCTTTCTAATGAAGAAAGCCGTCGGACTCTTCGCACCGACGGCTTTCGCTTTTTTTATTTGTTTTTCAATTTACTGATACTTGTATCCGTAAACGTAAGAGCCCGTTGTGAGCTTACCGAACAGATATTTCATTGATGCGGATTCGTTCATGATGTATATCGTCCCGTCCTCGTAAATGATCTCCTCTGCCATCGGCGGCGCTTCTATATCGTCGATAAGAGAGGACGAGTCAAGATATTTGAGGGGAACGGAATACTCTCCAAAGGTGTAAAGACCGTCCATTGCGGTGGCTCTTTCGGTGTCATAAACATATAGGTGACTCTTTGCAATACCGTACGACGTGGCAAGTATCATTTTGCCGTCCTCGGTGAGTGCCGCGCCTTGCACAAGTCCCGTCGTTGAATAAAAGAGGGTGGGTGCTTCGCTTGCAGGATAGCAGGTGTTTACGTCAATGGGATAAACCGCTATGATGGCTGTATTTGAATCTCCCGCAGGCGTCGTCATTCTTTCCTCAGGCGACGTTTCATAGTTTCCTGCGCGGTAGAAGGAACCGACGTAAAGATTTGAGCCGCTTACAAGGCAATAAGCGGGGTCGATCAGAGTCGGGAAATCCGTCTTCATGGTCGCCTTGCCGTCGCCGTCGGTAACGTCTGCGTATGAAAATATATCAAGCCCCGTAGTGCCGGTTACGAAAACGGTATCACCGTATACGGCAACGCCTCCCGTGTGCTCAGCGTAGGGAGTGCCGTCAGAGAAGAACAGCTCGACGTATTCAGCCCTCTCTCCGTTCTCGGGGAGTATATAGATGCGCGAGGGCTTGCCGTTATTCATAAATCCGCAGGAAAGGCGGACGTTCTCGCCCGTCACGGAGCAGTAGCCCTGAGGCACGTAGCCCTCCCAAAGACCGGGGATTTTTCCGTAGATCTCGGCGTTTGAATAAAAGTCTGCGAATACGATCTTCTCACCGATAGAAAAGGCTGAAAAAACAGTAACTATGAGGAGAAAAACGGCAACGATAAAGATTATAAGAGCCTTAAGTATTTTCTTTTTCATTTTTTTATTCCTTATTATTTTTTGTCCGTATTTTTTAGGAGCTTAAGAAGCTCGTAGATGTTTTTTACGGGAACGATCTCGATGCCCTTGATTGCTGAAGCTGCCTTGAAATTGTGCGAGGGAACGATAGCCTTGGTAAATCCAAGACGCGCGGCTTCCTTTACGCGAAGCTCGACGTTAGCAATTCCGCGGCACTCGCCCGAAAGTCCG
>JAZOWN010000033.1:0-13074 GCA_045659245.1 Eubacteriales bacterium
CATAGTGATGTAGCTCCCGTTGATCGCAGTGATGTGATGTGTTCCTTTACACGCCCGAAGGGCACTTCACTTGGCGAAGCCGTCATCACGCACGAAGTGCGCATCACGTTCCGCGCAAGCGGAACACATCGTTCCAAAAACGAAAAAAGCAGTCCAATGGACTGCTTTTTTCGTTTTTGTATAAGGGCTATAAAAAAGATATTTTCGGGTGAGTACTTACGGGATTTGAACCTTACGACATCAAACTAATCTTCGTGCAACAAATCATTTAACATTTGCTCTTTATTGTTCAAAAATCTTCTCGTTATTGCATAACACATAGTTTCTTCATACTTGCAGCTTGAAATTTTCCCATTATCAAAGGAGAAAATTTCTGCATTTGGGCATCCCAAAAGAATCGGAGAATGTGTAGCTATAATGAATTGCGCACCCATTTGAGCCATGGAATGGATATGTTTTAGTAAAGCCAATTGCCGTTGCGGTGACAAAGCCGCTTCAGGCTCATCCATTAAATAAAGTCCCGGTTTATCATATGCCAAAAATTTAAGATTACCTTCTCCATGAGAATTAGAATGATAATTATCCCCCATATATTGAAGCATAGAAGCAGTCGCAACATTAAAAAATGTTTCTGCTCTAAAAAAGTATCCGAATTTTGGATGTTTAAAACCTTTTATTAGTGTTACTGATTCACTCAAAGGAGAGATATCGTTATAAGTGCTGAAATTATAATTTCGTGTTCCGCCTTCTGCATTATAACCAAATTCAACGGCAATAGCTTCCAACAAAGTAGATTTACCTGTTCCGTTTTCTCCAACGAAAAAAGTTACACCTTTTTCAAAGTTAATTTCAGATGTGCTTTTTATGGCAGGTATGTTATGAACATAAGAGTCTTTTGGAAGAGACCGCCAATCAATTTGTAAACCTTGTAAATACAATTGATTCATTGCATTTCTCTCCTTCATTGAGCGCTTTTTGCGGTTTTGCAAGATGCAATCAGCATAACACGAATTGCGGCGCATTTATCTGACAGAATTTTATATTGCTGACCGTCTATATAATTCGTTCTATGTAAAAGTTCAAGCCAATAGCCTGTTTCACTCGCCTCTTTAAGAGCAATTTCAAGCTTAGATATGAAATCCTTTTTGCCTTGTGCATATTGTGCTTCGTGTATGTTCGCGCCGATTGACGTACCGCTTCTGCCGATTTGGTTTGCGATAATCGTTTCGTGATTGGATTTGAGATATTTGACAAGATTGATAATATCAACGGAAAAATCCATTGACATTTCACGGAGTTTTGATTCAGCCATAGGTAGCACCTCGCTTTCGATTATATTATAACATAATTATGCTTGTTTGTAAAGAGTGATGTTTGCTCTTACGGGCAAGTGATGTAGTGCTACGCACAGTGATGTTGCTCCCGTTGGTCGCAGTGATGTGATGTGTTCCGCATCTTCACGCGCGAAGCGCACATCACTGCCGAAGGCACATCACGCACGCAGTGCGCATCACGTTCCGCGCAAGCGGAACACATCGTTCCAAAAACGAAAAAAGCAGTCCAATGGACTGCTTTTTTCGTTTTTGGTTGCGGGGGTGGGATTTGAACCTCACGACCTCCGGGTTATGAGCCCGACGAGCTACCAAGCTGCTCTACCCCGCGATATTAAATTTTGTTACCGTTGTGGTGCCGGTGACCGGGGTCGAACCGGTACGATACTTACGTATCACGGGATTTTAAGTCCCGGGCGTCTGCCTGTTCCGCCACACCGGCGCAACTCCACCCTTCGGTGACTTTACTATTATATCACACCCTATTCCCTTTGTCAACCCCAATTTGCAATTTTTCTTTGCCACCCCCTCAAAACTTAAATACCTTATTCGACAAATTCTTCTTATCCGTCACGCTTGTGCCTCATAATAATACAGAATATTTTTTCAAAAGCATTGACTTTGCCGAAAAAAAATGATATAATATCCTCACTAACATACTTCTCGGAGGTAAGAACCATGAAACATATCGAAACTATCGAGACTCGCAATCTCTGCGAGAGCGCACAGAACGGCGGTTGCGGCGAGTGCCAGACTTCCTGCCAGTCCGCTTGCAAGACCAGCTGCGGTATTGCTAACCAGCAGTGCGAAAACAACTGATTTTGTAAGTAAAAAGGAGCTGTCCTGAAAAACAGCTCCTTTTTGCGTGTTTTTATAAGCTTACGACCATAAGATCAAAGGAGAATCAAAATGATACATCAGTACAAGCTCGGCGGTTACAATATCGTAATTGACGTTTGCTCGGGTGCGCTTCACGTCGTTGACGAGGTAGCCTACGACATAATTTCCATGTTCGAGAGTGCGAGCCGAGAGCAGATCATATCCGCAATGAAAGAAAAATACGCGTCACGCGAGGACATAACCGACGGTGATATAGACGAATGCTACGAGCAGGTCGTATCTCTCAAGGAGTCGGGCAAGCTCTTTTGCCCCGACACATTCGAGCCCATGGCAGGACACCTTAAAGCAAAGACCTCGGGTGTTGTAAAGGCGCTCTGTCTGCACATCGCGCACACCTGCAATCTCAACTGCTCCTACTGCTTTGCCTCGCAGGGCAAATACCACGGCGAGCGTGCGGTCATGAGCTTTGAGGTAGGCAAGCGCGCGCTTGATTTCCTTATTGAAAATTCGGGAACACGCCGCAATCTTGAGGTGGATTTCTTCGGCGGCGAGCCGCTTATGAATTTCGAGGTAGTAAAGCAGCTTGTGGAATACGCGAGAAGCGTTGAGGGACAGTACGGCAAAAACTTCCGCTTCACCCTCACTACCAACGGAATTCTTATAGACGACGACGTTATCGACTTTTGCAACCGTGAAATGAGTAACGTAGTTATAAGCCTTGACGGAAGAAAGGAGATCCACGACCGCTACCGCGTTGACTACGCGGGCAACGGAAGCTGGGAGCGCATCGTTCCGAAATTCCAGAAGCTCGTAGAGGCAAGAGGCGGCAAGGGCTACTACGTCCGCGGTACGTTTACGCATGCAAATCCCGATTTCCTTGAGGACATAAAGCAGATGCTCGATCTCGGCTTTACCGAGCTTAGCATGGAGCCCGTGGTGTCCGCTCCAGGCGACGCTGAGGAGCTTACCGAGGAGGATCTCCCCATAATTCTTGATCAGTACGAAAAGCTTGCCGAGCTTATGCTTGAGCGCGACCGCGAGGGTAAGCCCTTTACCTTCTACCACTACATGATAGACCTCACGGGCGGCCCTTGCATCTATAAGAGAATTTCGGGCTGTGGCTCGGGAACGGAATATATGGCAGTAACGCCATGGGGTGACCTCTATCCCTGCCACCAATTCGTGGGCGAGGAAAAATTCCTGCTTGGAAACATATACGACGGAGTTACGAACACCTCTGTCAGAGACGAATTCGGTTCTTGCAACGTATACGTTCGTGAGGACTGCCGCGACTGCTGGGCGAAGCTCTACTGCTCGGGCGGCTGTGCCGCAAACGCATACCACGCAACAGGCTCCGTTCGCGGCGTATACAAATACGGCTGTGAGCTGTTCCGCAAGAGAATGGAATGCGCCATAATGGTCGCTATCGCAAGAACTCTTGCATCTAAGAAAAAATGAAAACACCGATATACGATTTTGCGCGCGCCTACGCCGAGTCGGGCACGGAGCGCATGCATATGCCCGGTCATAAGGGCAAGGCTCTTATTGGCATTGAGCATCTTGACATTACTGAAATTACGGGTGCGGACGATCTTTACAATGCCGAGGGTATAATTGCCGAGAGTGAGCGTGAGGCAAGCCGCCTTTTCGGGGCGCACACCTTCTACTCCACCGAGGGCTCGTCGCTCTGCATACGCGCGATGCTTTATCTCGTAGCAAAGTATGCTGCTATGCGTGGCGAGAAGCCTCGCATTTTGGCGGGACGAAACGCACACAAGGTGTTCCTTTACGCGGCGGCTATGCTTGACCTTTCCGTCGATTGGCTTTTCGCCGACGGTGGCAGCTATCTGTCCTGCACTCCGAGTGCCGAGGAGCTTGAAGAATACCTAAGCAATTCGAAATCGCGTCCTACGGCTGTATACCTTACAAGCCCCGACTATCTTGGGAACGTATGCGACGTAAAGAAAATTTCGGCTGTGTGCCGCCGCTATGGAGTGCTTCTGCTCGTAGACAACGCTCACGGCGCTTACACAAAATTTCTTAGCCCATCTACCCACCCCATAGACCTCGGAGCTGATATATGCTGTGACTCCGCGCACAAAACGCTCCCTGCCCTCACGGGCTGTGCGTATCTGCACGTCAGCCTCGACGCTCCCGACTTTTTGCGCGAAAACGCACGACAGGCACTGTCGCTTTTTGGCTCAACGAGCCCGTCATACTTACTTCTCGCCTCGCTTGACAAGGTAAACGAATATATAGAAAACGGCTACCGCGAAAAGCTCGACGCACTTGTAGGTCAAATTGACGTCATAAAAAAGGAGCTTCTACAAAACGGATATACGCTCGTTGGTAACGAGTCTCTGAAGATAACCGTTGCGGCAAAGCAATACGGATATACGGGCAACGAGCTTGCGAGCGCTTTACGTGACAGGGGCATTGAGTGTGAGTTTGCAGACAACGATTTTACAGTCGCCATGCTAACCCCCGAATCCAATGCGGAGGCACTTCGTCGCGCACTTTTATCAATAGTCAAAAAGCCCGCTCTCCCTGCGGTCGCTCCATGCTTCTCTCCCCCGACGGCGGAGATCTCTATACGCGAGGCAATTCTCGCTCCGTCCGAAAGGGTGCTCACGAAAGATGCGGCAGGTCGAATTTTGGCAACGCCTTGCGTTTCCTGCCCTCCCGCCGTACCGATAGTCGTATCGGGTGAGCGGATAAGCGAGGACGCCGTAAGCGCAATGCTTTATTACGGAATCGAATACTGCGACGTAATGGTATAAAGAATTTTTTAGGATATCTCTTTTTGAGGTATCCTTTTTCTTTATATAAATTTAAATAAATTTATATAATAATCAGTTTTTGTCTTGAAAAAATCCGCGCATTGTGCTATAATTATACTGGATAATGGTATTTTAGTGTCAAAATTAGAAAAACGGTTATTTTAGGATATAAAATTTATGGCTACTGATTGCAAAAAAGGTAAATTTCGCATAATACTTGCCTCAGCTTCTCCTCGCAGGCGTGAAATTCTTGCGAGCATGGGAGCGCGCTTTACGGTTCTCGCGGCGGACGCGGACGAATCAAGCTCAATACTCGATCCATGCGCGCTTACACGCGAGCTGGCAGAGAGAAAAGCGAGAGCTACACTCGACGCGCTCTCCGAGCGTGGCGAGGCTGACGGCGCGATAATTATTGCCGCTGACACAGTTGTGGCTTGCGACGGTGAAATACTCGGCAAGCCCCACGACACGGACGACGCGCGCCGAATGCTTCGTATGCTGTCGGGCAAGACACACGAGGTTGCAACGGGTATAGCTATCGCGCACAAGGGTGAAATATTCACCGATTGCAGTCTTACTCACGTAATGGTTGACGAAATTCCCGAGGAGCAAATGGAAGCCTATATTGAGAGCGGCGAATGTGATGACAAAGCAGGAGCTTACGGGATACAGGGCAGCTTTTCAAGATGGATAAGCGGTATCGACGGCTGCTATTTCGGAGTTGTCGGACTCCCCGTAAATCTTCTCTCAAAGCTTTTTTACAGCGTTGTCGGCTGCTACCCCGACGAGCTTTAAATCTTTTGATCTTTTAGTAGCAAAAATTCCAAGGAAAGGAGCATATCATGGCGAAGATATACGGCATGGATCTGGGCACGGCAAATACGCTTATTTGCCACAAGGGCGAGATAATTCTGCGCGCCCCCTCTGTCGTTGCGCTCAGCGACGACGACCGAGAAATAGTCGCCTTAGGTCCTAAGGCAAAGGATATGCTCGGCAAAACTCCCGTTGGAATTACAGCGACTCGACCTCTTAAGGGAGGTGTTATCACGGACGGCGACGTAGCCTCCAAAATGGTACGCGGCTTCCTTGTACGTGTCGGTGCCTTTTCGTTCTTCTCACGTCCCATAATTATCGCTTGCATACCGCACAAGGCGACGGGCGTTGAGCGCCGCGCCCTTGAGGACGCGATCTTTGAGGCGGGCGCAAGATACGTTGCTCTCATAGACGAGCCGCTCGCCGCGGCGATAGGCACGGGGCTCCGTGTAGGTGCCGCCAAGGGCAGCATGATAGTGGATATCGGCGGCGGCTCGACCGAGGTTGCCGTTATAAGCCACGGCGGGATCGTTACCGCAAGCTCGGTGCGCGTAGCGGGAGACCAATTCGACAACGCTATCGTTGATTACTTAAAGGTAAACAGACATACGCTCATAGGCAACTCCTCCGCCGAGGAAATGAAGATAAGCATCGGCTCGGCTCACAAGGACTTTGATGCGGGCGAGGCGACCGTCGCAGGTCGAAATCTCCTTAACAACATGTGTTGCACTATAAACGTCTCGGGAAGCGAGCTTCGAGCGGCAATGTCAAAGCCGCTTGACCAGATCATAGACTCCATCAAGCGCACGCTTGAAGCCACTCCCCCCGAGCTCTCCGCAGACATATACGACTACGGAATCATGCTGACTGGCGGCGGCGCGCGCCTGCGCGGAATATCAAAGCTCATGCAGGAGCGCCTCGGAATTAAGGTGACGACGGCAAAGCGACCGCTTGAAGCCGTATGCATAGGAATATCAAGAGTGATCGAAAGCGAGGCGCAACTCGGAGATCTGCTCCGCTATCGCTCACGTTAAAAGTATAAAAAAGAAAGGACGCAAGAAGAATGACGGACAGCGCAAACTACCTCAGTGAATTAAATCGCTTCAACGGCTTTTACACCGTTCTCGTGGGGATCTGCGCAGCGCTTTGCATCGGCGCTACGGTAATCGCCATTCTTTTGAGCTTGCCCATCGGTATACTTATTGCGGTGGCGGCTGCTGTCCTTTATGCTTTTCTTTCAACCCACCGCGCTTATTCTATGCTCGGACTCCGTTTTGAGAACGTCCGCGGCAGGATACACGTAACGCGCATTGACTGCATTTTTGAAAACACGGCTTACGTTCCTGACAGATTTGTTTGGGCATGGGTAACGCACATCGGAGACGGCGCGTTTGCCTCAAAAAAGAACGCGGAGCTTTCGTTTGTTTATATACCGAGAAGCATTGAGCATATCGGTAAGGATATATTCGGAGAGAACGCTTCTCGCGTTACGGTCCTTTTTGAGGGAGACGAAAACGAATGGACACGTATTGACAAGCAGACCGACTTTTCGTCGATCACCGTGATGTACTCCAATCCCTTTCCAAGACTCGAAAAGAAAAACAAGAAAAAAAGTCGCTCCACCGTTTGCGACGCGGAGGCTGACGTATGAAAAAATTCTTAAAGAGTAAGCTTTTTATAATTTGTGCAATTCTTGCCGTCACTCTTGCGCTCGTTCCCGCAGTTCTTGCGGCGTTCGGAAAGGTTGACGTGGTACGTAGCGGTCTTGCTACCGTTGCAAAGCCTTTTTCGTATTGCGGCAATAAGATCGCAGAGGCTTTTAACGGCTTTGTCTCGGTGTTTGCAGACTACGACGAGCTTCAAAAGGAAAACGAGGAGCTTCGCGCCACTATTGAATCTATGGAAAATCAGCTCGCGGACGACGCGGTCCTGCGCGAGGAAAACAAGTGGTTGCGCGAATTTTTGGATCTCTCAACCAAGAATCCCGATTTCGCTCTTGCAGATGCAGACATTATATCCTTTGAGGCAGGCAACTACTCTACCGTGCTGACGCTTAACAAGGGCACAGTCCACGGAATAAAAAAGAATATGCCCGTGATAAGCTCCCACGGAGTTATCGGACACGTCAGCGAGGTAGGACTTGATTGGTGCCGTGTCACGGGGATCATTGAATCCACAAGCAAGGTAAGCGCCTACACCGACCGCACAGGCGTTATAGGTACGGTCGAGGGCGACGCTATACTCCGTGCTGATGGAAAATGCGTCATGAGCTGCAATCCCGATGCTGATATAAAGCCGGGCGACCGCGTTTATACCAGCGGCACGGGCGACATATATCCCGACGGTCTTCTTGTCGGAAAAATAATTTCTGTCGAGGCGGACGAAACGACAAGACGTCTTATCGCGACCATCGAGCCCTCGGTTGATTTTAAAGATATACACAACCTCGGAAGCGTCATGATAGTCACGGGCTATGCAGGGCACACGGAGGGAAAGTGACGTGAAGCTGAACGCATTTTCACCAACAGGAGAAAAGCTAAGAATACTTCGCAGAATAATAATTTTCGGTCTTGTCGGATTTTTCCTGTGTATTATTCAGTGCTCATTCTTCTCAAAACTTAAACCTTTCGGAGCAACACCCGACATTGTTCTTGGCTCAATTCTTGCCATAAGCATGCTTGACGGCAAGAAAAGCGCGGCGGTATATGCCGTAGGCACGGGATACTTCCTCGACGCGATCGGAGCAACGCCCCCCTCCCTCTCCCCGATCTTTTATCTTTTGGCGGTAGCGGTGCTGGGGTTCATCTCTGATAAAATGATGCCGAGGTTTCTCTCCTTTACCGCGGTTATGTTGCCCGCAGTATGTCTAAGCGCTATATTCACATTTATCAGCCTTTGGATATCTCTCGGCGCCCTCCCGCCGACAGTATATATCACGGCGGTCATTCTCCCCGAAATACTCTCTACGTTTATTTTCTGCTTACCCGTATATTTCTTGATAAAGCTGTGTATGCTTCTGGTAGGCTCTAAGGGGTAGGAGGCAAAATGAAAGCTATAAAATTTCAAGCAAATCTGTTAACAGGCAGACTTTCGGAGCACGACGCAAAAAGATATTTTTCACATTTCGGCTGGTTTGCGTTTATCTTTACGGCACTCTCGGGAGCGGCGGTATCGCTCATCGTTCGTATAGTGTATAATATCTCTCCCGAGATATACTCACATTGGCTTTTCGGCGAGCTGCTCTCACCTATCGCCTTTTACGTAATAGCCCTGCCCGTAGCTCTGCTCCCGCTTTTTAGACTGCCGCGCATAGCGCCCGACCGCGCAAAAATGCCGCTCTCTCATTGGTGGCAGGGACTTTGCATATGCATGGCGCTCATGATGCTTGGAAACTATGTCAGCAGTATCATTCTGACTCTGCTTGAGAGCTACACGGGAGTAGAGACGCAAAACCCCCTAGAAACCGCTGTATCAAAAGCGCCTCTTTGGGGTACGTTCCTTTTTATCGTTGTGCTCTCGCCTATACTCGAGGAGATAGTTTTTCGCGGAATACTCTGCAAAAGACTGTTGCTTTTGGGTGAGGGATACGCGGTCGTTTTAAGCTCGGCATGCTTTGCCTTGGTGCACGGCAACTTTTATCAGCTCTTTTACGCATTCACTCTCGGTTGCTTTTTCTCGTTTATTTATGTTAAAACGGGGAAACTACGCTACTCGGTGCTCTACCACATGGCAATAAACTTTATCGGTGGATTTCTCTCCTCGATAATATACGATAAGATAGACCTCGAGGCTCTTTCCGAAAATTTCGTGATCCATGCGGGAAATATATTCCCTTTGCTCGGCTTTTTGTGGTTCTGGCTTCTTACTACGGGAAGCACCGTACTTGGAGTCACGATTATCATAAAGAAGCGCAATTCATTTCACCTTTACGAGGGGCTCATTCCCCCACCCGAAAAGCAGGCGTGTAAGTGCATGATAACGTCAAGCGGCATTATTGCCTCACTTGTATTGTTTGCGCTTATCTTGTCCGCTTCGATCTTAAATTAGCATATAAAGGAGGACGCTATGCCGTATAAAAAGCCAAATCTGAATATACGCTCCATGGTCCTCCCATCATCATTTGCCCTTATTTGTCTTGCGTTTATCGTAGTTCTTGCGGTGTTTCAGGTAAAAGGACCGCAGACAGATTACGTCCCCGGCGGTGAAAACAAAAGAGTAGTCACCGTTTCGGGTATGCGTGGCGAGATATACGACAGAAACGGAATCAAGCTTGTTGCAAATTCTAGCAGTCACAACGTGATTTACGAATACGGAGCAATGCCATACACCTTTGCCGAGATCAACAGAGAGCTTATCACCGTCCTTGAGAAAATCAAGGACACGGGAATGGAAGAAAACCTGTCAGACGACTATTTTCCCCTTGAGGGATTATACCCCAACGTGCGCTTTTCTTCTGCCGTTTCGGATACATCGTCGAATGAATATTACTATCTCTCAAGAGTTCTTGACCGTAATAATCTAACCTCAGATATTACTGCGATTGAGCTTGCGGAGTACTACATGAACCGCTGTGAGCTTTCCGAGGAGCTTTATACACCTCGGCAGATAGCCGACCTCATGCGGTTGTGGTACGAAATGGACAGAGTTGATTTCGGACAGTTCCAGTCCTATACGATTGCCAGAAACGTAACGGACGAGCTTGTGTCCGCCATAAACGAAACAAGCGTAAAGGGTGTAACCTTTACGTCCTTTACGGAGCGCCAATATCTTTATCCGGGATACGCATCGCACATTCTCGGACAGGTAGGTAAAATAACCGCGGAGAGTGCCGAATATTACAGCATACTCGGCTATCCTATGGACGCATACGTCGGAAGAACAGGCTGCGAGCTTGCGTTCGAGTCCATTCTGCACGGTCAGGACGGCACTATGGTGATCGAATACGACGATTACGGAAACGTCATAAATACTTACTACGAAAAAGAACCGATAAGCGGCAACGACGTTTATCTGACGATAGACATAAACGTACAAATTGCCGCGGAGGACGCTCTAAAGGCGAGAATAGATGAAATAGACACGGCAGATGTCGGCGCGCTCACGGCAATGGACCCAAATACGGGCGCTGCGCTTGCGATCGCGTCCTACCCCACCTACGACCTCTCAAAAATTTCCGAGGTTGAATATTACAATACCCTTACCGCAGATGAACGCACCCCGCTTTCAAACCGTGCGCTCGGCGGTCTTTACGCGCCCGGCTCTACCTACAAAATAGGCGTTGCACTTGCCGCGCTCGAAAATGGAGCGGCGGACACAGCGTACTCTTGCACCTGCACGGGAATATATACGGGCTTTGACAGCGGAAATCCCAAGTGTAATGGCGTTCACGGCACAGTAAACATTTATACGGCAATTCAGGAGTCCTGCAACATCTTCTTCTATACGCTCGGCGAGAAGCTGGGTGTTAAGAATATTACTGACTACACCGCAAGACTTGGTCTTGGTGTGCCGACCGGAATAGAGCTTGCAGACCCAAACGGCACTATCGCGGGAACACTTGACGGCAAAACGTGGACAAAATTCGAGGACGTAACCGCAGCTATCGGTCAGTCCGACCACGCATACACGCCAATGCAACTGAGCGTTTACATGTCGAGCATCGTAAATGGCGGAACTCGATATCCAGCCCACGTGTTCGATTCGGAGCGCAGCTTCCATTCAAAGGAAGTTATATCCTCATACTCCGGTTCTCCCGCCGACAGAGTCGAGTTTTCTAACGAAACCTACTCCACGCTTATAGATTCCATGGCGCTCGTCGTTTCGGACAATAACGAGGTGTACCGATATTTCAAGGATCTTCCCGTGACGGCGGGAGGTAAAACCGGTACGGCAGAAAAGGACAATCAACAGGATAACGCGCTTTTCTGTGGATTTGCCCCTCTTGAAAATCCCCAAATAGTAGTCACCTGCGTCATAGAGGAAGGTCAGCACGGATATTACGCATCCGAGGTGGTCGCAAAGACAATGGCGGCATACTTTAAGGACCTAAACACCCAAGTGTCGGAATAATATTAGCTGATATATACGTTTTTATATATGCATTAATGAAAGGAATTTGATCATGAGCAAGTATATTGCGCTTATCCCCGCATACAAGCCCGAGGGGCTTATGCTCGAGCTGCTCCCCAAGGTAAAGGAAGCAAATTTTGAGATCGTCATAGTTGACGACGGAAGCGGAGAAGAATTCGCCGAGCGCTTCCGCATAGCCTCCGAATACGGAAAGGTCATATCCTATATGCCTAACCGCGGCAAGGGACACGCTATGAAGACGGGCTTTGAATATATTCGCGAGAATTTTCCCGAGGACAGTATTGTCGTTACCATTGACGCGGATGGACAGCACAAGGTCGAGGATGCGTTAAGACTCTGTAAAAGAGCAGAGGAGCTCCCCGATGCGCTCATTCTCGGGAGCAGAAAGCTTGTCGGCGAGATCCCGCTTCGCAGTCGCTTCGGTAACTCCGTCACGCGATTCGTTTATCACGTATCAACGGGACTTAAGGTGCATGATACCCAGACGGGACTCCGCGCGTGCCACGCATCCATGATCCCCGAGCTGCTCGCCATTTCTGGAGACCGATATGAGTTTGAAATGCGCGTGCTTCTTGAATTTGCGCGCAGGCATATAACCATAGAGGAGATCGAGATAGAAACCATCTACATCAACGACAATTCCTCCTCCCACTTCAATCCGCTCAAGGACTCCTTCAGAATATATAAGGAGATATTCAAGTTTTCGGCGTCATCTCCCATCTCCTTCGTGATCGACTATCTGCTCTTCACGCTCTTTACCATACTCACCCTGCCGCCCGTGCTCGCAAACGTTATTGCGCGCCTTATAAGCGGTACGGTAAACATCTGTATCAACCGTGAGTTCGTGTTCAAGAGCCAAGGCAACGTCTTAAAGGCGGCAATTAAATATATACTGCTTGCCGCGTTCATTCTCGCAGGAAACACCGCCCTGCTTTGGGTCTTCGTAAACGTATGCCATATGAACCAATACGTAGCAAAGGTCATAACCGAGGTTATCTTCTTTACCGTAAGCTGGTTGCTCCAAAGATGCTTTGTGTTTAAAAAGAAATAATATAAAAAGGGCTGAGTTTTATAAACTCAGTCCTTTTATATTAAGTGTATTATCTCTATTCCCCGCTTTTCCGCATACGAAACTGTATACGCAGTTCCGCTTCTCGCTCGGTTGCAGTATGCGATGCAGTAGGACGTGCCCTCTACCATAAGTCTGTTTCGGTGAAGCA
>JAZOWN010000034.1:0-14316 GCA_045659245.1 Eubacteriales bacterium
TTTTATCATTAAGCTTCAAATTAACAGATTTACCTTCACTTGCAGTTGCGCTACTGAAGGCATTACCATCAAACGCAGACCAATCTTCCCTCGGAGCACCGCCTTCCCATTTATCTCCGCCGCGGAAGTCTACCTCGAAAAGCGGCTCGGGCAAAATATCGGGCTCATTGCCGGGCGTCTCGGGCTCATTACCGGGATCATTGTCGGGATTATTGTCGGGATTATTGTCGGGCTTGTCAACAACGGGGCTATAATTCTCTATAATCGTCCAAGTTGCGCCGCCATCGAATGAGATCTCATAAGAGCCATTTTCAGGGTTGAATCTCAACGCAGGCGCGGGAGAAACTCCGTCAGCTCCGTCAGCTCCGTTTGCTCCGTCTTTTCCTGCATCTCCTTTATCTCCCTTAGGACCGGTAGCGGGAATAGTTGTATCCGTATCACCGAGCCACCAGTTTCCGTTTTCGCCTATGTAAGGCGTAAGGGCTTCGTTTTCCTCGTTGTTGCATGCGCTAAGGCAGGCAAACACCGAAAGTAGCATAACAGCCACAAGAATTTTTGCAATAAGTTTTTTCATGTTTTCTCCTTTTTGTTTATATATTTGTTCAAGCAATAAAAAGCACTCGACACTTCTTATTAGCAAAACACACAAAATTGGTTCTTCGGTCAGTTCTTAATCTCAAACTCTCCGAGTGCGGTCGTCTTAATATAATCCCCTTTTATCTCGCGAAGGCGAGCCATGTGGGGCTGTTCGATATGTATTTGCTGGTGGCTCTTTGACTCCCAAGCCTCAATAAGCAAAAGTTCGTTTTCGTCGGCTTCGGAAAAATAATACTCGTAACGAATACAACCGTCCTCTGCGAGTATAGCGGAGAGTATTCCCTCATTCTTCACCGCCTCAACGAAAGCCTCTCTTTTCTCGGGGTAACAATGGAATTTTACGTATATAGTATACATTTTTATCCCCTTTTGTTTCACTTTGATTTATTATATCATGGTTTTGAAAAAATGTAAATACATTTTCAATAATAAGGATACTTTTTTTCAATAAAGTTACAAAAAAGTTGTGTTTTGGCTTGCTTATGCACAAAAACATCACTTTTCTTTTTACAACCGCCATCATCATACCGTAGAGAAATTTTGCGACTTTCCAAAAAACATGCAAAAATTTGTTGCAATTTTTATGCGAGTGTGCTACAATAAGTTATCAAACGACAGAGGAGAATACCGATATGAATACAAGACAGTTTATCGTAACCGATTTTGGCGCGGTTCCTTACGTGGATGTACCCCAGACCGAGTCCATTCAAAAGGCCCTTGACGCTTGCTTCTTAGCAGGTGGCGGAGAGGTAGTCATTCCCGCCAACATGC
Source organism: Eubacteriales bacterium (assembly GCA_045659245.1). Lineage (GTDB taxonomy): Bacteria > Bacillota > Clostridia > Oscillospirales > CAG-272 > HGM12713. Next base: position 1,369 of record JAZOWN010000034.1, read on the forward strand.
GTTTTGTGACGGGTGACATCCGAATCCGAAGCAACACCACGCTCCACCTCATGGAGAACGCCGTTCTCTTTGGCAGCAAGAATCCCGCCGACTATCTGCATATACACGACGATGCCGTCGAGCCTCTGCCCGAGGAGCAGAATACCAAGCTCCTGTGGGATTACAACCGAGAAATCAAAAGACAGGGGGATTATTTCAAGGCATATCTTTATACGGCGGGAAGCCATTGGAACTATGCTATCATACGCGCTGTCTATGCCGAGAACATTGCCGTGATCGGTGAGGCGGGAGCGAGAATCGACGGACGAAATCCCTACGACCCCGAGGGCGAGGAGGACTACCGCGGCCCTCACGGCATCAACATGCACTTTTGCAAGAACGTGACCTTCCGCGGCTACACCATAGAGCAATCAGGAAACTGGGCTCACGCCATTTTTCAATCAGAGAACGTTACCTTTGAGAATTTGACCGTATTCGCAGGCCACGACGCACTCCATACCCGTGCTTGCTCAAACGTACTTATGCAGGGCTGTAAGCTTATCACGGGCGACGACTGCGTGGCGGGCTTTGACAACCTCGACGTTGAGATCCGCGACTGCGAGATCAGCACGGCGTGCTCCGCATTCCGTTACGGCGGAAACAACATTCTGGTGGAGAACTGTAACGTATGGGGCCCCTGCCCCTTCCAGTTCCGCGGCTCGTTCACTAAGGAAGAAAAGATCGCGGGAGTTTTGACGTCTGTAAGAGGCAAGACCGAAATGATCAGCTTCTGGACCAACTTCGTAACCGACGACCTCCCCCCTCGCAGACCTGCGGGAAAGGTTGTTATCCGCAACTGCATCGTAAAGAATGCCGCGCGTATGCTTCACCTTAATCTGTCGGGCAACGAGCCTTGGCAGCGAGGCACGCCTCCTACGGATATTCTCTTTGAGAACATCAAGATCGAGGGCGTACAGCAGGGACTTACCGCCTACGGAATTGAGGAATGCCCCATGGAGATCACCCTCCGCAACGTGGATTACACCTATGCAGAGGGCGCAGGAGAAGCGCCTATGTTCCGTGTAGCGTACTGTTCTGCCATCAATTTGGAGAACGTGACCGTAAAGGGCTTTGCGGGCGAATCACTCATTCGCGCGTGGAGCGACGGGATCAAGGTCAACACCGATAATCTTGTATGTGACCTTGGCGACGGTGAGCTTATCACCCGCGCTGACGAGGAATTCGTTTGTAAGAAGATATAAAAAATTCAAGCAAAAAGGGAAGCACTTATGTGCTTCCCTTTATTTTTCGATAACGATATCTTACACTGCGCCTGACCGTAGGGGCGGAGTGCATATCCGCCCGCGGGCGTTCAAAGAACGCCCCTACGAGATAGAATCGAAATTCCGTTAATATCTCGGTAGGGGAGGGGCAATGTTTGCGGAGCAAACTTGACATTGAGCGAAGCGAAATATGCTTGCATCCTCCCGAAAAAATATCTGATCTTAAAGAACGGGAGCACCAAGGCGCTCCCCTACCGCTGACAAAGGAGAATACGAACCCAGATTGGGAATGCTTGGCTTCTATTTGAGAGGGCATTATGTTATCATTTCCATTTCCCCATGGATTCAAGGTGTTCCTGCTTTTTCTTCTCTTCTTCCCAATTCGATTCTTTGATTTTTTGTGCTTTTCGCAGAATCATAAATTTTATAATATCTACACCGATTATCGCAAGTATATGAACAAACAATAATAACAAGCTCCATAAAAGGTGAACTTCTTTCGAAGAAAATACGGCAAGAGGAAGATAAAACGGAAGTATCGCAAAATATACGGTCGCTTTTATATAAAAATCTTTTAACTGCTGGTTTGTAGGCCGATTATATCTGTAAAACCTGCCGGTATAATACTTACTTGCAAAAAAACGCCTCTCATCTTTTTGGGAATATGCGACTATGCCTTGTATGAGTAGGAGGATAAACACCACTGTGGCGAAAAGGGAATTTATAGATAAGGTGGCATTTTTTCTGAATATAATTATACCAACAATATTGAAAATAAAGAAAAAAAGTGTTGAACTCCAAAAAAATGTTTTTATGTTGAGATTTTGTTTCACAACTTCACCGCCTTTCTGGGATTAGTATATCATAAAATCGTGGGGATTGCAAGGCTTTGGCGGGAAATTGGGGCGGGCACTAGGGTAACTCCGCTTCGCTTCGTGATTCGCGCGCTTCTACCTTGCCGTAGGGGAGGGGCTTGCTCCTCCCGAAAAAATATCTGATCTTAAAGAACGGGAGCACCAAGGCGCTCCCCTACCGCTGACAAAGGAGAATACGCGCGTTAGTGCCCCAGCCAACGCAAAAAGGACGCCGTTTGGCGTCCTTTGCGTTGTGTGTTCTGACCTTAATAGATGCTACCCCGAAAACATAGTGTTTTCAAGGGTTTTGGGCACATTTTAGGCTTTTGTCACGATTTTTGCACTTTTTATCATCGTTAGCTTAACTTTTGACGTTTTTGGATCTGACCTTAATAGATGCCGATTGAAAATTATTATTTATCCACTTTTGAAATTATTATTTGCGACACTGTCCCCTCATAAAACATTGAGTTGCTAAAGCGGTAAGATTCGTCAGATAGCATGTTGACAGTTAACGTATTTTCGTCTGTAAGCTCGCCCCAAACGGAAAGAATACAACGTTCTTGCTCCGACGAAACATCAAAAATCACCAATCTAACTGAAAGTGGAGTAACAGCTGTAATCTCCATTCTTATTGGAATGATTTTATCATTTGTTTTCCATTCTCCTTTTTGATTCTCAAAGTCATACCAAAAATTCAAATTTTGCTCTTTGTATATTTTGCCATCGGTATTTTTAAAAGTAATGAGAGTATCCGAAACCCAACTGAAGTAAAAATCCAAATCTGCTTCTGTTGAATATGTAAACGGAATTTTTTCTTCTGTTTCGAGATTGATAAGATATGAGGAATTTAAAACTCCTTTTTCAAACATATAATCGATATGTTTACATTCACTCGTATGGATATGTTCCTTTTCATTTGGATTAAATTCCTCAATATAAACTTCGTAACCTGCAAGTCCGTGAGTTGCATGAATATGTTGTTCGCGTAGATAAACAGGCGTTATAGAAGCTCCGTTTACCCATTCACCATAGCAAGTGAACACAGAATCCGCCTGCCACAAAATACGGATATATTCTGTTTCGGAGATCGTATAAACCATAACACAATCTTCATCGGGGAATCTCATATTTTCAGGTGGAACTTGCTCACAAGATGAAAGAGTGCAAATAAGCAACACAAACAAAGCAATTACAAAACTTACTTTTTTCATATTTTTACCGCCTTTCGTTATCATTTTTACCTGCTATCAAGCCATCTGTAATAATCCTCTAACAGCTTTTTGCAAGAAAAGTTTTTGAAAATTATTTGTTGAGAGTATTATAACATAAATTCAGAAAAATGTAAAGTATCTTTTGTAGGGACAGGCGTCCTCGACTGTCCAAATGGGTACTAGGGTACTCGTTTTTGCTCCGCAAAAGCGAGAATTCTTCGCCGAGCCGCTGGTGAGCGAGCTCCCCGTCGGCTTTCGGCTCGAATGCGAACCTAATTCTGCGACGCTTCGCGTTGCGTAGCAACGGTTCGAAGCGTTAGTGCCCCAGACAAACAGAAAAGCCACCCGATTGGGTGGCTTTTCTGTTTGGCTCTTCTGACCTTAATAGATGCCAGTCATTTTTTCCATATCTTTTTAGAAATTCTGATTGGTTTAAAAGAAGCAACAAAGGTTGTTAGCGTCATAATAGCAACGATCGGTAGCCATATCTTATAATATTCCATATTCAAAGCATGGTGAATCGAAAGCTGAGGTGTTCCGTCGCACCCTTCGTCAAAAAGCAAGGCGATAAATAGAGCAAAAAAGCACGCAAGCGGAACGATACCTGTCATCAAATAATCAAATTTTTTGTTTGTCAATGATAAGTTTCCTAAAAATGCGGTAGTTACAAAGAAGATCACAAACAAAAAAACGGATAAAATGTTTGAATTTATGATATCTATTTCGTCCAATAAAGTAAAAATTCCAAAAATAATGGGAAACAAAATAAATGGACTTGCGTAATAGATTGCTTTTTTCATTAATTTACCTCCAGAAAACCTTTGATAAATTCAGTATACCATAGGCAAAAATCGATGTCAATACAGTGGGGAAAACTTTTTTTATGAGGTACTTTTTTTGCAAAAGTGGTGAAAGATCCCTGATTTTTTATGGATTGGCACTAGGGGACTCGCCTTTGGCGAGGATTTCCTCGCCCTGCGTCTGGTGTGCAAGCACCCCGACCTTCGGGCGGGAAATGCGAACCTAATTCTGCGTCGCTTCGCTCGCAGAGCGAGCTTTGAAGCGACGAGTGCCCCAGCCAACGCAAAAAGGACGCCGATTGGCGTCCTTTGCGTTGTGTGTTCTGACCTTAATAGATACTGCTTAAAATTTATTCTTTACCTACTCTTGAAATTGTAATTTGCGACACGGTACCCTCATAAAACATTTGGTTGGTTATATTGACTGAATGATAATCGCTGTTGTCTTCGGACATAAGATCCACGCTTAAAGTATTTTCGTCTGTGAGCTCACCCCAAGCACCAAGTATTAGCTTTTCCTGTTCTGACGAAACATCATAGATGCTTAAATGAACAGAAAAAGGAGTAATGCCTGAAAATTCCATTCTGATTGGAATGACTTTATCATTTGTTTTCCATTCGCCTTTTTGGTTGTCAAAGTCATACCAAAAATTCAAATTTTGCTCTTGATAGATTTGACCATCAGTGTTTTTGAAAGCCAAGAGGGTATCAGAAACCCAGCTGAAATAAAAATCTAGGTTTTTGTCAATTGAAAATGTAATCGGAATTTTTTCTTCGTTTTTTGGATTAATAAGATATGATGAATTCATAGCTCCTTTTTCAAAACTGTAGGTATGGTTGCAGGAGCTTGAATGAACGTGTTCCTTTTCCGTAGGATCAAATATTTCAATATCGCAAACAAGTCCACCGTCACCACCTGCAAATGTCGATGGTCTAACATAGTGTTCCAAATAAACCGCTTCTGTTCTATCTTCCTTTACCCATTCACCGTAGAAATTAAATTCAGAATTACTATTACATAGAATACGAATATATTCATTTTCAGATATGGTGTAAACCATAACGCAATCCTCATTCGGCAGTTCAAGATCTTCGGGAGGCGTTTGGTGGCAAGAGGTAAAAGCTAATACGAGCATTATTAACGAAACAATGACAGCGGTTAATTTAATGTTTTTCATCCTTGCGCTCCTTTTTTATCAGGTATTCATAATATTTTTCTAATATCTTTTTATTTTTCTCAAAATCAAGCATTTCTATCTTTTTCTCATTGATCTCATACGCCTTTTGAATGATATCGTAAGCGTATTGATCGTCCTCGTCTTTAGGTGGATTTTCGAGAAAAGACAGTTTGCATCGCAGTAGAGTTAATTTTACTTGATAGTACGGTTTTAGATTTGACATTTCCGCGCTCCTTTCGGTGTAAATACATTATACCGAAATAGAGCGAGAATGCAAGAAAAGTTTTTGAAAATTATTTGTTGAATTTATTATAACACAATTTTTAAGAAATGTAAAGATAAAAATGTTCGGCACTAGGGTACTCGCCTTCGGCGAGGATTCGCACGCTCTACGCCTGACAAGCGAGCTTGTCGATCTCCGAGCGGCGAATGCGAACCTAATTCCGCTACGGCTACGCCTTGCGGAGCAAGGTGCGAAGCGCCGATGCTCCGAGGCAAAAAGAAACACCACCCTGTTGGGTGGTGTTTCTTTTTGGCTGGGGCACTAGGATTCGAACCTAGGTAATGACGGAGTCAGAGTCCGTTGCCTTACCGCTTGGCGATGCCCCATTGACAAAGCGTATTATATCATAAACACTTTCGTTTGTCAAGTGCTTTTTTTATTTTTTTCTTTTTTATTTCTTTCTCGCCTTTATACGCAAGAATAATCCGAGCGTAAACATGTTGACCGATAAAATTTATAAGTTCGCACAAAGCTCTGTCATCGTTAGCCTTCCCTTGTGAGGGAAGGGGTACCGCTTGCGGTGGATGAGTAGTAAAGAATGAATTTAAATCAAGGACACCTCATCCGTCGGCTGTCGCCGACACCTTCTCCCGCTGGAGAAGGCTCATTGTTACAACAACGTTATGCTGAAAGATTTTATTTGCATTTTATACAAAAAGAGCCTTACCGCAAAAGGCAGGCTCTTCGCCGCGAGTGCCGTGTGAACGCATTAGAGGAACCCTGTACTCCAGGGCGGTGTCCTATCTCCGCTTTACTGCTCCCAACGTCCTCATCAGCGCGTCAAGACAAGTCAATTGAGGCGCTGCGAGGGAGGTCTGCAAACCACTTTGAACTCTTTTTCGGACTCCTTTAAATTGATGTGGTTCTTTATATACGTTCATCACGCACACCGCAGCTTATGCTTATTATTCCCCGCTTTTTTGAAAAAAAGCTTGGCAAAAAACTTTAAAAATTACGTTTTATTGCTCATTCTTCAGCTTTCTGCGCTTATTTGCCGCTTTCGCGCTTGCCCTATTTACGGCTCTGTAAAAAAGCTTGGCAAAAAACTTTAAATAAAGTATTTACAATATTATAACCAAATATTTTTCGTTTTCTTTTGCCTACTTTTCTTTTTTAAAAGAAAAGTAGGAGAAAAGTAGGTCAATTATCGTAATCTATCTCCATGGAGAACAGATCGTCAAAATAGTCGGCGATGTCGTCGAACTCATCGTCGTCGTCAACGGTAACGAGAATTTCCTCATCTCCGTCCTTTGCGAGCTTAAGAATGATATACTCCCACTCAACGTCACCTACGACTTCCTTTTCCTCTTCCTCTGCGGGAAGAAGCGCTACGTAGTGCTCACCGTTCATCTCGTGCTGACCGATTATCTCGAACTCTACCTCTTTTCCGTCCTCGTCCGTGAGGGTAACTATTGCTCTTTCGTTGTTTTCTTCCATTTTTAATATCTCCTTTGAGTTTTTTCTAAATATATTTTATACCAAAACCGTGCCGATGTCAACAAAAACTTGCGTTTTTCTAAATATTCTCACGAAAGCATATCAGACAGCAATACGTTGCTGACAAGTGCGCCCTTATCGGTAAAGGATACGTTTCCGTCGCGGTAATTTATAAAGCCCCTGCTTACCCATTCTTGAATTTGAGGGAAATCGGCAAGGAAATCCCCATCGAAGCGCTCAGTGTAATCGGCAAGGGACACGCCCTCGCTCATACGCATGCGGAGCATTACGTACTCTCGGCGCACCTCGTCGCCGCAAACGGCATCACGCTCACAGCAAATATCGCCGCCGTTCATAAAAGCATCAATATCGCGGGAATTGCCGTATCGCTCGCCGCCAAAATACGAATGCGCGGCAACTCCAAAGCCAATGTATTCGCTACCCATCCAATATCTTGTATTATGCCTTGATTCTCTACCCGCGCGGGCAAAATTGCTTATTTCATACCGCTCGTACCCCACCGCGCGAAGTGCTTCGCACAAATACAGATACATCTCTGCCTGCCCGTCGTCGTCAGCCACCAAAAGCTCGTCAATTTTTCTTGCAAACGGCGTTCCGTCCTCGATCATAAGTCCGTAAGCCGAAATATGCTCAGGCGAGAGCGAGGTAAGAAGCTCGACGGATTCCCGAAGGCTTGCCATAGTCTGGTTCGGTATTCCGTACATGAGGTCTACACTCATGTTATCAAAGCCTGCCGCGCGTGCATCAGCAAAGCAACGCAAGAATTCTTCCCTGTTATGCGCGCGTCCGAGCAGCCGAAGCTCAGAATCAAGTGCGCTTTGCATACCCATACTGAGTCTGTTGACGCCATGGGCACGGATTTCCCTGAAATATTTTTCGTCAGCCGTCGCGGGGTTACATTCAAGTGTTATTTCAGCATCTTTAAGAACGTCAAAGCTCTCTCTCACCCCTCCGAGAATACGCCCAATATCGTTCGCCGCCATAAGCGAGGGCGTGCCGCCTCCGAAATACACCGTATCGACCGTGTATTCGTCCGCCGTCCGTCCCGCCGCTGCGATTCGTCTGCGAAGCTCGTCGGCATAGCGCGACATATATTCCCCACTCCTGCCAACAAACGAGCAAAAGTCACAATACCCGCACTTTTTGAGGCAAAACGGGATATGTATATATATTCCAAGCTTCTTTTTCATACTGTTACATTCCTATACTTTATTGCCTTATATTATACCACAGTTCTGCCCTTTTGTAAATAAATATTCTAAAAAAGGGCTGTGTCCATGACACAGCCCTTTTTTATTAATAATAGCCAGTCCAGCCTTCTCCTTGGCTCGGTTTGTTAGAACCACCATTTTCAGTAGAACCACCATTTTCAGTAGAACCACCGTTTTCGGTCGATCCGCCGTTTTCGGTTGAACCGCCGTTTTCGGTTGAACCGCCGTTTTCGGTCGAGCCGCCGTTTTCGGTTGAACCGCCGTTTTCGGTCGATCCGCCGTTTTCGGTTGAACCGCCGTTTTCGGTTGAACCGCCGTTTTCGGTTGAACCGCCGTTTTCGGTTGAACCGCCGTTTTCGGTCGATCCGCCGTTCTCGGTTGAACCGCCGTTTTCGGTGGGCTCCGTTGTTTCAGCCGAGGTGGTTTCCTCGGGAGCGGAAGTCTCGCTGCCTCCAGATACACCGCCCTGATTGGAGCAGGAGGTAAAAACAAAACAAACAGCTAATGCCAAAACAAGCATTATAATAATCTTTTTCATAATCATTCTCCCAAATAAGCTTTTTTAATGGTTTCGTCGTTGATAAGGTCGCTTGCCTTACCCTCGGTCATTATAGAGCCCGTTTCAAGAACGTAAACACGGTCGGATATGGACATCGCCTTTTTCGCGTTCTGCTCAACGAGGAGCACCGTCTTTCCGTTCTCACGGAAGGTCTTTATTATCTCAAAAACCTCTGACACAAGCAAGGGAGAGAGTCCCATGGACGGCTCGTCAAGAACCACCATTTCAGGGTCGGACAAAAGCGCTCTGCCCATCGCGAGCATCTGCTGCTCACCGCCCGAAAGCGTACCTGCGATCTGCTTTTTTCTCTCGTAAAGACGGGGGAAAAGCTTAAACACAAGCTCCATATTCGCAGCAATCTTTGCCTTATCCTTTTGTGCATACGCTCCCATTTTAAGGTTATCGTAAACGCTCAGGTTCTGGAATATTCTGCGTCCCTCGGGAACGTGAACGAGCCCCATGGTAACTATCTTGTGGGCAGGCACCTTTGTGATATCCTTGCCCTTATAAACGATAGAGCCCACGGTAGGATGCAAAAGTCCCTTCAAGGTATGCAGCGACGTGGTCTTTCCCGCGCCGTTTGCGCCGATAAGAGAAACGATCTCTCCCTTTTCGACCTTAAAGGAAATACCCTTAAGCGCACGGATAACACCGTATGACACGTGCAGATCATTAACTTCAAGTAAAATTTCTGACATCTTTGCCTCCTTATTACGTACCGAGATATGCCTTTACGACCTCAGGGTCGTTGAGCACCTCTTGGGTATTGCCCTTAGCAAGCTCCGTACCGAAATTAAGCACCGTCAGCTTCTCGCAAATACCGCCGACAAGACGCATATCATGCTCAATGAGCAGTATGGTGATGTCGAATTTTTCGCGAATGAAGGTAATATCGTCCATAAGCTCCTGCGTTTCGTTGGGGTTCATTCCCGCAGCAGGCTCGTCAAGAAGCAAAAGCTTGGGGTTTGTTGCCATTGCGCGAGCGATCTCGAGCTTTCTCTGCTTTCCGTAGGGAAGATTGGATGCAAGCGTGTCGGCATACATATCGAGATTGAACACCTTAAGAAGCTCCATAGCCTCCTCGCGGTATTTTTTCTCCGAGGAAAAATGTCGGGGGAGTCTGAAAACAGACTCAAAAATACTGCAAGGTATCTGATTTCCAAGCCCTACCATTACGTTTTCAAGAACGGTAAGCTTATCGAAAAGTCTTATGTTCTGGAAGGTTCTCGCAATTCCCTTTTTGTTGACCGTCGCAGGCGCCTTGCCCGTTATATCCTCTCCGCAGAGGAACACTCTGCCCGAGGTAGGCTTATAAACACCCGTAAGGATGTTAAATACGGTCGTCTTTCCCGCGCCGTTAGGTCCGATAAGACCGTAGAGCTCGCCCTTTCTGATCTCAAGATTTACGTCATCGACAGCCTTAAGACCGCCGAACTGTATGCAAAGGTGATTTGTCTTTAAGACGATCTCCTTTTCTGCCGCCGTCTCGAAGGATACGTTCTGATCGTTTTCCATATCAAGCATCCTCCTTTACGTTTTTCGCTTTTTTCTTGCTCGCGATCTTGCCCTTGATCTTTTCTACAAGAACGTTCAGATTGTACTTTTCTCTGAAGTTCTTGAGCTGGGGCGCGTTATTATAAATAACGATAACGATAAGAATAAGCGCATATATCAAGTCCTTAAGAACCGCAAGGTTGCCCGTAAGAACGTTCGCAAGGTAGCGGTTAAGGAACGTGATGACCACCGCAGATACAATAGAGCCGTTGATGCTTCCCATTCCGCCGAGAACCACAATAACGAGTATCTCAATGGAATAGTTATAGTCGAACATCTGGCTTGATACGTTAAACTTGGTATAGCTGAACAGAACGCCCGCAATACCCGCAAACGCAGCAGAGATTATAAATCCGAGGAGCTTGTAGCCCGTTATGTTGATACCCGTGGCTCTTGCCGCTATCTCGTTGTCGCGTATAGCCTCGATAGCTCTGCCGTGCTTGCTTCTTATAAGATTCTGTACCACGAAGAGCGTTACGAGAACCATAATAAGACATACGATAAAGAAATATTTCTTTTCGAATCTCGGCGTGGTAAGTCCGACAGGACCTCCGAAAACAGAGGGGCTGATATTCATAAATACGGTTCTTACTATTTCACCGAACGCGAGCGTTGTGATAGCAAGATAGTCTCCACGAAGTCTGAGGGCAGGAAGTCCGACCAAAAGTCCGCAAAGCGCCGCACTCAAAGCACCGGCAAGAATAGCGATAACGAGCGTCAATACACCGTTGCCGAGCGGCTCTGCAAGAAGCGCCGCCACTTTACCGCCAAGATATGCACCAACGCACATAAAACCGGCATGTCCGAGAGAAAGCTCTCCGAGAAATCCCACCACAAGGCTAAGAGATACCGCAAGAATTATCTTTATGGACATCTCCTCGAGCAGTGAGGTGGTAGTTCCCTTAACACCGCCTGCAAAAGTAAGTATAACAAATACGATAAGTACCAGCGCTACTGCCGCGTAGTTTACGTAGTTCTTCAAATTCTTTAATTTAAAGCTCTTCATTATACCTTCTCCCTTCTCTTCTTACCGAGAAGTCCCGCAGGTCTTACAAGGAGAAGTATGATAAGGATAGAAAACTCTATCGCATCGGTATAAGGAGATATAGCGGGAACAGCCTGAGCAAAGCACTCGATCACGCCGAGAAGTATTCCTCCGAGCATAGCTCCGGGGATAGAGCCGATTCCTCCGATAACCGCCGCGGTAAACGCCTTGATACCGGGAAGCGAGCCAAACGTGGGGCTCATAGAGGGAGCCTTTAAGAGGAAGAAAAGGCTTGCGAGAGCTGCGAGCATAGAGCCTATTGCAAAGGTTATCATTATAATGTTATTTACGTTGATACCCATAAGCTGCGCCGCACCCTTATCCTCGGAAACCGCTATCATAGCGCGTCCCGTCTTTGAGTATTTTACAAAAAGACTGAGCGCTACCATTACGACTACCGAGCAAGCAAGCGTAATTATAGTGGAGTAGCTGATGGCAAGTCCGCCTATGTTGAGCATTTTGCCGTCGATACCGAGCTTGTCTGCGATAGTAACGAACTTAGGCGCAGAACCGAATATCATCTGCGAGATGCTCTGCAAAAGATAGCTGACGCCGATAGCGGTAATAAGCACCGCCAAGGGAGACGCGCCGCGAAGCGGCTTGTACGCCAGCCTTTCAACAACGATACCGAGCAGCATACAGAATACCATAGCGGCAACTATCGACACAATGGGGTTTATGGGAAGGAAGAGCAATATTGCATAGCCGCCGACCATTATTATATCGCCGTGCGCAAAGTTAAGCATCTTCGCGATTCCGTAAACCATCGTGTAGCCAAGCGCGATCATGGCATATATTCCGCCAAGGCTCAGACCGTTTACAAGTGTGGTTAAAAATTCCATAGTATTTCCTTCAATATATGATACTATATGAGAAAATAATTGCCAACGCAAAAAGCACCGGCAATTATTTTCTATATTATCGCTTTTTTAAAGCCTTGATCAAGCGTTCTTCTCTTTTACGATGTACTTGATAGCTTCCTTAACGACAGTTCCGTCCTCGCTCCAGCTGATATAGGACTTCTCTGCACCCTCGCACTTACCGGTGATTCCTCTGAACTCAAAGCTGTCGCTGTTGAATACTTCCTTGAGGATCTCGCACATATCGGATGCGCTGGTGTCAGCGGTTACTTCCTTGCCGTTAGCAACTGCAACCTTGTGTGCCTCGTAGATAGCGTATACGCAGTCGTAAGCAGCCGCACCGAACTGGTTAAGGGGCTCCTTGGTCTCGTCGTACTTGTCGTTGTACTTCTGAATGAACTCAGCTGCAGGACCCTCGGTAGCGGTAGAGTTGAAGTGAGAAAGCATAGAAACTTCCTGAGGGATCGTTGTGATGTCGAAGCCGTCGATAGCGTCGATACCGTCAAATCCGTCACAGCCGTAGTAGGTTGTGATGCTGTTCTCAACGTTCATAGCCTGTGTCATGAACTGGGATGCGGGTGTGTAGTAGATAGGCATAAATACTACTTCGCAGTCCTTGAGAGTGTTGATCTGGGAGTCGAATGTGGAAGCCTCACCTGTGAAGTTAGCC
>JAZOWN010000035.1:0-39474 GCA_045659245.1 Eubacteriales bacterium
TTCACCGATGGCGAGGAGTTTTTCTTTGACATCGTTACTCGCAAGTGTTACGATTTGCCAAGAAGATTTGAAGTAACCGTCGTAATCGCCGTTAGTTTTGATGTAACCAAGCTCAGAAAGCCAAATATATTCATCTTTTGAGAGCATCCCAGTTTCTGCTTCGCTTTTTTCAAGAGAAAGCACGCGCTCAATTCTTTCATAATCTTCTTTTCCAACACTCATTCGTCTTCCAGACCACTCGGTATCAAGCTGCCAAAACAGCGTGTGCCCTAAAGAATATTTTTTATTTGAATATCTGAATGGTCCACACCAATTTCTCATATACACATAGTCTTCGGGTAAAACCATATTATCTGAAACAACTGAAGCGTGAGCAATATTATGTGCACCATCCGGGCGAATAGTAGCAACTTCTTCGAAAGAAATTCTATCTTGCACCAGTTTTTCGCCTGATTCTGCCGTGATATAAGGAATCAAAGCCCATAAAATAAAATTTTTATCTCCACGATGACATTCCGTCAGTGTGATTGGTTTATCCGTTTGTCCACACCAAATATCCGTATGGTCGATAAGACCGGAAGCAATCAATTCATCGTAAAGCTCGTTAACATATAGGTCTGCGGCTTTTTTATACATTGAGTCCTGCATGGTAAGGAGTTCAGCTGTCGGCTCACTGATGATGAAATTGACAATGTACTTACCATTTTGCTCCTTCAAAAAGCCGTATTCTTCAAGAAAGTCTACCTCGGTTTCAACATATACGGGAGAGACACCAAGATCATCAGCAATTTCATTAATTGTCTTGTACTCATTTCGAACGCAATAACAGATATTCTGCGACAACGTTGAACGAAAAAATTCGTCTTTGCTTTTTGTTCCTACAGTACCATTAATACCATATGAGTGGAATTTGATTGGATTAAATTTCAATTCACTTGTTTTTCTCATAGTATCCATACCTCGTTTCAATTCTTTTTTTGCTTCAAACAAGTGCCACTTGACCGTGCCGAGAGGAATATTCAAATCTTTAGCAATATCGGCTTGCTTGCGATTTTCAAAATAGTATGCAATTACGATCTTGCGTTGTAGCTTGGAAAGATATGCTATTTCACTCTGCAATCTGCGGATAGTATCAGCGTTGTCGTCGTCATCAAAAATAGAGTCGGGATCTGCAATGAGCTCCGCCACCTCATCAATTGACACGCCTATCACGCTTTTGGAGGCATCTCTATAGTAATTGCTGAGCGCATTATGCGCAATCGTCCAAATAAATTTGCTGATGTCACCAATATCGTCTTTGATCAAGAGCGCGAGGAACGCCTTTAACACGATATCCTGCGATAGATCCTCCGCATCGTGTGCGTTTTTGCACCGCTTCAACGCAAAGCCGAATATGGGCTTGAGATATTCAGTTATAATTTTTTCGGCATCTTGTCTGTTCACTTGTTTGTACCTCGTTGAAAGCTTTCACCCATATAGACACGGATTTTGAAAAAGGTTGGAACTTTTTTTATAATTATATCATAAATTTGTGAATTAGTCTACATAGAAGTATTTGTGTCTACAAACGCAGTGCTTGTCAAGAAAAATGACAGAGGATATTTGATACCCTCTGTCTTCTTTTTCTATCGGTAGTTGACATATTCTTTTTAATTCTCAAAACTGTCCTTTAGAACCCGACGCGTATGACAGTCGGTGTTTTTATAAGTTACAAATATTAGTTGCAATAAACCTCAAATGCTTCTCTTACGTAAGGAAGCTTTTTCTTTGCCTCGGCCTCATTCTCGGCAACTATGCTGAAATAGAACTTACACTTAGGCTCGGTTCCGCTCGGACGAACCGCAACCCAGCTTCCGTCGGCAAGGGTAAATTTAAGAACGTTAGAGGGTGTGAATCCCAGATTTATCATTTCTTCAGAAAGGAAATCCTCGATCTTAACTACGTCAATTCCGTTTACGGACTTGGGAGCATTATTGCGAAGATTTTCCATAAGTGCGGACATCTTCTCTGTTCCGTCAATTCCCTTGAACATAAAGTTATCAAGAGCATCGAGGAAGTAACCGTGCTCTGCATACAGCTCGTCAAGAACGTCGAACAAGGTCTTACCCTCTGTCGCATAGAATGCAGCCGCCTCGCAAAGCATAAGAGATGCCTGAACGGCGTCCTTATCGCGAACGAAGTCTGCAACAAGGCAACCGTAGCTTTCCTCATAACCGAACACAAATTCCTTGTCTCCCGCAAGCTCATGCTTATATATCTTATCGCCGATAAACTTAAATCCGGTAAGCGTTTTCTCTGTTACAACTCCGTACTTTGCGCAAACTCTGTCGCCAAGGTCTGACGTAACGACCGTATTGAACATTACTCCGTTCTTCGGGATAGTTCCATTCTTCGCTCTGCGCGAAAGAATGTATTCCTGCAAAACAGCCGCGGACTGGTTACCCGTCACGCGTGCGTAGTCGCCGTTTTTCTTTACCGCAACGCCAAGTCTGTCGCAGTCGGGGTCGGTGGTTATGACTATATCCGCATCATGCTTTCTCGCATACTCGAATGCAAGCTCGTAAGCACCGTCAGTTTCGGGGTTGGGATTCTTCGTGTTACTGAACTCGGTATCGGGATCACACTGCTCGACTACGGGAATTACGTTGTATCCGAGTCTGTCAAGCACCGTTCTTACAGGAATATTACCCGTACCGTGCTGAGGAGAGTAAACTATCTTTATATTCTTCTTGAGGTCGGGGCATATGCTTATTCCCATAACCGCCTTGTAGTAAGCCTCGTCAACGTCCTCTCCGAGTACAGTTATAAGATCTCCAGCCTCTTCAACGGTGAGGGCTTTAACGGTCAACGGATCTTCTATCTTTGCTATTTCGGCAACTACCAAATCGTTAATCTCAGGAATAAGCTGACAGCCTCTCTCGTCATAAAGCTTGTATCCATTATATTCGGGAGGATTGTGAGATGCCGTTATCATAACACCGCCAAAAGCGCCAAGCTCTCTTACGGCAAAAGAAAGCTCAGGAGTCGGACGAAGAGAATCAAAAATGTATGCCTTGATTCCGTTTGCTGCAAAAACACCAGCCGTTTCCTTACAGAACTCAACACTAAAACGTCTGTTATCATGAGCAATAACTATACCTCTTTGGCAAGCATCTGCACCAACACCTTTAATATACTCTGCGTAGCCTTGAGTCGTTTTTCTTACAAGATATTTATTCATTCTGTTAATTCCAGCACCAAGAACTCCTCTGAGTCCCGCAGTACCGAATTCAATCTCACGGAAAAATCTTTCCTTGATCTCTTCATCGTTGTCTGCCATTTCCTCGAGTTCTTTTCTGGTAGCCGCGTCAATATCAGCACTTTCCAACCAAAGCTTGTATGTTTCTCTGTAATCCATAGTAGACCTCCTTAAATTTATACAGATCCATTATATATTACTTCTTTCAAAAATTCAATGTATAAAATGTAAATATTAAGATATTTCAATAAAGAAAATTTCGACAAATATTTTTTATAAAGTTAGTAAAAAGGCTTGACAAAACGCAAGAAGTATGTTATCATATTATAGCGCTTTACCAAGGTAAAGCATTAAAATCATAATCGCTTTGCGATACGGAGGACAATTTTATGAAAAAAGTAGTATCCCTTGTGCTTGCACTTATACTGTGCAGCGTTTGCCTTTTGGCAACAACTTCCTGCCAGAAGAACGACAATAAGCTGATCGTTGGCTATACCATTTATGAGCCGATGAATTATCTTGACGAAAACAACGAGCTTGTTGGCTTTGACACAGAGCTTGCAAAGGCTGTTGCAGATAAGCTTGGTATGGAGATCGAATTCCAGAAGATCGAATGGTCCAACAAGTACCTCGAACTCGAGGCAGGAACCATCAACTGCATCTGGAACGGATTTACCTCTAACTGTGCTGATGACGACGGTGTTCAGAGAAGCGACAAGGTTGACTTCTCTTACGCATACATGAACAACGAGCAGTGTGTAGTAGTTCAGTCTAAGGATCTTGCAGCTCTCAACTCCGCCGCTGCTCTCGCTAATAAGAAGGGCGCTGCTGAAAAGGGCTCTGCAGGTGAAGGCGGTGCTAAAGACTACATAGAGAACACCGATACCAACTACTTTGGTAAGGATTCTCAGGCAGCCGCTATGATGGAGCTTATCGCAGGAACCGTTGACTTTATCGTTATCGACAAGACCATGGCTAAGGCAATGGTTGGCAGCGGAAGCTACGCTAACCTCGCTATCGTTGAAGATATCGAGATCGAATCTGAGGTTTACTCTATCGGCTTCAAGAAGGGCAGCGACCTTACCGCAAAGGTAAACGGCGCGCTCAAGGAGCTTGCTGAGGACGGCACGATGATGGAGCTTGCTAAGAAGTACGGTCTTGAGAACTACGTAATCACCGATCTTAAGTAATTAGTAAGTCAATTAAATCACATTATTGCACTCTGCCCCGCAGAGTGCAATAATGCTGAATAGATATTTTTCAAGTAAGGATAACCGTTATGGAATTTTTAAAGGTCACACAATTTCTCCTTGAAGGATTTGGTACGACCTGCGCGCTGTTTGCACTGACTCTTATTTTCTCACTACCGCTCGGACTTCTTATATCCTTGGGCACTATGACCAAGTTTAAGCCCGTCCGTTACGTAATGAAAACCATCGTGTGGATAGTACGCGGTATCCCCCTTATGCTTCAGTTGTTTATAATATGGTTCGGTCCCGGAATGCTCTTTGGCGTTTCTATACCGAGCTTTACTCTGTTCTCTTTTAATGTTTCAGGCCGTTTCACTGCCGCTCTTATTGCATTTGCAATAAACTATGCGTGCTATTTCAGTGAAATATACCGCGGCGGTATTGAGAGCATTTCCAGAGGACAGTATGAGGCAGGACAGGTCCTTGGCATGTCGCGCACTCAAATCTTCTTCAAGGTAGTTCTCAAGCAGGTAATTAAGCGAATTTTGCCTCCTATGTCAAACGAGATAATTACGCTCGTTAAGGATACAGCTCTTGCACGTGTTATAGGCGTTATCGAGATAATAGATAAGTCTTACATACTGCTCGGTCCTAACGAGATAGTCGGAGGCGGACTTATATGGCCGCTATTTTACAGCGGAGTGTTTTATCTTCTTTTTGTCGGAGCGCTTACGCTTCTCTTTAATTACTTTGAGAAAAAACTAAGTTATTTTAAATCTTAAGGTGGCATATATGGCTTTACTTGAAGTTTCAAATATCAAGAAAAATTTTGGAAAGACCGAGGTCCTTAGAGGCATTGATTTTTCTCTCGAAAAAGGAGACGTTCTTTCTATCATCGGCTCGTCCGGCAGCGGAAAGACTACCCTATTGCGTTGTCTTAACTTTTTGGAGGTTCCCGACTTTGGAACGATCTCAATAAACGGTGAGACTATTTTCGACGCATCGAAAAAGAGCAAGTCGAGCGACAAAGAAATACGCAATAAGCGTCTGCATTTCGGTCTTGTATTTCAGTCCTTTAATCTTTTCCCTCAGTACAACGTATTGGACAATATAACACTTGCACCCATTCTTCGTTTGAAGGACGAGAAGCTATCCAAGGAAGAAAAGAAAAAAAGAATTGCTAAAATCACCGAAGACGCGTATGAACTACTTGCCAAGGTCGACCTGACTGAAAAAGCAAGTGCATATCCTTGTGAGCTTTCGGGCGGTCAGCAGCAGCGTGTTGCGATTGCAAGAGCACTTGCGCTCTCTCCCGATATTCTCTGCTTTGACGAGCCTACGTCGGCGCTTGACCCCGAGCTTACGGGAGAAGTGCTTCGAGTCATTAAGGACTTGAAAAATCACGACTGTACTATGATAGTCGTTACTCACGAAATGGAATTTGCCAAGAGTGTTTCCGACAAAGTGATCTTCATGGCAAACGGAGTTATTGAGGAATGTGGAACTCCCGATGAGGTATTTGAGAATCCTAAGTCGGCACTTACCCAATCATTCCTGCGTAAATCAGTTGAATTATTCTAATATAAAAAACGGCAGAAAATTCTGCCGTTTTTTGTGTTAAAGCTTAATTACCGCAACCGCATCTTCCGTGCTTATTTCCCTCGGGCGGTGTGAAATCGGGAGGGCAAAATTCTGCTGTCGGAAACGCCATGCTTCTGAAAACGGAGCAAGGATTATCATCCTCGGTCGATACACACACCTTATCAGGAACGCAGTATTCGGTAGCGTGTACGAGATATTGAGCGGGTCTTACGAGTCTTACTACCGAGAAAATACCGAGAGAAACCGTAAGGAAGCGTCCCTTGCTGTCACTCAACTGGTCGTTCATGGAGTTCATGATACCCTGTGGGATATCGCCGCAGCAGCAACAGCAGCAGCAACACGTATCTTCAGGCTCTCTAACCTTGACGTTGAGAATTATTGGATCTACCGCTTCTACGATAGCGGTGGGTACGTTTTTAGCGGAATAGCAGGGATCAGGTGTAGAGCAGAAATCGTTGCAATCATTCTGACTCTTGAAAACACTTACGTTGCTCTCGCTTCCGTAAAGTATAACCTTCTTTTCAAGCACAGCAATTCCGTCAAATTCCTGACTTCTTCCGCCGCAAAGGCAAGCTTCAAAGCAGATGCTTACGTAAAACTTTATCGTTACCGAATAAAAGCCTCTGTTGAATTTTATCGGGTCTATGAGTATCTGTGTCCAAGAAATTTTTGCGCTCTTTGCGCGAATATTTGTCGTATGCTCAAGAATATCGTTTCCGAAGCTTGTGAGCAATACCTTTACATCCTCGAAACAATCCCTATCACGGCAGGAATCAAGCACGCGATTGGTATCTATACACACAGTTTCCGACTTCTGGGGCGCTTTATCCGTACACGAGCATGGGAATCTGTTTTCAGACATATCGTTATCCTCCTGTAATTATGTTTGAGCAATAGCTCTTCTCTACCATATTATGCAAGATCACACTTTTTGACAATGCTTTTTTCGGGAAATTCCCCAAATTCCCAAAATGTTTACAAATTAAAAAAATTATTTATAAATATCCCTTGAAAAAAATCGAAAAATGTATTAGAATATATAGAGTAAGCATATTTAAAATATATTCGTGAGGTTTTCAAATGGCTAATATCGGTTTTGACAACGACAAATATATAGAGCTGCAATCGCAAAAGATCCTTGAGAGGATCTCAAGCTTTGGCGGCAAGCTGTATCTTGAATTCGGCGGAAAGCTTTTTGACGATTTCCATGCAGCAAGAGTTCTTCCCGGATTTTGCCCCGACAGCAAGATCAAAATGCTCTTAAATATGAAGAATGATGCTGAAATGATAATCGTTGTTTCCGCTACCTCAATTGAGCAGAACAAGATGCGCGGCGACCTCGGTATTACCTATGATATGGATACTCTACGCCTTATTGACGCATTTACTGGGATCGGCATGTACGTCGGCGGTGTCGTAATAACGCAGTATTCCAATCAGCCTGCGGCTGACGCATTTATCAAGCGCCTTGAAAATCTCGGTGTGAAGGTATACAAGCACTATCCTATTGACGGCTATCCCACAAACGTAAGAAAGATCGTCAGCGACGAGGGATATGGAAAGAATGAGTATATTGAAACCACAAAGCCCCTTGTGGTAGTTACCGCCCCCGGTCCCGGAAGCGGAAAAATGGCTACGTGCATGTCACAGCTTTACCACGACCACAAGCTAGGAATCAAGGCAGGATATGCAAAGTTTGAAACCTTCCCTATCTGGAACCTACCGCTTACCCACCCCGTCAACATGGCATATGAGGCGGCAACTGTTGACCTCAGCGACGTTAATATGATAGACCCGATCCACCTCGAAGCGACGGGAACCACGGCGGTAAACTACAACCGAGACATTGAAATATTCCCTGTTTTGCAGGCTATCTTCAGACAGATCTACGGCGAGTGCACCTATAAATCTCCCACCGACATGGGCGTAAACATGGCAGGCTACTGCATTTTCGACGACAAGGCGGTTTGCGACGCCTCCAAAATGGAGATCGTTCGCAGATATTACGACACGCTCTGCCGTAAGAGAAACGGCATTGCAGACGCCGAGGAGGTTTACAAGAGCGAGCTTATAATGAGCAAGGTCGGCGTTGACGTATCCTTCCGCCGTGTCGTTAAGGCGGCGCTAGATAAGGCAGAGCTTACGGGCGAGCCTGCGGCGGCAATTGAGCTTGGTGACGGCACGATCGTTACTGGTAAGACCTCAAAGCTCATGGGCGCATCTGCTGCAGCGCTTTTGAACGCTCTTAAGAGTCTTGGAGGAATTGACGAGTCTATTCTCCTGCTCCCTGCCGTTCTCATGGAGCCCTTGCAGAAGCTTAAGGTTGAAAATCTTGGCAACAACAATCCGCGTCTACACTCCGACGAGGTCCTTATCGCGCTTGCTATATCCGCGACCACCAATCCCGTTGCGGCAATGGCTATGGAGCAGCTTCCTAAGCTCCGCGGCTGTCAGGCACACATCAGCGTAATGCTTTCAAACGTTGATAAAACTATATACAAAAAGCTTGGTATCGATCTCACAAGTGAGCCGATATACGCAACCAAAAAGCTTTATCACAAATAAAACACGCTTCCGTCAACCAAAAAGGTTGACGGAAGCGTTTTTTAATATTCGGATCTCGTTTTTTCGTTTTTCATGATCGACACAAGCCGACTTGTACCAAGCCTTGACGCGCCAAGCTCGATAAATCTCTCGGCATCCTCAAACGACTTAATACCGCCTGCGGCTTTAATTTTCACATCGCTACCAATGTGCTTTGCGAAAAGCACAATATCAGCAAACGTTGCACCGCCACCTGCAAATCCGGTTGAAGTCTTTATAAAGTCCGCGCCCGACTCTGTGACTTTCTCACACATTTTTATCTTCTCGGCCTCTGTAAGCAGACAGGTTTCGATAATGACCTTTAAAATCTTATCTTTGCATACTTCCTTTATCTGCTTAATTTCGTCGCACACACGCTCGTAATATCCGTTTTTGACGTCGGTAAGATTGATAACCATATCTATCTCATCGGCGCCGTCCTCTATTGCCGCCTTTGCTTCTGCACACTTTACAGCCGTTGTGTTATATCCGTTCGGGAAGCCTATTACGGTACAGACCGCAACCTTACCGCAAAGATATTCCTTGGCAAAGCGCACGTAAGACGGCGGTATACAAACAGAGGCAACACCGTATTCCACGGCATCGTCACATATTTCCTTTATCTGAGCCTCTGTTGGGGTCTGCAACAAAAGCGTGTGATCAACCATAGAAAGAATTTTGTTTATATTCATGATGCTACCTCACCAAAAGTCCAGCTTACGATATTCTTTATACTTTCATTAGTATAACTATCGGTGTACTTTATATCAAGCTTACTTCCCTCGTCTATAAGGAGAACGCCCTCGTCGTCGGCAACAGCCAGCTTATAAAATACGCCATCCGCATCCTTAAGGTAAATATAGCTCTCGCCGCCAAGAGTCAAGAATCTGATCTGACTTACGGTAACGGATTTTTCCTTAGTTTCTATGGAAATCTCGGGAGTACTGTCGGGGATCTGGACATCGTTATCAATTATTCCCTCGTCCTTTAAAAGCTTTATATAAGCTTCCTTTGCTTCTGCCTGAGTTGTGCCCGTAGCAACGATGCTGTAATTTTCAACGTTTACAAGCGCATACAGCTTGACAAGTCCGCCCTTATCCTTAAGCACCATAATATAGGTAGCCTCACCTGATGCGTTAATCAAGGACGGGAATGATGCAACGTAGCCCTTTTCCTGAACTGCGCCCTCCGCCGCATTCATAGCCGAATATTCCTCTGCTCCGATTACGGAGTAAAACTTATACTCACCCGTGCGCGCGTTACTTATTATAAATCCGATGTTACTTTCGTCGTTGCTTACAGAAGTAACTCCCGTAAAGAACCAAACGTCATCCTCGATTACGATATAACCGAAATCGTCCGTCGTAACCTTGCAGTCCTTATTACCTATAATACTGTTCCAAAATCCGTTTGCAAGCGTTCCGTGCCAATCGTACTTTTGAGAAGCAAGCGTTCCCGTAAATACGTTATCTACCCAAGTAGGTACTTCGGAAAGCGCATAAAGCTCTGAAGTGCCGTCACAGGGGTTAAAAATAATGACCTCGTTTACGTCATACGCGCCGAAGATCCCCACACGGGGAGTCATACAAGCGACGATATAATAAGGATTTCCCGCGTCGTCGATCTCAAAGGAAATATTTCCGAAGATCTTCGTAGGATATGAGAAGCGAAGCTTTCTGTGAAGATCCTCGCCAAAGTACGCGCTTTCGACGTACTTCATAGGAGTTGACAGCTCGACGTATTCCGCAGAGCTGTTTACAGGATCGACCATGACCATTCCGGGAATTCCGTTTTCTCTGTTGTTCGCCCACTTAAAGAAATCAACGTACTCAAGGTTTACTATCTTTTGGGGCGCGCCCTTATAGTTTATCTGAACGTAGGTAGCACCGATCTGATACTGCGACACAACGTCAGCAAGATTTCCCATTGCACGCTTACCGTACATTTCCGCCGAAGCCGAATCCATGAGAGCTATATTCGTAACAAGTCCCGATTCGGGCATATCCTCCTCGAAAACAGCCTCGTTTACGGTTATTATATTCGAATACTTCTCTGCATTAAAGAATGTTGAGGAAATTATATTTCCTACGATCAGGACCACGACCGGTATAGCTATAACCACAGCAACGATCTTTGCCCCCTTTAAAGACTCCTTGATACCTGCTCTCTTGGCATCCTTTAATCCAAGTGCAACGTAGATCGCGCTCCATATAACGGCAGCCGCTATTATATACATCCAAAGCTCTTGATTAAATACGTTTATAGCGGGCAATACAACGTAAAATCCTACTGCCGCAAATATAAACGTAATTATACTTGCGATAATTATTCTCGTACTCTTTTTCATATTTTTCTCCTTTTATATCACTGCATAGCAGGTGCATCGTCAAAATCAAATACGCACTTGCCGTCAACCATTTTAAGATATGCGTCAAAGGTGTTGCCCTTTTTGGACACAAAGCCCTGAATTTTAGATGAGCGACCGCTCTCAAGCAACAGTCTTGCATTCGAGACGGAAATAACTCTGCCGCAAAGAGACGTCCAGATCGTCAGCTTACACCCATTTTTATATCCCGCGCAACCGTAAGCAAATTTTCCTCTTTTAACGTCGCTTCCGCAAAGAGGACACTTGCCTATAACGTCACCGTAAAATCCGATATCAGTATCCGTTTCGGGGGGCTTTTGTTCAGTAGAAAAGTATCCCCTTATCTCGTCCTTGGCAAGCGTAACGGTATCATCGACTGCCATTTCGTTTTTATAAACTCGCTTTAACGCCTTACCCATTTCCGAGGTCTTGAACTTATCCATATTTATATTCAGTCTGTCAAGGGACTCTATCATATATATTCCATCGGGAAGAATGGTATATACGTCCTTTTTGAGCTGAATGTAATTACTTTTTCTTGCGTTATCAATAATTCCCGTACGTGTTGCCTCTGTGCCAAGCTCCACACCGTCAAGCATAGCGCGATATTCCTCTCTGTCGTCCGCTCCCATGCTATCGTCTATTGCGTTCTTTTCCTCTCTGAAAGGATTTTTCAGATAATTATTGAGCGTTTCGATAGTATAGTGCTTTGGAGGAGACGTCTCCTTCTCGCACGGCTTAAAACAGATGTTTACAACGTCGCCCTTTTTGAGGTCGGGCAATATCTTATCCTTTTGGGTTGAATCGTCATATTTCATCCAACCCTTTTCCTTGATCGACAAGCCTTTAAGCAAGAAATCCTCAAGCTCACCAACGCTTACCGTCATCTCAACCTTTTCGACAATGCAATCCTCAGCGCAGAAAACTGCAATAAAACGGCGGAACACGGTAGAATAGACCTGTCTTTCAGCTTCGGAAAGTCTGTTTTTGTCGGGGATTTTATAAGTAGGTGTTATTGCGGAGTGAGATTCTATTTTTGAGTCGTCAAATATAGTTTTCTTATCCTTAAAGGTAACGGGATAACCGAGCTTTACGCAGTTGTCAAGTATCTTTCTGACCTTAGATTTCTCTGCGGTGGCAAGATACTCGGAATTAGTACGCGGATAGGTCAAAAAGCCCTCTTCGTAAAGCTTCTGCACGATCTCAAGGCTCTCGGCCATAGACATCTTATACTTCTTTCCAAGCACGTTCTGAAGCTTTGAGAGTGAATACAGCTTACCGCATGAGAGCGTGTCCTTTTTGCGCTTGAGCGAGGTTACAATCGCTTGCTGTGCATTATATTCTCTGCATTTCTGCTCTGCCGCGCTGAATTTATTGCCGTCAAAGCGAAGCTTGCTGTTAAGCTCCACGACCTCTCCGTTAGTTTCTTCCTTACTTGAAATAGAATAATATTTTTCGGGCACGAAGTTTTTTATTGCCATATCGCGGTCGTATATCGCGCGCACAATAGGAACGATAACTCTACCTACACGAAGCAGCGTTCCCGTACGAAGTGTCGCGTAGCGCGTAAGATTTACGCCGTAAAGCCAATCTATATACGTTCTGGCATACCCCTCGTTTGCAAGGCTGTCGTAGTCTCCGTCGTCCTTCATATCGGCAAACGCGGCGGCAACCGTCTCGGGAGTCTGATCGGGAAGCCAAAGTCTTTTTATCCTTTTTGGAGATCTGAGTGCGTAATTTATACAGTTGCGGACAATGATCTCTCCCTCGCGGTCTGCGTCTCCCGCATTCACGATAGTATCAACGTCATCTCTGTTGCAAAGTGTCTCGATAATTTTAAACTGCTTTAAAATACCGCTGTCTGGCTGCTTGTCCTTATCCTTTCGCAACTCATATTTGAAAGTATCAGGTAAGCAAGGCAAATTCTCCATTGTCCAGAAGCTCTGTCCCTCCGGTCTTGGATTATAGTATTCAATATCAGCAAGAGAAAAGAGGTGTCCGAATGCCCAGCTGATAAGGCAGTCGTTACCCTCAAGATACCCATCTCGGCGCTTAAACTCACCAAGTCCTGCGGCAATGTTTCTGCCAAGACTCGGCTTCTCTGCGATTATCAGTACCATTTCCCCCCTCCAAAATTGCATAAAGATTTTAATAAAGCCTTCGGCGCAAGATCGCCGAAGGCTTATTAGTTTAAATTATTTAAGTATTCAACAATTAAAGATACTTCTTAACAGTCTCGCTTGCTTCCTCGGTGGGAATGGAAGACGTGATGGTGATCTTTACGTTAAGCTTTGCAGAGAGAGCGTTGATCTCCTCTACGAACTTATCAAAAGAAGCCATATCGTTATTGCATATCTTAAGTGCGGAATCAATGAACAGATCCGTTACGTCATGGTTGCTTGCAAGAATACCTGCAACAAAGCCGTAGAGCGACTGTGCGTCACAAACAAAATACTCCACAACGTCAATAAGTCTTGCTTTATACTTCACATCATAACGAAGCTTCGTACCCTTTTCAATACAAACAACGTCACCATGAGAATTTTCAACTGCGGCATTTACCAAGTTGATGAGATTTTTGGTTTTTCCAGTGCCTTTTACACCGATGATCAATTTTAACATTCCGGACCTCCGTAAAAATTATTGCAGACGTACTGCTCACTTATATTATAACTCAAAATTGTAAATTTTGCAATAGCAAATTTCAAAAAAACTCAATTATTTTAATCTTTCTTCCAATTCTTTTTTCTGTGCCTCGTAGCCGGGCTTTCCAAGCAGAGCAAACATGTTCTTCTTGTATGCCTCGACGCCGGGCTGGTTAAAGGGATTTACACCGAGAACGTAGCCGGAAACACCGCAAGCGAACTCAAAGAAGTAGATGAGATGTCCCATAGAGTACGCGCTTCTGTCCTCAAGCTCGATGAGCATATTGGGAGCTCCGCCGTCAACGTGCGCGAGAATAGTTCCCTTCATTGCCATCTTGTTAACCTCGTTAAGGTCAACGCCGGCAAGGAAGTTAAGACCGTCTACGTTTGCCTCGTCGTAAGGAATTGCGCGCTTCTCCTCCTCGTTTACAACGGATACTACCGTTTCAAAGAGATTGCGCGTACCGTCCTGAATGAACTGACCGAGAGAGTGCAGATCTGTCGAGAAAATAACGGAACCTGGGAAAAGTCCCTTGTTATCCTTACCCTCGCTCTCGCCGTAAAGCTGCTTCCACCATTCGTTAAACATAGCCGCATAGGGCTCGTAGCTTACCATTATTTCAGTAGCCTTGCCACCACGGTACATAAGGTTACGGTATGCAACGTACTTCATGCAATCGCTCTCATCAATATCTGCAGTTGCGGTATACTGATTTGCAGCGTCAGATGCGCCCTTCATAAGCATGCCGATATCAATTCCCGCAACGGCGATAGGAAGAAGTCCTACTGCGGTGAGGACTGAGAAGCGTCCGCCAACGTCGTCCGGAACCACGAAGGTCTCGTAGCCCGACTCGTCGGAGAACTTCTTAAGCGTTCCCTTTTCCTTATCGGTGGTTACGAAGATTCTCTCCCTTGCTCCGTCCTTGCCGTACTTTCTTTCAAGAAGCTCACGGAATATACGGAATGCGACCGCGGGCTCGGTGGTCGTTCCCGACTTTGAGATAACGTTAATGCAAACGTCCTTGCCCTCGCAAATCTGGAGAAGCTCGTTCATAGCCTGCGCGCTTATATTGCAGCCCGAGAAATATATATCGGGAGTGTCCTTTTTAACGCTATTATACATAGGAGATTTAAGAAATTCGATGACCGCTCTTGCTCCGAGGTAAGAGCCGCCGATTCCTATTACTATAAATACGTCGCAGGACTTCTGAATCTTCTTTGCAGCAGCCTCTATTCTTACGAACTCATCCTTGTCGTAATCATCGGGAAGAGTTATCCAACCAAGAAAGTCGCTACCCTCACCCGTCTTTGCGGGAAGCTTTGCATGTGCTTCGTTAATTTCGCCTTGAATTGCCTTAAGATCGCTTTCATTTATAAAAGGTCTTATATACTTGTCATTTAATTTGAGTGTCATAATTTCCCCCAGAGTAATTTATTATGGATTATTATATAACACTTTTATCTTTTATTCTATAATATTCCTATAATAAAGTGTGATATTTTTGTAACAATTTGTTTTTTTATATATAATTTGGGGGATTTTCGCAAAAATTCTTCAACACATGCAGATCCTTGCAAAGAGGCGGATCAAAATATCCGAAAATCTTATAGTCTCTACGTTCTCGACGGTTATTATTTTCGCGCTCCCGAGTGTCTCTCCACTCACCTTGTACGTCACCGTTCCTATCTGACTTCCCTTTGCAAGAGGTGCTTTTAGTACGTCATCAAGCTCTACGCTCTTTTCGACCTTATCGGCATGCTTTTTATTTATCACACACACAAATTCCTCCTCAACAGCACGGCAAAAATCATTTCTCCCTCCGCTTACCGATATCCTATGCTCCTCGGGCTGACTCCTGAAAACCGTAAAATTTGAAAATCCGTAATTCAGAAGTGCAACGGCAGCGCTGTTTCTCGCGTCTCTGCCCGACGAGCCCATAATAACGGCAATAAGAGTCATTCCGTCCCGCTCCGCGGTTGCAGTGATACAAAATCCCGCCTTGCTAGTAGATCCCGTTTTGAGCCCTGTCGCGCCCTCGTAAAAGCGTATTAGTCTATTGGTATTCGTAAGTCCGAATGCTCCGTCTCGTACCGTGTCCATCCATATTCGGCTGTATTCGGTTATCTTCGGATATTTTATAAGCTCACGTGACATTATCGCGATATCCATAGCTGACGTCAAATGATTTTCCGTGGTATCGTCAAGTCCGTTCGTGTTCTCAAACGTAGTATTTTCCATTCCGAGCTCACGCGCACGAGCGTTCATCATCTCGACGAATGCCTCCTCTGTTCCCGCGACTGCCTCGGCAAGAACCACAGCCGCGTCGTTGGCTGACGCGATTATAACGCTTTTCAAAAGATCCTCTACAGACATTTGCTCCCCGACCTCAAGAAATATCTGCGAGCCACCCATGGAGCATGCATGCTCGCTTGCGCTTAGCATATCCGTATATTTAAGCTTTCCGTCATTTATTGCTTCCATAACCAAAAGAAGCGTCATGACCTTTGTAACGGATGCGGGCGGCAACGCCTCGTTTTCGTTTTTGGCGTACAAGATCTTTCCCGTTGAAGCTTCCATAAGAACCGCAGATTTACAGTCAAGCTCAAAATTTGGATAAGAGGTGTTCTCCGCGCTCGCACAGAGCGTACACGGAACGATCACGCACGACAGCGCTACGATCAACGCTATAATTTTGATAATTCCCTTTTTCATATATTGCCTCCATTATTTATTGTTTAACACAATATATGCAAAAAAAGAAAAATATAAAACCCTGTGACAGGCACAGGGTTTTATAATAAAATTCAAACGTCGCGTCTTCCCGCGATCGCTCTGCCAAGCGTGACCTCATCGGCATATTCAAGGTCCGAGCCAACGGGAATACCGTAAGCAAGTCTTGTAACCTTAACACCGAGGGGCTTTAAATATTTTGAGATATACATAGCCGTGACCTCGCCGTCCTGAGTGGGGTTCGTCGCAACTATAACCTCTTTTACGTCGTTCTCACCGACGCGTTCCATAAGCTCCTTTATCGTAAGCTTATCAGGCGTAATTCCATTTACGGGAGAGATAGCTCCGTGAAGCACGTGATATACTCCCTTATACTCTCTTACCTTTTCGATAGACATAAGCGCCTTAACGTCCTCGACGACGCATATCACGCTCGTGTCTCTCGAAAGATCGGAGCATACGTAGCAAACGTCCTTATCCGTAAGATTGCCGCACACGGGGCATTTATGTATACTCGTCTTCGCATCAATAATAGCATCGGCAAACGCGCGCGCCGACTCCTCGTCAAGCTCAAGCACCGAAAAAGCCATTCGCATAGCCGACTTTCTTCCCACACCCTTAAGGCGCGCAAATTGCTCGGCAAGCACCTGAAGTGATTCAATATAATCGGTCATAGATTAAAACATTCCGGGGAAGCCTACGCTACCCGTAATCTTTGACATTTCAGCGCTGTTGGTATCCTCGACTCTCTTTATAGCCTCGTTAACTGCCGCTACGAGAATATCGGAAAGGGTTTCGATATCGTCGGGATCGACTATCTCGGGCTTTATATCGATAGAAAGGATCTCCTTTTTGCCGTTGATCTTGACTCCGACAACTCCGCCGCCTGCGGAGATATCGTATTCACGGTTATCAAGCTCCTCCTGAAGTGCCGCCATATCCTCCTGCATCTTCTGAGCCTGCTTTATCATTGCGTTCATGTTCTGGGGGCCGCCGCCCATTCCTCTCGGTATATTTGCTCTCATTTTAGTTCTCCTTTAATTCTTCTTGCTGAGAAAGTCGGTATAGTATTCCTCAAGTATCGGTGCAAAATGCTCGAATGCGATCTTCATTCCCTTTTTGTTGAGGTGACTGATGTCACTCGACTTTATGCAATACGCAGTTCTGAACACCTCACTGTTCATATTGATTCCCGATACATTGGGATCACAGGCTTTAATGAAATAAACTCCCTGCGCCTCCGCTACGTTCTCCATAGCACCAGCGTAATCCGTATATCTGAGTCCAATATCCGACGTGCCGGGGAAATTCCAGTTCGATATACATACTATCATGGCGTTGGGGTACTTTTCCTTAAGTCCGTCTATGATAACGTTAAGCGCACCGGAGAAGGTCTTGGTATTTCTGCTGTCCGTCGTTCCTATCGGAACTTTCTTATTGAAATCGTTTCTGCCGCCCTCAAGCAGAATTATATCTGCGTTATTAT
Organism: Eubacteriales bacterium; assembly: GCA_045659245.1. Classification (GTDB taxonomy): domain Bacteria; phylum Bacillota; class Clostridia; order Oscillospirales; family CAG-272; genus HGM12713. Next base: position 17,841 of record JAZOWN010000035.1, read on the forward strand.
TCGGCATATCGGCATATCTTACGCACATGGGCCTTTTATCGGTTACGTAGTTACTTACAGTCGATCCGCCCTTGCCGTAGTTATTCATTCTGAGCTTGTATTCACTTGCCAAAAGTCCAAGCCAAACCTCTGTTTCCTGGTCAAGGCCCTCACCGTCAAAATAGCTGTCGCCCAATGCGTTTATGGTTACTCCGTTAAGTATGCTCTTTGTATATTCTTCCTCGGTGGTTTCTTCCACCTTTGCCTCGACTATTTTTTCGCTGCCTGCCACCATAAGAACGCTCTGTGTATCAGTCTTATCAAGAATGTCTTCTTCAAACATAAGCAAAGCCTCCTTTACCGATTTGACCGTATTTCCCGCTATAACTATCTTCTTTCCTACAAGCGCATATCCGTAATCAGCATTCTTTACCTTAGCGTGGATCTCCGCAGACTCGGGCCTGTTTGTAAGTCCTATGAGAATTTCGTACTCTGTTACCTCAGCCTCGTCAGTCTTTATCTCAAGAGTTACGCCAAGCTTTTGATAAATCATGTTTTGGATAAATGATGCAACCGATTCCACGTTCTCGTTCGATTGGCTCGATACTATTATTGTGTATGATGCCAAGTTCTCCTTTGTAAGCTCAAAGGCAGTCTCAGCGGTTGTCTCTTCATCGCCGCCTCTTAAAAAATTACATCCTGTAAAGCAACAAATCAGCTGGCACAGAACCAAAGTTAACAACGCTATTTTAGTTAATATCTTCATAAATTACTCCTTAGCGTAAATTTAAAAATTCAAATCATCAAGCTCGGTTACATCCTCGTCGCCCTCAAGAATACCGAGCTCTACGTCCGCAGGTGAAACCTGACGTCCAAGCTCAATACACAGTGCCGCCACGATACCGTTCGCCGCCTCTGATTTTTCAACCATGGATTTTGCAAAGGTATTCGGAAATCTTACGTATATTCTTCCGTTTCCGTCAATAAACGCCCTTGCAAGCTTCAAAAACGGCAATACGGAATAATCCCCCGCCGCCGCCTTTTCGGCGATCTCGTTCCACGACCGCAACACCTTCAAGGTGCTTTCAGCGGATACCTCTTCTTGCGGCTGAGTCTTGGGGACTTCTTCCTTTGTATCTTCCTTTACAGGATCCGTGGGCTCTGCCACGATCGTCGCCCTAGGCGCTTCTGCGCTGAATATTACCCCCGAAGCCACCGCATTTTCAAGCTTTGAAATTCTGGAAAGAACAGCATCCATAGATGTGTCAAGCATACTGTCGCTCATTTTTATAAGCGCCATTTCGGCAACGACTCTCTTTCCGTTCCCTGCCTTTTGCATAGCGATCAGCGTTTCGTCAAGCACACGGCAATGCCAAAGAAGCGTCTGCTTCGTGAAAAGCTCGCACGATCTCTTAAGCTGCTCGCTCTCGACCTCGGTAAGATCAAGATATTTGTCCGCAGAGGACGTCGTTTTCATAACGAGCATATCTCTGTAATACGAGATAAGCTCCTGCCAGAACACCGCTATATCCTTTGACGAGCCCACCACCTCGTTAATTGAGGCGAATATAGCGTCAAAGTTCCCCTTTGCGATCGCTCTTACAGTATTTTCAATATTTTGTCTTCCGCCCGAGCCAAGCGTTTCGTTAGCAGAAGAAACGGTAACCTTATTCTGCGTACCTGCGCACAGCTCAAGCAGGCTGATAGCGTCACGCATACCGCCCTGCGCCATTTTCGCGATAATACGCAAAGCGTCCTTCTCGTACTCTATTCCTTCCTTTTCGGAAATATAGGAAAGCCTGTCCATAAGCACGGGCGTTGCTATTCTTCTGAAATCAAAGCGCTGACAGCGAGAAATTATGGTTGAGGGTAGCTTATTTAGCTCCGTAGTAGCAAGAATAAATACGACGTGCGACGGTGGCTCCTCAAGCGTCTTCAATAACGCGTTGAATGCGCTTCCGCTGAGCATGTGGACCTCGTCGACAATATACACTCTGTACTTGAGTGACGTGGGCATGTACACGACCTCGTCACGAATATCTCGGATATTGTCAACGCCGTTGTTAGACGCCGCATCCATCTCCAAGACGTCGGTGGTCGCTCCGCTGTCGATCGTTTTACAGGACGCGCACTCGTTACAAGGGCTTCCGTTTACGGGATTTTCACAGTTAAGAGCCTTTGCCAAAATCTTTGCGCAGGTAGTTTTTCCCGTACCGCGCGAGCCGCAAAACAGATATGCGTGCGAGAATTTATTATGCTCAGTTTCGTATTTAAGAATGGAGGTTATATGCTCCTGTCCGCATACGTCGTCAAATGTTTGAGGACGCCATTTTCTGTATAAAGCCTGATGCATAAAATCTCCTTTCAAAAAACTAAATATAGTAAAAAAACAAGCTGCAAAATAAGACCATACACCTAAAAATCGAACGTCGCATAGGCGCGAGCTTCGTACCTCCTGCTCAGAGCAGGCGTCCTCGCGGCACATCAAGTAAACCGCTTAATGCTGCTTGGTTCCCCACCTGACATGGTTCACAGCCCTTGATTGCGCAAGACCCACTCTTCAACGCAGCAGGCACGATTCAGACCGCTTTTGCTAAGTCCTCAAGAAAGGAATACACCCCTGCTGTAGCGGATTTCAGGTACAGGGCTCCGCTAATTCCCCGGCTTGTATGGCCTTATTTTACAGCCTGCGATCTTGGATCTTATCCAAAATCATTCACCAATATATTATAACAGATATTTTGCTTTTTTTCAAGTATGTTTACAAATTTTTGTTATTAATTTTTCGTAAACAAGGGCTGTTTTATTAAGCCTACAAATAGCGCTTAACAAAACAGCCCCTTTTATTTAGTTTATTGCGGTGACGGTATATCCCGCAGCCTCAATAGCTGACTTGAGAGCCGCATCGTTTTGTTCACCCGCAAAAGTAACCTCTACCTTCTTTGCATCAAGATCTATAACAACCTCGCTGACTCCCTCAACTGCCAAAAGTGCGTTTTTCACACGAGCAGCGCAATGCTGACACATCATTCCCTCAACGGTAATAGCTCTTTTCATTTTCTTTTCTCTCTTTCGTCTTTGTTTTTTATTTGGATTATAAAGTCTTAGTCTGAGCGCGTTAGAAACCACAAAAACCGAGCTCATACTCATTGCAAGCGCCGCAAGCATAGGGCTAAGCTTAAGTGAGAGCGGTATATATAAAGTTCCCGCCGCTATCGGAATACCGATAACGTTATAGATAAATGCCCAAAACAGATTTTGCTTTATATTGCGCACGGTTGCTCTGCCAAGCCGTATCGCGCTCGGCACGTCGCAAAGATCACTCCTCATCAATACGATATTGGCAGATTCGATAGCGATATCCGTTCCCGCGCCGATTGCAATTCCCACGTCAGCGCGTGCCAAAGCAGGTGCGTCATTGACTCCGTCGCCTACCATTGCAACACATTTACCTTGCGCCATAAGCTCTCGTATCTGCTTTTCCTTATCAGCAGGATATACGTTTGAAATAACTCTTTCGATACCGACCTCTCCCGAGATCGCTCTCGCCGTTTTTTCGTTATCTCCCGTGAGCATAATAACGTCAATGCCCATTTCCCGAAGCTCGCTTACCGCATCCTTACTGCTTTTCTTTACCTTATCAGCCACGGCAATTACACCGAAAGGATTTTGGTCGTAAGCAAAATATATGGGGGTTTTTCCCTCGTTTGCAAAGACTTCGCCCTTTGCGAAAAGCTCACTTGACGCAATGCCGCACTCGCGCATAAGTCTTTGGTTTCCCGCAACACAAGTCTTGCCGTTTACGGTTGCACGAATACCGCCGCCCGCTATTTGCTCGAACGACTCGACTCCGTACAATTCAACGCCCCTGCGTTTAGCTTCTTCAAGTATCGCCAAGGCAAGCGGATGCTCTGAAAGTCCCTCGGCAGAAGCGGCAATGCGCAAAAGCTCCGTATCATTATCTAATGAAACTATATTCGTAACTACCGGCTTGCCCTCGGTAACGGTTCCCGTTTTGTCAAGGACTACGGTGTCTATTTTCCTTGTAAGCTCAAGCGCTTCCGCGCTCTTGATCAAAATACCCTTTTCTGCTCCCTTTCCTGTGCCTACCATTATAGCCGCAGGTGTCGCAAGCCCCAAGGCGCACGGACAGGAAATTACAAGTACGGAAATGCCAATGGAGAGCGCAAACTCAAAGCCGTAACCCGCTATGAGCCACAAGGCGGCGGCAGTAAAGGCTATACTCATTACCGCGGGAACGAAGATCGCGCTTATCTTATCGGCAAGCCTTGCGATAGGCGCCTTAGATGCGGTCGCCTCGTCCACAAGCCTTATTATCTCGGAAAGTGCGGTATCCTTGCCAATCTTCTCGGCACGCATTTTGAAATATCCCGTCTTGCTTACCGTTCCGCCTATAACCTTATTCCCAAGTTGCTTTTCCACAGGAACGCTCTCACCCGTAAGCGCAGACTCGTCCACAGACGCAAAGCCCTCGATTATCACACCGTCAACAGGTATTGATGCGCCCGCTTTAACTATAACGGTATCCCCTATCACAACCTCGTCCGTCGGAACAGTCAGTTCCCTACCGTCGCGAAGAACGATAGCCGTCTTGGGTGTAAGGTCCATAAGCTTTGTGATAGCCTCGGAGGTCTTACGCTTGGCTCTTGCCTCCAAGGTCTTACCGAGCGTGATAAGCGTGAGTATCATACCCGCCGACTCAAAGTACATGTCCATCATGAAGTTATGGGCAACATCGGTGTTTCCGTGACCGAGCGCAAATGCTATTTTATACGTTGCATAAATACCGTAAATTATAGCCGCACCCGAGCCGACGGCGATCAGCGAATCCATATTAGGTGAACCGCGGAACAAATTCTTGATTCCAACCTTAAAATATCTGTATTCAGCTATTACAATTGGCAAAAGCAAGAGTATCTGCGTAAGGGCAAATATCATTGCGTTTTCCACACCGATGAATATGGGCGGAAGCGGCCAGCCCATCATATGCCCCATAGAAAGATAAAACAAAGGTAGCGCAAAAATGGCGGAAACGATCAGTCTATTTTTGAGCGACTTATATTCAGAGGCATAGGAATTGGACTTTGAGGCTTTTTCCGTGTTGTTTTTTATCTTTGTATTTTTGAGAGCAGCGTCATATCCTGCTTTTCTCACGTTTTCGATAATATCTTCGGCACGGACTTTATTTTCATCAAGCATAAGAGTCATGCTGTTTTTAAGGAGATTGACCGAAACGTCCGAAACACCTTCAACAGACGATACGCTTTTTTCAACTCTTGCGGCGCACGCAGAGCAAGTCATTCCGCTTATATCAAAATATTCTTTTTTCAGACTTATCCCCCCTTTTGTTATTGCGTTTACGGATAAAACCGCAAAAATATCAACATTAGTATTTTACCACAAAATATCAAAAATGTCTATATTATTTTTTCTTTTCAGTATAAAAAAGCAAACGGAACTCCGAGCATTCGGAGTTCCGTTTGGTTTAAACGTCGATCTTCATATCTCCCGTCTTTATCCAGCCGAGCTTACGCATGATCTCGTTGAAGACAAAGGAAAGTATTGCGGGAAGAACTATGCACACAAGCACTATTCCAACCCATTTCATAACGCTGTTTTCCGTCGAGTCAATAACACCGATAGGACCTACGAGTCCACAAGTACCCATTCCTGCCGCAACACCCGTGCATTTAAGCTTAAACACCATTGTTGATATAGGTCCGGTAATAGCCGCAGCCAAAGTTGGCGCTATCCATATCACCGGCTTTTTTACTATATTTCCCATTTGAAGCATGGAAGTTCCAAGTCCCTGCGAAACTATTCCGCCCCACTTATTTTCACGGAAGCTGATAACCGCAAAGCCAACCATCTGCGCGCAGCATCCCGCAACGCAAGCTCCGCCTGCAAGCATAAATCCTTCTTCCGTTCCGTTGAGAACAGCAACCTCGTAAGCAGATGCCGAGAAGATCATCGCGCAAATTGCCGCGCTGGATATGGGAAGCGTCAGCACAATACCCATAATCACCGACAAAACGATTCCCATAAGCAACGGTTGGAAGGTCGTTGCCCACGAAACGAAGCTACCGAGATAATACATAGCATACGACACTATCGGGCACAGCAACCAGCTTGCCGCAAAGCCCACCAGCAAGGTAACTACGGGAGTAACCAAAATATCGACCTTTGTCTTTTTGGATACGAGCATACCGATCTCACTTGCAATAATAACGGCAAAGAATGCGCCCGCAGGACCCGCCGTATAGAATATGTTTTCGCCGTCGCCCGCAGTTGCCGCCCATTTGATCAGCGCACCGCCGTCCTTGGCAATTATTGCTCCCATGCCGTTTGACATAGCGCCGACAGCAGCGGCAGAAAACATAACGAGCGGGTGCGCACCGAGCTTATACGCGATTGCAACTCCTATCGCCATACCCGTAGCACCTTTTGCAAAGGTTGCGATTACGTTTAAAAACTCAAGATTCGTGTAGCTGTAAATCGTTCCGAAAATAGTTCCGATAAGTAGTGACGCAAAAAGTCCGAGCGCCATAGCACCCATAGCATCAATAAAATAGCGATTCAAATACTTTTTTAAGGTGTCCTTAAATTTTGACATTTTTAAATCTCCTTTTTATTTCCTTATTTCCATATCATCGGTATATATTGTATTGCCTCCCATATTACGGGGACCAGCAATGCAGGCAAAAGATTTCCGACCTTTATTTTTTTAGGCCACAAAAGATTAAGTCCGACAGCAAAGATCAAAACAGAGCCTACTCCCGAAAGATTGGTTATGAGCGCGTCCGACATAAAGCCCGATATAAGCGCACCGAACACGGTGAAAAGTCCTTGATATACTCCCACCGCCACCGCCGAGAAAATAGCGCCTATGCCGTAGACAGATGCAAGCACCATTACTATAATTCCGTCAAGAATTGCCTTTATGTAAAGCGTGCTCGAATCTCCCGTAAGCGCTTCGTCGATCGGTCCGCAAATAGCCATGGCGCCAACACAGAACACAAGCGATGCCGTAACAAATCCGTCAACGAACTTGTTGTCGTCCTTTGCCTTAACAATCCGTTTCAGCTTCTCACCAATTCCGTCAAGTCCCTTTTCAATATTTATCAGCTCTCCGACAAGTCCGCCAAGAACCAAGGAAATAACAATAAGCATGGTCGAGCCTGCGGAAATTTTTCCGTCCTCGCCAATCGTCAAAATCATTTCAAGCGCGCCCGCTCCTCCGATAAACAGGACGGCGAGTCCGCATGCCTGCGTCATTATTTCGCGAAACCTCTCCTTGAGTCCGCCCTTAAACAAAAGTCCTAAAATGCCTCCGACGACAATCGCGGCAACGTTTACTATCGTTCCAAGTCCTATCATAATACCTCTTGTAAAAATATCTGTATATACCACAGTATATCATATTTTTCGACTTTCTGCAATACCTTATAAGCATTTTTTATACATCAATTTTGACAAAAATTTATCATTCTTTATCCAAAAGTTTTAAGATATTGTTAAATTTGAGGTCGCTCTTTCATTTTACTTGACTTTTTTTGCAATGTAAGTTATAATTATTATGTTGTATTTTATATAATCAAGGAGAAAAAAACAATGATAAAGCTGACATCAAGCGGTGTTTATCTCGTTGACGGAAAGCCTGTCGCTTCCGCTGACGTCTGCCCCGCCAAGGCAAGAAAAAATACTATTGCCTATTCCATAATGAATGCTCACAACACATCTAATGTTGAGGGTGAGATGAAGATCAAATTTGACGCGCTCGCATCTCACGATATTACCTACGTTGGTATCATTCAGACAGCGAGAGCAAGCGGACTTAAGGAATTCCCCATTCCCTACGCAATGACTAACTGCCACAACTCTCTTTGCGCGGTTGGCGGTACTATAAACGAGGACGACCACGTTTTCGGTCTGTCCGCGGCAAAGAAATACGGCGGAATATACGTTCCCGCAAACCAGAGTGTTATTCACTCGTTTGCACGCGAGGAGCTTGCAGGCTGCGGAAAAATGATCCTCGGCTCTGACTCTCACACTCGCTACGGCGCACTCGGTACTATGGGTATCGGTGAGGGTGGACCTGAGCTTGTAAAGCAACTTCTTAAAAACACCTACGACATAAAGACTCCCGAGGTAGTTCTCGTTTATCTTACAGGTACTCCCCGTCGCGGCATAGGACCTCACGACGTTGCTATCGCGCTCGTCGGCGCAACCTTTGAGGGCGGCTTTGCAAAGAACAAGGTGCTTGAGTTCGTAGGCCCCGGAGTTAAGAATCTTCCTATCGACTTCCGTAACGGTATCGACGTTATGACGACGGAAACGACCTGCCTCTCCTCTATTTGGGAAACAGACGAGGTTGTAAGGAAGCATTACGTAGCGCACGGTAGACCTGAGGACTACCGCGAGCTTCGTCCCGGCAACGTCGCTTACTACGATTCTATGATAGAGATAGATCTTGACAAGATGGAGTCTATGATAGCTCTCCCTTTCCACCCCTCCAATGCATATACCATTCACGAATTTCTGGAAAATGCAGATGAAATTCTCGCAAAGGTAGAAGAAGAAGCGGCAAAGAAGTTCGGCAAGTGCAAGTTTGATCTTCGCTCCAAGGTAAAGAACGGCGGCGTTCTTGCAGATCAGGGTATAATCGCAGGCTGTGCGGGCGGTATGTTTGACAGTATCGACGAGGCATCTGCAATACTTAAAGACAAGAGCACAGGCGCGGATTACTTCTCGCTTTCCGTTTATCCCACCAGCGTTCCCGTTTCACTTGAACTTACCAAGATAGGAGCAACCGCAGAGCTTCTTAAGGCAGGCGCGGTCATCAAGCCCTCATTCTGCGGACCTTGCTTTGGTGCAGGTGACGTTCCCGCAAACAACGGCTTGTCACTCCGTCACACAACTCGTAACTTCCCCAACCGCGAAGGCTCAAAGCCTGGTGAAGGACAGCTTTCGGGTGTTGCTCTTATGGACGCAAGAAGCATTGCGGCAACAGCAGCAAACGGCGGGTACATAACTGCGGCTACCGATATTGACTACGATTACACCCCTCACGAATATAACTACGACCGTTCCGTTTACGAAAAGAGAGTCTACTACGGCTACGGCATGGCAAACGCGGACTCCGAGCTTGTATTCGGTCCTAACATCACCGACTGGCCTACGCAGTACGAGCTTGCGGACAACCTGCTTGTAAAGCTTGCGGCGGTTATTCGTGACCCCGTAACAACAACCGACGAGCTTATCCCCTCGGGAGAGACCTCGTCCTACCGTTCAAACCCCTTGCGTCTTTCCGAGTTCGCGCTCTCCCGCAGAGTGCCCGAATACGTTGGCAACTCAAAGGCAGTTGCTGCCGTTGAAGCAGCTCGCCGCGCGGGTGAGGATCCCGACGAGCTTAAGAGAGTATTCTCCGCACTTGGTGACGAGGCTCTTATGAACAACACGCAGTTCGGCTCTTGTGTTTTCGCAAACAAGCCCGGTGACGGCTCGGCGCGTGAGCAGGCTGCTTCCTGCCAGAAGGTGCTCGGAGGCTTTGCAAACATCTGCTACGAGTTTGCTACCAAGCGTTACCGCTCCAACTGCATCAACTGGGGTATTCTCCCCTTCACTCTCCCCGAGGGCGCTGAGTTCCCCTACGAGGTAGGTGATTACGTATTCGTTGGCGGTATTCGTAAGGCAATTATTGACGGTAAGGAAGAATTTGCCGCAAAGGTAGTTAAGGCTGACGGAAGCGTTGAGGATATTACTCTTTACGTTAAAGGACTTACCGAGGATGAAAAGGAAATCATTCTTGAGGGCTGCCTTATGAACTACTACAAGGCTCACAGCGAAGGCTGATAGTCAAATAATCTAAAATTATTTCGCGCAAAGCGTAAATAAAATATATTTTTTCAAACTGTTCGGAGGTATTGAACTATGAAAAAAATCCAAATGAAAACGCCGCTCGTCGAAATGGACGGCGACGAAATGACAAGAATTCTGTGGAAGATGATAAAGGACGAGCTTCTCTATCCTTTCGTTGACCTCAAAACAGAATACTACGACCTCGGTCTTCCCGAAAGAGAAAGAACCAAGGACCAGGTTACCATTGATAGCGCAAACGCAAACAAGAAATACGGTGTTGCGGTAAAGTGCGCTACCATCACCCCTAACAAGCAGCGCGTTGAGGAATACAACCTCACCGAGATGTGGAAGAGCCCCAACGGAACTATCCGCGCTATCCTTGACGGTACGGTTTTCCGCGCTCCTATACTTATTGACTCCATAAAGCCTGCTGTTCGCAACTGGAAGAAGCCTATCACCATCGCGCGTCACGCATACGGTGACGTTTACAAGGCAACCGAGCACCGCGTTCCCGGTCCCGGTAAGGCTGAGCTTCTCTTCACCGCCGAAAACGGTGAACAGTTCCGCGAAACGATTTACGACTTCGAGTGCGGCGGCGTTCTTCAGGGACAGTATAACAAGGACAGCTCGATAGAGTCCTTTGCTCGCTCCTGCTTCCAGTACGCGATCGATACAAAGCAGGACCTCTGGTTTGCTACCAAGGACACCATATCCAAGAAGTACGACCAGACCTTCAAGCTCACTTTCCAGGAAATTTTCGACAACGAATACAAGGCAAAGTTTGACGAGCTTGGTATTGAGTATTTCTACACGCTTATCGACGATGCTGTTGCCCGCGTTATCAGAAGCGAGGGTGGCTACATCTGGGCTTGTAAGAACTACGACGGCGACGTTATGTCCGACATGGTATCCACCGCGTTCGGCTCTCTCGCTATGATGACCTCCGTTCTCGTTTCTCCCGACGGAAATTACGAATATGAGGCAGCACACGGAACTGTTACCCGTCACTACTACCGCTACTTAAAGGGCGAGGATACCTCGACTAACCCCATGGCAACCATCTATGCTTGGTCGGGTGCGCTTCGCAAGAGAGGCGAGCTTGACGAGCTGCCTGAGCTTGTAAGCTTTGCGGACAAGCTTGAGGAGGCTTGCATTGATACGCTCAACGACGGTATTATGACCAAGGACCTCGTAGGACTTGTAAGCGAGGGCTACACTGCTACCGCAGTTAACTCCATCGGCTTTATTAAGGCTATCCGTGAAAGACTTGAGGCAAAGCTCGCATAATTATCAAACAACTGTAAAAAGCCCTTCCATACGGAGGGCTTTTCTACTACGAAAAAGCACATAAAAGGCGGAAGGAAAATCCTTCCGCCTTTTGATTTTTATTAATACATGCCGCCCATTCCGCCGCCTGCCATTGCTGCGTTTGCAGCAGCCTCAGCTGCGGGGTCCTTCTTGTCGGCAACAACCGACTCGGTGGTAAGGATAACGGATGCGATGGATGCTGCGTTCTGAAGTGCGGAACGGGTAACCTTAGTCGGGTCAACGATTCCCGCAGACATCATATCGCAGTAAACCTCGTTATAAGCGTCAAAGCCGTAGCCGATCTTGCCGCTCTTCTGGATCTCGTTTACGATAACGCCGCCATCAAAGCCTGCGTTAGCCGCGATCTGACGAACGGGCTCCTCGAGTGCCTTAAGAACGATGCGAACACCGGTCTTTTCGTCACCCTCAACGGTGTCAAGAAGCTTTGCCACCTCGGGAATTACGTTAAGGTAAGCCGTTCCGCCACCTGCAACGATGCCCTCCTCAACTGCCGCGCGAGTTGCGTTAAGAGCGTCCTCGATACGGAGCTTCTTCTCCTTCATCTCTGCCTCGGTTGCAGCACCAACCTTAATAACAGCTACACCGCCCGAAAGCTTTGCAAGTCTTTCCTGAAGCTTCTCGCGGTCAAAGTCGGAGGAGGTCTCCTCGATTGCAACCTTTATCTGGTTGATACGAGCCTTGATCTCATCGGACGAGCCGGCGCCACCAACGATAATGGTGTTCTCCTTGTTAACCTTAACCTGTCTTGCCTGACCGAGCATATCGAGAGTTGCGTCCTTAAGCTCAAGTCCGAGCTCGGAGGTAACTACCTCACCGCCCGTAAGAATAGCGATGTCGCGAAGCATTTCTTTTCTTCTGTCGCCAAATCCGGGCGCCTTAACTGCAACGCATACAAATGTTCCGCGAAGCTTATTGAGTACGAGAGTGGTAAGTGCCTCGCCCTCAACGTCCTCTGCAACGATAACAAGCTTTCTGCCTGCCTGAACTACCTGCTCAAGCACGGGAAGAACCTCTTGAATGTTGGATATCTTCTTATCGGTGATAAGAATGAGTGCGTCGTCAAGAACCGCTTCCATCTTATCCATATCGGTTGCCATATAGGGAGAGAGGTATCCGCGGTCAAACTGCATTCCCTCTACTACTTCGGAGTAGGTATCTGCGGACTTGGACTCCTCAACGGTAATAACGCCGTCGGAGGTAACCTTTTCCATAGCGTCAGCAATAAGCTGACCTATAACGTCGTCGCCTGCAGAAATAGTTCCGACTCTTGCGATATCGTCGCTTCCGTTTACCTTCTTGGAGTTTGCAACGAGTGCCTCAACAGCCTTATCAACTGCCTTCTTGATACCCTTGCGAACTACCATGGGGTTAGCGCCCGCGGTAACGTTCTTCATTCCCTCGCGAACGAATGCCTGGGCGAGAAGTGTTGCGGTGGTCGTACCGTCACCTGCCGCGTCATTGGTCTTGGTTGCAACCTCTTTAACAAGAGATGCGCCCATATTTTCAGCCTCGTTTTCAAGCTCGATCTCCTTTGCGATGGTAACACCGTCGTTGGTGATCAGCGGAGAGCCGTACTTCTTATCAAGAACTACGTTTCTTCCCTTCGGTCCGAGTGTGATCTTAACTGTATCAGCGAGCTTGTCAACGCCTCTGCAGAGTGCGTTACGAGCCTCAATTCCATAAAGAATTTCCTTTGCCATTGTGTTAGTTCCTTTCTGTAATATCTATGTTAAATTATTCAACGATAGCTAGAATGTCGCTCTGGCGAACGATGGTGTATTCAACTCCGTCAGCCTTTACCTCAGTACCCGAATACTTGGACGTGATGACCTTGTCACCAACTTTTACTACCATAGCAATTTCTTTTCCGTCAACCATTCCGCCGGGGCCTACTGCAACTACCTCTGCTACCTGAGGCTTCTCCTGCGCGGATGCGGTAAGAATAAGACCGCTTTTTGTTTTCTCTTCTGCTTCAACGAGCTTTACAACAACTCTGTCAGCCAAGGGTTTGATTGTCATTTTTTCTTCCTCCATATAATAAATTATAATCAGACAATGTTATCATGTTGGCACTCATGTATCCAGAGTGCTAACCCATACACATATTTTACACCATTTTTTAGAAAAATCAAGTCTTTTTTCAATATTTAACATTAATTTAACATTTTAGTTTTACCAATATTGAAATTGCAGTCACCTTATCAAAAATAAAGGTGAATATGGGGGATTTATGCTGTCAAGACTCAATGACGTAACCTCGGGAATACTCGTTCCCATAGCTCTTATTCTGTGCGGTATATTTTACGGAATACGACTCCGATTTTTTCACGTTTTGCATCCGCTTCGTGTCTTGCGAGGGCTTCTGCCAAAGAAAAAAAACAGTGGAATATCGTCAGTTAAGGCGGTAACACTTGCACTTGCGGGAACGCTTGGTGTTGGAAACATTGTTGGGGTATCCTCTGCTATCTCGCTCGGCGGATTTGGCGCGATCTTCTGGATGTGGGTGAGTGCCCTTATTGCCATGATACTAAAATATGCAGAGATAGTTCTTGCTATGCGGCACAGAAGATACGACGAAGGCGGAACTCCGCTCGGTGCGGCGATGTATTATATACTCGATTTCTTCAGTTCAAGACGTATGAAAAAAATAGGTGCTTTCGTTTCTTCGGTATTTGCAGTCTGCTTTCTTATATGCGCGCTCACAATGGGAAGCATGCTTCAAGCTGATGCTATTTCCTCATCTCTTGAGGGTACTTTCGGTGTTTCGCCCATAATCACGGGGGCTGTTTTATGCGTTCTCACACTTATAGTATACAGATGCGGCACTTCAGGTATCATATCTCTTACAAATCTGATCGTTCCCATTATGTCTGTGGGATACGTAGTGATATCCTTAATTATAATAGCAAAAAATGCAACCGGACTTCCTATCGCATTTGAACTTATATTCAAATCAGCTTTTTCCCGCGAAGCAGCTATGGGAGGTATCGGGGGTTATGTATTTCTTTTTGCAATACGCTACGGTGTCATGCGCGGACTCGTGTCAAACGAGGCGGGCTGCGGAACAGCGCCTACGGCGCATGCTCTCGCAGACTGTACCTCGCCCGCAGGGCAAGGACTCTGGGGTATATTTGAGGTATTCGTAGACACTGTAATTCTCTGCACCATGACCGCGCTCGTTGTTATTCTCAAATACGACGCTACATCTATTTTCGGAGAAAACTACATGATGATGACAACCGCCGCGTTTGAAGCAGGAATAGGCAAAGCCGCAGGATATTTTCTCTGTACTTCCGTTGCGTGCTTCGGCTTTGCAACTATTGTTTGCTGGATACACTACTGCGCCTCAAGTCTTTACTTTTTAAAAGCAAAAAAAGGTGTAGTGTGTGCTTTTATGTGCCTATATTGCCTTTGTGCTTTTTTAGGTGCAAACGTAAGCTCGGAGATTTCCTGGCTTCTCTCCGATCTTTCAATGGGTATTATGACACTTATTAATCTATGCGTGATTGTTCCCATGTGGCATGAGGTCAAGGAAGAAACACAAATATTTTTTAAAGAGCGAAAAAAAACCGCACGGTAAAATCACCGTGCGGTTTTTATATAGTTTAGATAACTCTTACTCTGTAAACACCCTCGATAGCCTCGAGCTTTGCAACAGCTTCATCCGAAACATCTCCGGTTACGTCAACCATAGTATATGCGTTGTCGCCCTTGGACTTATTCATCATGTTCTCGATGTTTGCGCCCGTTCCGCCAACGACGGTGGTAACCTGAGAAATTACGTTAGGAACGTTTGCGTGAAGAACGCAGATTCTCTTATCGCCGCTCATAGGCATAGAAACATTAGGATAGTTTACGCTGTTCTTGATGTTGCCGTAACGAAGGTAATCGTCAAGCTCCATAGCAGCCATAACTGCGCAGTTGTCCTCGGACTCTGCGGTAGAAGCGCCAAGGTGAGGAATAGCAACTATTCCGTCTACTCCAACGGTCTCTTCCGTGGGGAAATCGGTAACGTATGCTGCTACCTTGCCATTTGCAAGTGCTGCCTTAACGTCAGCAGAAGCAACGAGATCAGCACGCGCAAGGTTGATAATTCTAACTCCGTCCTTCATGGTCGCGAGCGACTTTTCACAGATCATTCCCTTGGTGTCCTTGGTTGCGGGAACGTGAAGCGTTATGTAATCAGCCACCTTGAAAACGTCCTCAAAGGTTGCTGCCTTATGTACGCGACTGTCAATGTTCCAAGCAGCATCAACACTGAGGAACGGGTCGCATCCAACTACGTTCATTCCAAGGTCAACAGCAGCATTTGCAACAAGACCACCAATAGCACCAAGTCCGATAACGCCAAGCGTCTTACCCTTTATCTCAACGCCTGCAAACTGGGATTTTCCCTTTTCAACCTGCTTTGCAACGTCAAGAGTACCTGCAAGGCTTGCCGCCCACTTAACACCGCCAACTACGTCGCGGGATGCGAGCATAAGAGCGCATATAGCAAGCTCCTTAACACCGTTTGCATTTGCACCGGGGGTGTTGAATACTACGATACCCTCGGTAGCGCAACGGTCAACGGGAATATTGTTTACACCTGCGCCCGCACGAGCGATAGCAAGCATCTTCTTATCGAAGGTCATGTCGTGCATAGCAGCAGAACGAACCATTATCGCATCGGGATCTGCAACCTCGGTGCCAACGTTATATACAGAAGCATCAAGCTTATCCGTACCTATTTTCGCAATTTTGTTAAGACAAAGAATGTTTTTCATGTTTATCACCTATCAGTTACTTAAAAATTAGTTCTTGGGATTTGCCTCTGCAAACGCCTTCATAAACTCAACGAGCTTTTCAACTCCTGCCTTGGGCATTGCGTTGTAGATAGAAGCTCTCATTCCACCAACAGAGCGGTGTCCCTTAAGGTTCTTAAGACCTGCCTTAGCAGCCTCGCTTGCGAACTTCTTATCGAGATCAGCGTCCCCGGTTACGAAAGTAACGTTCATCATAGAACGGCTGCACTTCTTAACGGGAGCAAAGTAGTAATCCTGGCTGTCGAGGTAATCGTAAAGAACTGCCGCCTTCTCCTCGTTTCTCTTCTTCATCTCGTCAAGACCGCCGATAGAGAGGATCCACTCGTAAACGAGCTTTGCTACGTAAATGGTGTAGCAAGGAGGAGTATTGTACATAGAGCCGTTCTCTGCCATGGTCTTCCACTCAAGCATGGTGGGCATCTTAGGATCAGCATAGTCGAGAAGGTCTTCTCTTACGATAACGAGAGTAAGTCCTGCGGGAGCCATGTTCTTCTGAGCACCTGCATAGATAACGCCAAACTTGGAAACGTCAACGGGCTCGGAGATAATGCAAGAGGACATATCTGCTACGAGCGGAACGTCACCGGTATCGGGAATGTAGCTGTACTTAGTACCGTAGATGGTATTATTGAAGCAAACGTGAACGTAAGAAGCATCGGGACGGATCATATCTTTAGTAACAGTAGGAATATGATCAAAGTTGTCGTCCTTGGTGGTAGCAACGCACTTAACGTCGTAGCCCATCTTCTGAGCTTCCTTATATGCCTTTCCGGAGAACTGACCGGAAACTACGTAGTCAGCCTTGCCCGTTCTGCCGATAAGGTTGAGCGGAACTGCCGCGAACTGTGTAGATGCACCGCCCTGAAGGAAGAGCACCTTGTAGTTGTCGGGAATGTTCATAAGCTTGCGAAGCATAGCCTCTGCATCATTGATTATAGCCTCATAATCGGGAGATCTGTGAGACATCTCCATTACCGACATGCCGGACTCGCCGTATACCACAAGCTCTGCTGCTGCTTTTTCGAGCACCTCCAAAGGAAGCATGGAAGGACCCGCTGAAAAATTGTAAACTCTGTTCATTTCTATGAACCTCCGTTAAAAATACTCTATGACTTTACCTCTGAATATACATTCGAGTAATTATTATGTATTATATATTTTTTGTCTCTTTTCGTCAATAGTTTAACGAGAAATTATAAACAATACTGCAAATTTCTACATAATCCCAACTATTACACGATAAAACCGCCAAAACTTGTGCTCTTTTTACAATAATTGGTTAATCTTTGACGGCGATAAGCTCATTTGCATAGGGTAATGACATTATCCAATCGCAATAAGTATGCCACTCCGCAAGCTTATGCGTCTTGCGTGCATAATACATATTTATGAGATTTTCATAATTCATAGTAACCGTACGCATCTGATTATAGCTTGACGGCAACAGCTGGATCATATTGTGCCAGCTTTGCTTATTGTTCTTATCCTCGCAAAACTTAATTCTCTCGCCCTCAAGGTACTCAATGAGCGAGTCAAGCGCGCGAAGTCCGTCCTCGTCAAGCCTGTCACAGGAGAAATCGTCTCTTTCAAAGGCTTTTGCGTGAATTTTATGCATCGTGCTGCAAGAATTTGCAACAGTTCCTACCTTATACGTATCGAATTCCTTCCACCAATAAAGCGGAGCGGTTATATCAACGCTCACAAAGATCTGGCGCAAAAATTTTCTGTGGTCGTTCCCTGCCTTTGCAAGTCTGATTGCCAAGGAAAGGTCGTTTTCTCCCAACACATAATTTCCGTCCGCATCGTAATCGCTGTCCATTCTCGCCCAGCTGTTAAGCGGATTTCTCGCGCCTCTGATCGCATTTTCAAAATTCATTACCGAAGTGCGTTCTATCTTTATCATTTTTCTCTCCTTATATTTCAGCGTCCAACACTACTCTGCTTTCGACTACTTTGCCTACGTACTCCGCAACTGCAAGGTGATCGGGGTGCACGGCATATGTCTTTAAGTCCGCGATAGTGTCAAATTCCGTAAGAAGCATGAGGTCCATTGATGCGCTTGAATGTGTAACGTCAACCCCAATCTCCATTCTTTTTATCTCGGGAATACGGGGGACGAGCGAATAAAGCATATCCTTTACTGCCGTTATATTTTCCTCTTTGCTTTTACCCTCTGCATCTGCCTTGAAACTCCACAGAACAACGTGTCTTATCATAGTTAGATCTCCTAAAAAACAACTTATAAATATAATAACACATTTTCTTTTAAAAGTCAATAAAGTCGATTGACTTTTTTAAGTTTTTGTGTTATTATATTACTATAACATAATTCAGGAGACAAAAAATGCTTAACGAACAACTCGTTTCCTATTCCGGCGTTCAGCCCAGCGGAAACCTTACCATTGGAAATTACCTTGGGGCAATAAAGAATTTTTCTCTTTATTCCGAAAAATATAAGACCTTTTACTGCGTCGTTGACGAGCACGCTATAACCGTCCGTCAAGTGCCTGCCGACCTTCGCAGACGCACCTATGAAACGCTTGCTCTCTACGTTGCGTGCGGACTTGATCCCGAAAAGAATACTCTTTACGTTCAGTCGCACGTTCACGAGCACGCCGAGCTTGCATGGATACTCAACTGCTTTACGGGCTTCGGTGAGCTTTCGCGAATGACTCAGTTCAAGGACAAAAGCTCCAAGCATGCCGACAACATAAACGCAGGTCTTTTTACCTACCCCACGCTTATGGCGGCAGACATTCTGCTCTATCAGACGGACGTAGTTCCCGTAGGTATCGACCAGAAGCAGCACGTTGAGCTTTGCCGCGATATAGCGGAGCGCTTCAATCAGGTATACCCCGGCTCATTCACAGTTCCCGAGCCGATAATCAGCAAATCGGGAATGAAGATAATGTCGCTTGCCGATCCCACGAAGAAGATGTCAAAGTCAGACGAGAACACAAACGCTGTTGTTTACATACTCGACGATAAGGACACGATAATCCGTAAATTCAAGCGCGCCGTTACCGACTCCGACACGTGCGTTCGCTTTGCCGCGGGCAAGGACGGAATAAACAACCTAATAACCATTTATTCCTGCTTCACGGGTAAGACGATCGAGGAGATCGAGCGTGAGTTTGACGGCAAGGGCTACGGCGACTTCAAGCTTGCCGTTGGCGAGGCTTGCGCTGATGCGCTTGCTCCCGTACAGACTAAATTCAAGGAGCTGACTGCGGATAAGGCATACCTCGAAAGCCTCATGAAAAAGGGCGCTGAGGAAGCATCCTACTATGCGCGCCGCACCTTGGGCAAGGTTCAGAAAAAATTGGGCTTCGTCAAGATATAATCGATATAAGTGCTTGACTTACCGCTCGTTTTGTAATATAATTATAAATGTCAAATATTTGAAAGGCTGGTTAAACCATGGAACAGGCAAAACTCGATTTTCTTAAAAAAACCGCCGCACAGATCCGTCTTGATATTATCGAACAGGTACATGCGGCAAGCTCGGGACATCCCGGTGGCTCTCTCTCTATCGCGGAAATAATTTCCTATCTTTATTTTGCGGAAATGAACGTTGATCCCAAGAATCCTAAATGGGACGATCGCGACAGATTCGTGCTTTCAAAGGGACATACCGCTCCCGCGCTTTATGCTGCTCTTGCGCAAAAAGGTTTCTTTGACCGCGCCGAGCTTTGCAAGCTCCGTCAGGTTGACTCCTTCCTTCAGGGACACCCAGATATGAAAGGCACTCCCGGCGTTGATATGTCTACAGGTTCTCTCGGTCTTGGCTTCTCTGCCGCTTGCGGAATGGCGCTTGCTGCAAAAGTCGATGGCAAAAATTACCGCACCTATACTATCGTCGGCGACGGTGAGAGCGAGGAGGGACAGGTTTGGGAGGCGGCTATGTTCGCAGCACACTACAAGCTGGACAACCTCTGCGTAATATTCGACTGGAACGGACTTCAGATCGACGGTACTGTTGAGGAGGTCATGAATCCCACTCCCCACGACAAAAAGCTCGAAGCATTCGGCTTCCACGTTATCACCATTGACGGTCACGATTTCGACGCAATCGAGGCGGCATTCAACGAGGCAAAGACCGTTAAGGGCAAGCCCACCGCAATCATCGCAAAGACTATCAAGGGCAAGGGCGTTTCCTATATGGAAAATCAGGTTGGCTGGCATGGTTCTGCCCCCAACGACGAGCAGTATGCAATAGCAGTTGCCGAAATCAAGGCAACAATGTAAGGAGGCAGAAAAATGGCAGAAAAGATTGCAACAAGAGAAGCCTACGGCGCAGCACTCGCCGAGCTTGGTGATAAATACGATTTTCTCGTTCTTGACGCTGACCTCGCGGCAGCTACCAAGACGGGTGTTTTCAAAAAGAAGTTCCCCGAAAGATTTTTCGACTGCGGAATCGCAGAGGGCAACATGATGAGCGTTGCGGCAGGAATTGCGGCTACGGGCAAGACCGTTTTTGCTTCCTCCTTCGCAATGTTTGCGGCAGGTAGAGCCTTTGAGCAGGTAAGAAACTGCATAGGCTACCCTCACCTCAACGTAAAGATCGGCGCTACTCACGCGGGTATTACCGTTGGTGAGGACGGAGCTACTCACCAGTGTATCGAGGATTTCGCTCTTATGCGCGCTATCCCCGGAATGGTAGTAATCAACCCCTCCGACGCAGTTGAAGCAAGAGCTGCTGTTGAGGCGGCTATCAACTATGTTGGCCCCGTTTACATGAGATTTGGAAGATACGCAGTTCCCGTTATCAACGATAAGGACAACTTCAAGTTTGAGATTGGCAAGGGCGTGAATATGCTTGACGGTAAGGACGTAACCATTGTAGCTACCGGTATGATGGTAGGCATGGCGCTTGACGCTGCTAAGATCCTTGCGAACGAAGGAATCAGAGCAAGAGTTATCAACATTGCAACCATTAAGCCTATCGACAAGGATATTATCCTCGATGCGGCTCGCTCCACCGGCGCGATCGTTGCCGCTGAGGAGCACAGCATAATCGGGGGTCTTGGTTCTGCGGTCGCAGAGGTCGTTTGCGAGGGTTGCCCTGTTCCCGTTGTTCGTATGGGTATTGAGGACAAGTTCGGACACTCCGGCAAGGTTCCTCCCCTGCTCGAGATGTACGGTCTTACGGTTGAAAATATGGTCGCAAAGGCAAAGGCTGCTATTGCGCTCAAATAATACACTTAATGTAATAAAAATCGGTTGCCTTGAAGCAACCGATTTTTATTTATGCGCGTATCGAGCGACCTCCTGACAAGTTCTGAAAAATCCAAGTCTTACTAAGCTTTTTAACGAAAAAGCACCCTGAAAAATATTTTAAAAATCTTCAAAAAAGGTGTTGACAAATAAAAGAGTTTATGATATAATATTTGAGCGTTCGACGGAGAACGCAAAATATATCACAATGGCGGGATAGCTCAGTTGGCTAGAGCAACCGGTTCATACCCGGTAGGTCATGGGTTCAAGTCCAATTCCCGCTACCAGGCCCGTTGGTCAAGCGGCTAAGACACCGCCCTTTCACGGCGGTAACGGGAGTTCGATTCTCCCACGGGTCACCAAACGTAACAAATCCGAACTATTTCGTAAATCGAAATTGGTTCGGATTTGTTTTTTACTATTAA
>JAZOWN010000036.1:0-21567 GCA_045659245.1 Eubacteriales bacterium
GGAGTATCTTAAAGAAAACAACAAGGGATATACCGTTTTTGAAGGACACGGCTCTACGGATAAAATGAACATGATATTTATTGTTCTTCCTCGCAAGGAAGCGCCGAAGCTTCTTAAAACCCTGCGTAAGATGTGCAACAACAAGGTGTTCGTGGTTGCGTCCGAGGTCAGCAAGTACGCGGGCGGATACGGAATGATAAAGTAAGTAACGCAAGATATAAAAATGAGGCTTAGCAATAAGGCTAAAATGGCGGTGCTTATAGGTACGCTTTGCTCGGTGTCCTATTTTGCCGTCTACATAGCGAGAAACATTCTTAGTGCGGTATCTCCGCAAATGGTCGACTCGGGAATTGCCGAGTCGTATATTACAACTGCCTCTGCCGTGTATTTTTACGTATACGCAGTAGGACAGCTGATAAACGGAATAATCGGCGACAAGATCAAGGCAAGATATATGATAAGCCTCGGGCTTATACTCGCGGGTGTCTGTAACGTGATATATCCTTTTGATGTTCAGTATAGCAACAGTTGCTTTTTTGGCGGTTTGGCTTGTGAAGAATCCTTACGTAAATATCGTTTGCCACGTTATCGCTATTATGGGCTCGGGTTCGGTGGCTTCAATGCTTTGGTGTAAGTACTGCCCAAGCTTGCGCGATACGGGAATGGTGTCTGCGGTCACGGGATTTCTTGACTTCCTCAGCTACATGGGCGCAGGAACGGCAAACCTTATCTCGGGAAAGGTCGTCAACATGATCGGCTGGAGCTGGCTTGTGCTCGTTTGGTTTGGTCTTATGCTGTTCGGTGTAATGATCTCCCTGCCATATGGCTACATTATCGGAAAAATTAAAGGGGCAAATTAAAAAAAGCAGACTGCAAACGCAGTCTGCTTTCTTGTATTTTATCATTATACTCGCGAGAGAATGAGCATTGCATTTCCCTCGAGTGTAAAATCTCCCATGCCTGCGGGCAAAAAGTAACTGTCGCCCTTGACGATGGGGTAGGGCTCGCCCTCGAAGCTGATTGCGCAAGCGCCCTCGATGCAGATGACCGACAAAAAGCTGTCGCTGTCTACCGTCAAGTCGGTCTTTCCGTCAAGCGTAAGTCTTGACGCACCGAAGAATTCACAACTCGCGAGAACCTCGCCGGGGAGTGCGCGCTCGGTGTTCGAGAAGCGAATTGCACTCACCTCGTCCTCAGAATAAGGTCTTGTAACAGAGAGCGCCTTGTCTACGTGAAGCTCGCGGAGCTTTCCGTCAGCGCCGACTCTGTCGAAGTCGTAAACTCGGTACGTAATATCGGAGTTCTGCTGAATTTCCGCCACGAGGATGCCCGCGCCTATCGCGTGGAGCATTCCTGCGGGAATGAAATAGGTTTCTCCCTTTTTTACGGGCACGTAGTTCATGACCTCGCCGATGCGTCCCTCCTTTACAGCCCCCGCAAAGTCCTCGGTACTTACTCCGTCAAGAAGACCGTAAACGAGAGTCGCGCCCTCCTTTGCGTCAACTATGTACCACATCTCCGTCTTTCCGCTGTCGCCCTCAACGTGTGACGAATACTCGTCGTCTGGGTGTACCTGAACGGAGAGCATGTCGTCTGCGTCAATAAGCTTTACGAGCAGAGGGAATCTGTCCGACGCGCTAAAACCCTTGCAAACGCAGTCGTAGCCACAAGACTCAAAGTATTCCTTGAGCGTCAAGCCCTCTGCCTCACCGTTCGTGACGGTTGCCATCTCGTTTTTGCGGACGGTAAGCTCCCACGACTCTGATACGGTGTCAAGCTCGGATAGCTTGTTAAAATCGTCCTTTAATTTAGTGCCTGCCCAAAGAGCAGTTTTGGTTATATAGCTTAATTTAAGCGGATATTTTTTCATGATATTAACCCCCAAAATGACTTTAACTGATTATATCACAAAAGTCGCCATAGTTCAAGACCTCTCGCATTTTTTGTATCAAGAAAAGTCACTGTAACAAAAAGCCTTCCCTCGGGAAAGAGCATGGATTTAATAGCCGAGGTTCTTGTAACAATAAGCCTTCCCCCACTGGGGAAGGCTCACGCTGACGCGACGTTTGGCTGAGATTTTTACGGGAGGATAATATCCTCCCCTACAATGCCATATAAACGCTACATATAAAAACAGCGGGAGAGCCTAAAGGAAGCGAAACGGCTAATGCTTACAGCGTTTGCGCAAATTTAAAACAGCTCGTCTTTGGCATCTCTACTCCAATTCAACATATTCCCCCACAAGCCGCGTCTTGAGGCGGTATCCCGAAAGCTTATCGAAAAGGAAAATGAGATAAAATACAGCAGAGCCGAGGACGGTCACGATAAGGTCCGTCATTGTGTCGTAGACGGGGCTTTTGCCCGCGTCAAGCGACGCCCACACCTGCTGTGCGTCCTTGCCGAGCAGCGCGTCCGTGACGTATTCAAAAATTTCCCAGAGCGCGCCTCCGCCCATAGTAGACAAAAATACCGCCACCAAAAGCACCGCCGTGTTCATTCGCTTACCGCCCGCCATGAGGAATATGACGTAGAGCAGCGTGCTCCCGACAAAGCCGAAATAGGTGTGCAGCATCACGTCCCAAAAGGGAAAGCGCATGTAAAAATTCAGGGCGTTTCCAAGATCCATGGCAAGGACCACGAGAACTAAAACAAGATAATTTAGAAACGGCGGAAAGTCCCGCTTGATAATAAGCGAGGTGACGGGCAAGGCGGCGAGAATGAGCGTCGCGGGGGGTAGTTGAATATAAATAAGGGGCATTCTCCCCCCCGCCGTCAGCGTGTAAATTACAAGCGTAACGGCAGACGCAATCGCGCTCACACCGAGAGGTAGCCACCTAAGATAGCGTTTTTTTCTCATATATCCTCCTTTGGAGGACTATCCGAGTGACATGCGATGCGAGTTTTTGCCCCTTAATTATTATATTCGTTTTTTACTGAATTATAAGCGCTTTATTCAAGCGGCTCGTCCTCACGGCGGAGGAACACGAGGCCGTAGCCTGCAAGCCAAGGACCGTTGTGCGCTCCGCTTACGGGAGACATGATAACGCTCTCGTGGTTGGTCTTGACTCCGAACTTTTCCTCCATACCCTGAAGAACCTCGATAAGAGAGGGACCCGTGTAGATGTGCCAGAGAAGATAGTCCTCGGGAGATCTGTCGCCGATCTTTTCTTTTATAAGCTCGCAGGTGCGCGCGAGCGCTTTCTTTTGTGTACGAACGCTCTCGAGCGCGATTATCTCACCCTCGTGGAAATGTACGACGGGGCAGATATTGAGAAGCTGACCCATAAATGCCTTGCCGCCCTTGAGTCTGCCGTTGTATATGAGGTAGTCGAGCTTGCCGTCAACGCCGATAAATTCCTGCGTCTTCATCATCCAGTGAATTTCTTTAAGTATCTCCTCGGACGGCATGCCCGCCTTTGCAAACTCCGCCGCCTTGATGGCAAGCAGTCCCTCGCCGAAGCAGGTTATCTTTGTGTCGATAACGTTTACCTTTATTTTGTCCTCAAATTCCTTGCCTATAAGGCAGATCTTGTTGTACGTTCCGCCGAGCGCCGCCGAAAGCGTGAAGATCATGACCTCGTCGTAGCCCTCGTCGATGGCATTCTGAAAATGCGCACGCAAAACCTCTGTTTCGGGCATAGCGGTGGAGGGAAGGTGATTTTTGGGATCCTCAATGGTTTCAAGCTGACTGTAAAAATCAACGGGATCAAGATCCAAGCCCTCGAGATATTCCTTGCCGTTAAATATAATGTGGATCCTTATGATATCTATGCCAAGCTCGCGATAGCGCTGGGGAGCGTATTCGATACAGCCTGTTGACGTGCACATTATTTTAATTTTTGACATGCTTTTATCCTCACTTTTTATTTATTCAATAGCTATCATATAGTCGTAAACGTCCTGACCGCCCTCGTAGACCGAGATCTCACAGTCGGGGTAAAGCTCCTCGAGCTGCTCTGTAAGCGCGGCGCGCTTATCTGCGCTGACGTTCTTACCCGAAAACAGGGTTATAATTTCCGAAAGGTCGGTGTCTGCCGCCTCGAGAGCCGCCTTTACGGCGTCCTCTGCACTCATGGCACTGACGGTGATCTCTCCGTCGGTTATTGCGATGTAGTCGCCCGACTTTATCTTAACGCCTCCTATGGTGGCGTCTCCTACTGCCGGCGTTATCTCACAGCAGCTCACTCCCTTTGCCGCTCTTGACGCGCTCTCGACGAGAGATGCGACGTCGGTAATTCCCGGGGTTATGACCGAGAGCGCTCCAAAGCCCTGCATAAGGTTTTTGGTTTCAATAACGTAGACCTTTGCGTCCTCGTAAAGCTCTGCCGCTTGCTTTGCGGCGAGAAATACGTTTTTGTTGTTGGGAAGAACTATGATGCTCTCACCCTCACACGCGCGAAATCCCTTGATAAACTCCTCGATGGAGGGGTTTGAGGTCTGCCCGCCCGCTACGATGTAGTCGGCGCCCATGTCACTAAAGAGGGAGCAGAGTCCGACGCCCGAGGCGACCGCGATCACCGAGAACTTTTTGTTCTTTTTCTTCTTTTCTGCGTTTTGTGCAGGCGTTTCGGAGTGACCGAGCGACATGTTTTCTATCTTGACGGTCAAAAATTCGCCGTACCTCTGTGCTATTGCAAGCGCATCACCGGGGGTAAAGGTATGAACATGGACCTTTACGATATCGTCCTGCTTGTATGCGACTATGCTCTCGCCGCCAATACCCTCAAGCGCGGAAATAAGACCGCTTATCTCGAAGACGTCGGGATCGCACTTTGCCGTCGTAAGACGGAGTAAGAACTCCGTGCAGTAGCCGAATTCAAGCACGCTGTCGCGTGTAAACAGATCAATGTTTACCGCCTTGCTTTCTCTGCCGTCCGTAGCTCTTTTTGCGCTTGCGGGGAGCGTGCCCGTGAGCGCCAGATACATGCCCTCCGCGACAGCGAGATAACCCGCTCCGCCCGAGTCAACGACGTCCGCCTCTGCAAGAACAGGCAAAAGCTCCTTTGTGCGTTCAAGAGAACGGCGGGCTTCCTCGATGTGCGCGCGGTAAAAGTCCTCTACGGAGGAGTCCTCGCCGACAAGTCCTGCCGCATATGCCGCACTCTCACGGAAAACCGTGAGAATAGTACCCTCGGTGGGGTTCTGCACCGCCGCGTAAGCTTTTTCAATGCCTCTACGGTACGCGAGTCCGAGCGTGGCGGCGCCTGCCGTATCACAGCCCGAAAGCTCCTGGTTTATCCCTGCGAATATCTGGGAAAGTATAACTCCCGAGTTACCTCTTGCGGATAAAAGGATACCGCGCGAGAAAGCATCGGATGCTTTTCCCAAGTTGTCGTATTCCGCTCTCTCTGCGTATGCGATCCCCCCCTCAATGGTGCTTGCCATGTTAGTTCCCGTGTCGCCGTCGGCAACGGGGAAAACGTTGAGGTCGTTTATCACAGAGGCATTTTCCGCGAGCTTTGCCGCACCGCCCGCAAGCATTTGCACGTAGAGCTTCCCATCTATTGTTTTTATTTCCATAACGCCAAACCTTTCGACTTTTTTCCACAATACGCGAGTATACTACCATAGAAATATAAACTGAAACGAAACAAATGCTATATTATGGTATGTGATATATTAAGAGGACGCGGGTTTTCACGCTTTTTTGGGTAAATACCTACGCTTCGCTTCGCTCCATGAACTGCGTTCATGATCGCGTGGCAAAAAACTTTAAAAATTAAAGTTTTCGCGAACACAGCAGAAGATGGAAATTTGAATTTTAAAATATAGAACAGATGCTTTTTATAGTTTCCTTTTGCTGCATTTTCTTTTTAAAAAAAGTAAGTAGTTTTCTTTTGCTGCATTTTTTAAAAAAAGTAAGTAGTTTTCTTTTGCTACATTTTCTTTTTTAAAAAAGTAAGCAGTTTTCTTTTGCTACATTTTCTTTTTTAAAAAAGTAAGTAGTTTTCTTTTGCTACTTTTCTTTTTTAAAAGAAAAGTGGGGGAAAGTCGTCGGAGGCTCCCTCCGAGAGGGAGCTGTCGCGAAGCGACTGAGGGAGAGCGCGATAAAATAGGTAAAATGAAAATATTTATATTAAATAAAGTGGCGTCTATTGACAAAATCTGAAATATATGATATTATTAATGTGTATAGATATATGTAGATGGCAGACTGCTCTTTACTTATACGTATAAATTTATAATTTACCAGGAGATGACGTTATGTATTGTTCTTTTTGTAATTCACAGCTTCCCGACGGAGTTTTCGTTTGCGCTGTTTGCGGCCACGATAACACCCCCACGACCAATGTAGCAAAGGAGGAAGCTCCCGCAGTGGAAGAAACACTCGCAGTTGAAGAAGCGCCCGTAGCCGAGGAGACGGATTACGTGCCAGAGGAAACGGCGCCCGCAGTGGCAAACGAAAAGAAGCAAAAAAAGGCAGAGGATCCTCTTTCCGCGGGAATTACTGCGCTCGTTTGGGGTGCTCTTTCCGCGCTTATGTCCTTTGGCGGACTTTTCTTTGCTATGTCCTTTGAATGTGCGATAGCGGGTATTGTTATGGCGCTCGTTTCCAAGTCCAAGGCTAAGGCTCTTAAGGCTTATGAGGGAACTGTCGGCGCAGCTCTCGCAAAGGGCGCAGGCGCCCTGGGCATGTTCGGTCTTATCGCTTCCATTTACGTTTTGGTATCGCTCGTTATCCTCGTTGCTGTGCTGATATTTATCTACGTTCTTTATTTCATTCTCATGTTTGTCGGAATTATAGCAAGCACGGGATCATTCTATTACTATTATTGATAATTGATAAATCAAAATTTTAAGGTAGGTACATAAATATGTTTTGTTCTGTTTGCGGTTCTCCGATTGAGAACGGAGACATATTCTGCTCCTGCTGTGGCTCAAGGGTAGCCGCAAATGGCAGCGTACAGCGTGAGCCCGAGGTACATAATACCACGTTCGAGAGTAAGTCTGCGTACGATACGTCTTATTTGCAGTCCACCTTTCGTCCCACGCCCGTGTCTGACGCGGAATATAAGGAAAAGCGCGGTATTGCCATATTCGCTATGGTCATGGGTATAATTTCCGTGGACGTTCCTTTCTTTGTGGCGATCATATTCTCGTTGATAGCGAAGAAAAAGCCCAAAAAGCTCAACGGATATAATGCCCCCGGCATCAACGGCTTCGTTACCGCGGCAAAAGCCACGAGCACTGTTGGATTTATATACGGAATTGTATCTACGGCAATACTTGGACTCGTGTACGTTTTGCCTACGCTTATCTGGTTTATCTATATCGCGGTAATGATCGTAGGCGCTATAATAATCGCAATATTCGGCGGTATGGGACTTATATAATTTGGTATTGCCGACAAAAACTTTTGGAGGAAAAATATGTTTTGCTATAATTGTGGAAAAAGTATAAGAGAGGGTGCGCTCTTTTGCAGTAACTGCGGAGTAAAGATTGAGACTCCCCAGAGCGCGGACGCTCAAATAAGAGAGGCGGAGTATCTCCGCATGCAAGAGGAGGCTCGCCTAAAGGCGGAGCAAGCAAAGGCGGAGGAGATGCGCCGTCAGACGGAATTCCGCAGACTTGCCGAGGAGGAGTACGACCGCCAGCGCGAGGCTAAAATAAAGGAAATTGAGAACGGATACAAGGAGCAGTACCTTTTTGAGGTCAACAAGGTGCAAAACGTCGACAAGTACCGCTCGCAGGCAATAACCGCCATGATACTTGGTATAGCCTCTCTTGATCTTGCCGCTCTCGGTGTACCAGGCTGGGTGCTTTCGATAATCGCAAAAAACAATGCGCTTCCCATAGTCGAGGACTATGAGGGCACGCCCATATACGGCTTTGCCAAGGCGGGCTATATAACTGCCAAGGTCGCACTTCCGCTCTCTATCGTTATGGCTGCCATCTGGACCTTCTACCTTTTTGGGCTCGGCTTGATTTAATTATTTGCGAGGAAATTTAAATGATCTGCTACAACTGCGGCAAAAAGCTTGATACAGACGATAAATTCTGCCCCGATTGCGGAACCGAAAACATCGTCACAGAGGAAGAGCTTGCCATAGATGAAGAAATTTTAAAGAATACAAAAAAAGAGAAAAAGCCCTTGAAGGATCCCAAAAAGACGGCTATCGTAGCACTTGTGCTCGCAGGTGCGGCAATTCAGCTGCCCATAGTAGTAGGTGTGGCGTTTGCGATAATCGCGCTGGTATTCGCAAGGCGCGTTCGCAAGGAGTCAGATGACAGCGTAGTTTTAAAGCTGGCAAAAATCGCAAAAATACTTTCGATCGCGGCTCTCGTGTGGTCGTGCGTTGCTACGGTTTTGGCTGTGCTTGCTATCATTGCGGCGTTCTTTGCGGCAGTATTTTATACCGTTGTCTGGGTGCTGGCTATCGTAGTTACGTTCTTGTTTACCGACCTCGGCGATACTATTTTGAACTTTTTCGGGACGCTTATTTAACGCCTCGGATATTGAAATCGGGAGATTTTTATGAACTGTAAGACTTGTGGAGCCGAATTAAGCTCCGATGTGAAATTTTGCCCGACTTGCGGCGAAGCCAACGAAAGGCTCTGCCCGAATTGTGGTAAGCAAATTGAGGACGGCGGTAAATTCTGCGTCGAATGTGGCGCACACATAGAGGATCAAGACACAAAGACTCCGTCTGAAGCTGTTGCTAAGGCGGCAAGCGCCATTAATGCGGCGGCGGGAAATACGCAGACGATCAACCTTAATATAGTAAAGCGCCGCGAGCCGTCAAGAGAAGCAGTACCGCTTCCCATCGGCAAGGCTATTACGTCTATGATACTCGGAATACTTTCGATAATGCTTCCTTTGGTTGGATACAGCTCTGTTGCGGGAGTTATTTCGGGTGTGATCGGAGTCATTCTGTCAAAAGAGCCCCTTACTTACGTGAACACTCGCGCGTCTTCCTTTGCAAGCGTAGGAAAGGTTACGTCGATCGTAGGAATAGCGTATTCTGCTTACGTAACGGTCGCGTCATTGATATTTAGCGTGTTGTACGCTATATTTGTTCTGTTTTTTGTGATCATCTACGCAATCACAATGTCGGGACTTTACTATTAAAAACAAGTTAATGCTTGACAATTACTATCGTTTATGGTATCATTGAGATACAAAAATATTATTCTGAAAAGGAGATAAAAAATGTTTTGTTCTGTTTGCGGTTGTGAGATGAAGGAAACCGATAAGGTATGCCTTGCTTGCGGTCAACCTAATGAAAATTACGTAGCGCCCGAGGGCGCAGAGGAAGTGGCTCTCGAAGAAGCTGCTCCAGCGGCAGTTGTTACCGAAGAAGCTCCCGCGCTTGAAGTAGCAGAGGCTGCCGAGGTAGCAGAGGCAGCTGATGTCATAAAGGAAGCTCCCGAGGCAGGAAAGAAGGATCTGGCTAAGCCCATCGTAGCTCTTGCACTTTCCGCATTTGCGTTTTTGAGCTTTGCGAGCGGTCTTATCCCGCTTATTCTGGCTATCGTTGCAAGAGTCCTTGCTAAGCCTTATAAGAAAGTTACCGAGAAGCCTGTTTCGATCTTCTTTAAGATCACTAACATTCTCTCTATCGTAACCATTATACTCGCTTCGATCGCTACGGTTATCAACGTTGCTGTTTTTGTTTCCTCGCTGTTTGGATTTATGATGAGCGGTGCTGCCGTGATCGGTGTGGGAGGTATGTATTTTGGTGATATGTTCGACTTCACCTACTTGATCGAGATGATTTTCGATATTTTCCTTGAGATTCTCGAAGCTATCGGACTTTATTGATTTTTCCCTACTTTTCTTTTAAAAAAGAAAAGTAGCAAAAGAAAACGGTAAAGGGTTTCTCTAAATTTTAAAATAAAAAATGAAAGACGGCGGTGCGTAGAGTCCGCCGTCTTTCTCTTACTTTTCTTTTGAAAAAGAAAAGGTAAGCAAAAGAAAACTATACAAATTGTTCTATATCTAATTTTAAAATTAAAATCTCCGTCTTCTGCTATGTCCACAAAAACTTTAATTTTTTAAAGTTTTTTGGCTCCACCTTTTTCACAAAAAAGGTGGAAAAACGCATCCTCTCATCTCACAAGCTCTAACCTTCTAAAACCTGCGTGCGTAGCCGCACCTGCGGCAAAGCTCCTCGCACGCGGTGCGATTTTTAAAGCCCTCTGCAATTGCTTTTGCACGTGGGGAATTTAGAATATCCGAAATATCCGTGTTGAGTGCGTTACCGAGGCTGATTATGCCGTCGGAGTCAAGGCAGCAGGGCACGACAGTACCGTCTGCGAGAATACCGAAATGATCTGAAAGACCATAGCAGAAAACGTGCTCGCCGCCGTCGGAAGCGGTCAAATCGGGCCACTCAAAGCGCTCTCCGTATTCGTAGTGGAGCTTATGGCGAATGCGACCGCCCTTAGATGAGATCACCCACGTGTCCGTACCGAATTTCTTTTTCATGCGGTCAACAATATCCGCGTTTTTGCCGCCGTCGTGACCGTTATTCCACATTCTCATAACGATAAGAACGCCTGCGCGGCTCGCTTCGTCGGCAAAATCAAGACAGGAGTCAATATACTCGCCGTAGACCTCGCCCTCCTCGCCCTCAAAGCTGTGAAGCGAGATGTTCACCTTGTAAACACCCGACTCGATAAGCGTCTTGCCGAGCCTTGGCAGAAGCGTGCCGTTGGTGGTGATTGCCGATTTAAAGCCCTTTTTTGAGGCAAGGCGGATAAAATCGAGCAGAAGAGGGTGCGTCAGCGGCTCACCCATGAGGTGGTAGTAAAGATATTTCGTGTGGGGTAAAAGCTTGTCCGTGAGGACGTCGAACTCCTCAAGACTCATTCGCCGTGGCTCTCTCTTGTGACCGTGGCAGAAAGAGCAGCTTTTGTTGCACACGTTAGTTATTTCAACGTAAACTCTTGAATACATTTTCCCCTATATCAAAGGGCTGCAAAGTCGCAGCCCTTTTTATTGTTTTAAATTCGCTAAACGGCGGCTACTATAAATGCTTTTGTGTTGTACGATCCCGCCGTAGCGGCAGGCTCCCTTGTGTAAAGCGACCTGTCACCAAGGGTGACTGAGGGATTGTCTGCAGATGCTTTGTTTTTCACAATCCCTCCGTCATTTTCTTACGAAAATGCCACCTCCCTTTACACAAGGGAGGCTAAAAGTAGTAGCCATATTTGGTGTTTTTTATTTTATTTGGTCAATGTCGTAAGGTGTCGACTGATATACGAAGTAATTGAGCCAGTTGGAGTACAGAAGATTTGCGCAGCTTCTCCAACGCACGATAGGCTCGCGCGTGTCGTCATCGTCAGGAAAGTAATTCTTCGGAACGTCGATGGGAAGCCCTGCGTTTTTGTCGCGGAAATACTCCTTTTTGAGGGTGTCCGCGTCGTACTCGGAGTGACCCGTCACAAATATCTGTCTGCCCTTGTCGGTAGCGCATACGAAAACGCCCGCCTCGTCGGAGCTTGAAAGTATCTTAAGCTCGGGGACTGCTTCTATATCCTCGCGCAGACACGTGGTGTGTCGGGAGTGAGGTACGACGAACGTATCGTCAAAGCCGCGGAAAAGCATGGAGTGCTTGTGGTCGAGCTTGTGCTCAAAAACTCCGAATAGCTTACGCTCAAGCGGATACTTTTTCACACCGTAGTGGTAGTAAAGACCTGCCTGCGCGCCCCAGCAGATGTGGAAGGTGCTTGTTACGTGCGTCTTGCTCCACTCCATTATCTCGCAAAGCTCGTCCCAGTACTCGACCTCCTCAAATTCCATCTGCTCGACGGGCGCACCCGTTATGATAAGACCGTCGTACTTTTTGTGGCGGACCTCGTCAAAGGTCTTGTAAAACGCGAGCATGTGCTCCGCCGAGGTGTGCTTTGACTTGTGCGTTGCGGTCTGCAAAAGCTCAAGCTCCACCTGCAAGGGGGTGTTGCCTATAAGGCGCGCTATCTGCGTTTCGGTCACGATCTTCTGCGGCATGAGGTTGAGCATGAGAATTTTAAGCGGACGGATATCCTGCGTCATAGCGCGTGTTTCCGTCATAACAAAGATGTTCTCGTCAAGCAAAACCTGTGTTGCGGGCAAAAGATTAGGTATTCTGATGGGCATTTTGTAGCCTCTCTTTCGTGTTTTTTACCCCTGCTTACTGCCTTATTTCTGTGAAGCCTCGAGAGCCTCTGCGAGGTCGGCAATAATGTCGTCTGCGTTCTCAATTCCAACGGAGAAGCGAACGAGGTCGGGCGTAATTCCCGCATCTATAAGCTGCTCGTCGGTGAGCTGACGGTGGGTGGTGCTTGCAGGGTGAAGCACGGACGTTCTCGCGTCTGCGACGTGAACGACGATTGCCGCAAGCTTAAGGCTGTCCATGAACTTAACAGCAGCCTCTCTGCCGCCCTTAACGCCAAAGGAGATAACTCCGCATGCGCCGAGGGGGAGATATTTTTCGGCAAGCTCATACTGCGAGTTGCCCTCAAGCAGAGGGTAATTTACCCACGTAACGTTCTCGTTCTTCTCAAGGAACTTAGCAACCTTGAGCGCATTTGCGCAGTGGCGCTCCATGCGAAGCGCGAGCGTTTCAAGACCAATGTTGAGAAGATATGCGGGCATGGGCGCGAGGGGCGTGCCAAAGTCACGGATAAGCTGAACGCGAAGCTTTGTGAAGTATGCGTTCTCGTTTCCGAAGTCCTTGGTGTAAACTACTCCGTGGTAGGACGCGTCGGGCTCGGTAAGCTCGGGGTATTTGCCGCCTGCCGTCCAGTCGGAGCGACCGCCGTCAACGACGACTCCGCCGACGACCTGCGCGTGTCCGTCCATGGATTTTGTGGTAGAGTGAACAACGATGTCCGCACCGAACTCAAAGGGGCGGCAAAGAACGGGAGTTGCAAAGGTGTTGTCAACTACGAGCGGAATGCCGTGAGCGTGAGCAAGCTTTGCGTATCTCTCAATATCAAAAACCACGAGCGCGGGGTTTGCAATGGTCTCACCAAAGAACATTCTCGTGTTCTCGTCGATGTGAGAAGCGACCTCCTCGTCGGACATTTCGGGGGTAACAAAGCGCACCTCAATTCCAATACGCTTGAGCGTAACGGCAAAGAGATTTACCGTGCCGCCGTAGATTGAGGACATGCTTACGATATTCTGTCCTGCCGAGGTTATGTTGAGGATAGCCAATAGGTTAGCAGCCTGTCCCGAGGAGCAGAGAACTGCCCCCGTTCCGCCCTCGAGGTCAGCGATCTTCTTTTCGACCGCGTCAACGGTGGGATTGGAAATTCTCGAATACATATGACCGGGAGCCTTGAGGTCGAACAGATCGCCAAGGTGTGAGGCGCTATCGTACTTGTAGGTAGTGCTCTGGCAGATGGGGAGCACTCTGGGCTCTCCGTTTGCGGGGGTGTAGCCCGACTGAATGCATTTAGTTTCTATCTTAAAGCTTGACATAATTTTCTCCTTAAAAAAAGTTATATATAAAAATTCAACTTATATTATAACACTTAATTTGCATTTTGTCAATGCGAGAAGATAATTTTGTTTTTTGAGGTGCGCTTTTGGGATATAAGGGCAGGAAAGAGGAAAAAATACGGTTTATATTCCTCTTTTTTTATATTTAAAAAATCAACACTGTATTTAAAAATATATTAAGACAAAACATAATAAAAAACGACATATCGTTGTAAAAAACAATACAAAATTTAAAAATAAAAAGTAAAAATAGATCGCTGCTTGCTTAAATTTTGGGAAAATCTTTTATTTCTGTTGAAATTCTATTGAAATTTTCGGAAAAATGCAGTATAATATTAAGGTAAATGATTTTCAAGGAGAAGATATGTTAGAACTCAGAAACGTGTCCTACGAGGTCGCGGATAAAAAGATAATTAAAAACGTAAGCCTTGAGATTTCCGAGCGCTTCGTGGCTATAACAGGCCCGAACGGAAGCGGAAAGTCAACGCTCGCAAAGCTGGTCGCGGGTATCATAACCCCTACCGAGGGCAAAATATACATGAACGGAACGGATATTACCGACATGTCCGTGACGGACAGAGCGAGAATGGGCATAAGCTATGCATTTCAGCAGCCTGTTCGCTTCAAGGGACTTACCGTTCAGCACCTTATCTCGCTTGCCGCAGGCAAGAATACGAGTGTATCTGATGCGTGCGCCTACCTTTCCGAGGTCGGTCTTTGCGCAAAGGACTATATAAACAGAGAGGTGAATGCATCTCTGTCGGGCGGCGAGCTCAAGCGCATCGAGATCGCTATGGTCAACGCGCGCGGCACGGAGCTTACTGTTTTTGATGAGCCCGAGGCGGGAATCGACCTTTGGAGCTTTAATAACCTTATTAAGGTCTTCGAAAACATGCACGAGCGCGCAGGCGGTACTATAATGATAATCTCTCACCAGGAGAGAATACTGAATATTGCGGACAAGATAGTGGTTCTGGCGGGCGGCGAGGTCGTTGAGTATGGGGCAAAGGACGAGGTCTACCCCAAGCTTATGGACGTTCGCGCAGGCTGTCGCTTTACCGCAAACGTTTAAGGAGGCTGGCTATGGATAAGATACAAAAGGATCTTTTGGCGGCGGTTGCGGATATTCACGAGGTGCCCGAGGGAGCGTATTCGCTCCGTATCAACGGAAAGCTTCACGGCAAGAATTCCTCGGAGAACATAGAGATCGTTACAAAGACGGACAAGCCCGGAATTGACATATACATTAAGGCGGGAACGAAGAATGAGAGTGTTCATATTCCCGTGCTTATCGCCCAGACGGGACTTAAAGAGCTTGTATACAATGACTTCCACATAGGTGAGGACGCGGACGTGACGATAGTTGCAGGCTGTGGTATTCACAATGGCGGCAAGGAGGATTCGGAGCATAGCGGTATACATTCGTTTTATCTGTCGAAAAATGCAAGATGTAAGTATATTGAAAAGCATTACGGCGAGGGCGATGGAAACGGCAAGAATTTAATGAATCCCACCACTTACCTTGAGTTAGAAGAAAATTCCTACATGGAAATGGAAACGGCGCAGATCAAGGGCGTTGATTCTACTCGCCGAGTAACTACGGGAAAAGTGATGAAAAATGCAACGCTTATCGTGCGTGAGAAGATAATGACGCATGGAGAGCAGTACGCTGAAACGGAGTTCGACGTTGACCTTTGCGGCGATGGCGCAGGCACTCACGTTATCTCCCGCTCGGTCGCAAAAGGGCGCTCTTCACAGAAGTTTATATCGAGAATTCGCGGAAACGCGGTCTGCAACGGACACACAGAGTGCGATGCCATTATTATGGACGATGCGACCGTGTCTGCAATACCCGAAATCCTCGCTCAGCACCCCGAAGCGTCGCTCATTCACGAGGCGGCGATCGGTAAGATCGCAGGCGAGCAGCTCATTAAGCTCATGACTCTCGGACTTACCGAAAAGGAAGCCGAAGAAGAGATCGTCAACGGCTTCTTGAGATAAAAAAGGATGCGATTTTTCCACCTTTTTCGAGAAAAAGGTGGAGCCAAAAAGCTTTAAATATTTAAAGTTTTTGGCACAACAAAAGACGGAACTTTTATTTGCAAAATATAGTTTTGCGCTTTCTAATGTAGAAAGTCGTCGGACCCTGCGTACCGACGACTTTCTTTTTTGTATCCTGAAAACCACCAGCAGTGCTGGTGGTTCCAAAAAGCTTTAGCTTTGCCTAGTTTATTTATCCGAGCGAAGCGAGGAACCAAATAGCCTTCTCCTGCGGGAGAAGGGGGACCGCGTTAGCGGTGGATGAGGAGTTAGTTGAGATATAGAACACCTCATCCGTCAGCCGACAAGCGGCTGCCACCTTCCCCCACTGGGGAAGGCTTGGGTTGCGCAGTTACCACGTTTGTGGCGGTAGGGCGACTACCGCAAGTGGCGGATCATTCGACGAGCCTATAGGCTCAGCGCGTGGAATGCCCCAAGGGGGCTATCGCAAGCCACCAGCACGGCTGGTGGTCATGACTTGTTAAAAACAAAGCAGATGCATTCTGTCATAAGAAAACTGATCGTGTAAAATTCTGTCAGGCATAATATTCCATGCATAATATGACGTGGCACAAGTGGTGGGTTGCGAGTGGGCTTCGGCGGTTCTATCCGCGCATAATATGCGCATTTACTGAAAATGATAGAAATGTAAAAATATGTAAAAATATTGGTGAAAATAGCGGATTTTTTATAAAAATCGGGCTCTGAGGAGCGAAAGAGTCGAAAAAACAAAAAATCGTGATAATTTTTTGAGTGTAGAAAAAACGGTGTCAAATTTGTGTAAAATCAACAAAAAATCTTGTCAAATTGACAAGACAAAAGCAGAGCGGACAGCAAGCCATAGTGAAAATAATTTACTCTCATTTTTTTGCGAAAATTATAGCTCCAAATTTTTAGCAAAAAACACATATATGACACAAAAATACCACTATTTTCCACTAAAAGAGGTAAATTAAATTTACATTTATAGAACTCGCCGAAAAGAGCATGTAAAAATGACGATTTTTTAAAAAATGAAAAAAATTAATTTTTGCGCAAAAGAGCTTCAAATCGGGGCTTGTCAAAAAGCTTCGCTTGACTTTTTATATATTATATGGTATCATATCAACGTGGATTTTGGGCTACCTATGCCCATTTTTAGGGTATAGGTGGCTTTTGCAACGCAATCTGACCGAAGCGTTGCCTTTGAAGTATATAGAGGTGTTGCCCGCGGCGCGCGAATTTGCCGATTTTCTGCGCGTTTACGAGTGCTACCTTTGTATGAGTCCCGCGTGTCTTTGCAGCGCGGGGCGTACTGCGAAGAAAACGGTTTGCGCTGATGGCAACATCAGAACTTATTTGCGTGTGCGTTATCCCGGCGCGCACCAAATTAAAGAATGAAAAAAACAGGAGGAATTTTTGAATGAGAAAGGCGAAATTTCAAAGAATCGCAGCGTTCTTGCTGGCTTTGACGTTCTTGCTCGGCGGTGCTACGCTCTTTACGAGCGCAAATGAATCATCCGTATCGGACAAGACGACCGAAGACCTTAAGGCGTTGCTCAATGCTATTTCGTACGACGAGTATCTGCTTGAGAATGAAGAAGTACCCAAGGGCACTTCAACGATCATCGTGGACGCTACTAAAAACGTAACGTACACGCCCGCAGGTGCGGCAGCGTCGGACGAGAACGGCGAAACGGAGGCTAAGGGCCTCACCCCCGAGTACGTAACGCTCCCCGCAGAGGGAACTACGGAAGAGGAAAAGAAGGCGTACAGAGATGCGGCTATAAAGACTGAGGCTTACATAAGCAGCTTCGACGGAGTGGACGGTATCTTCTCTCCCGTTTCGGGAACGCTGACCTGGGAGATCCCCGAGATCACCAAGGACACTCCCGCTGCATTTTACAGCATTGAGATCGTGTGCTATCCAATAGAAAACAAATCGGCATCTGTTGAGAGAGTATTCAAGATAAACGGTGACGTTCCTTTTGCTGAGGCGCGTTACATCACCATATCCAAGATCTGGAAGAACGTATATACCGACGCAAAGGTTGAGCTTGGCGAGGGCGAGAATGCCGACGAGATAATTGCGGCGTTCAATGCACTTTCCGCAAGCTACGGACTTGACTCTAAGGCATCGAAGCTTGTTGAGGGCGAGAAGACCTACGTGGTTTACACCATGCCCGAGTATTGGACCGAGGCGCAGGCAAACATACTCAACGGAGTTGATGCCGAGGGCGAGACCGTTTCCGAGAAGCTTGCGAGATTTTTCGTAATAGATATAGACGGAAACGAGACGCGCTCAAGCCTTGTTCAGGATCCTGCGTGGATGACCTACATCATGAAGGACTCCAACGGCTTCCTTCTTGACGACTTCCAGTTTGTCATTGCGGCGGACAAGGAAACGGGCAAGACCACCATTTCTCTTGAAGCTGTAAACGAGCCTATCGTTATTAAGGAGCTCCGTCTCGTTCCTTATGAGGGCTACGACAGCTATGAGACTTACATTAATAAGATCAAGGAAAAGAACGGCGGCACGCTTCCCGCAGCCGGCAAGGACAAGATAAAGATCGAGGCTGAGTACAGCTCCGCTGTATCCTCTCAGACCATCTATCCCGTGTCTGACACGACCAGTGCCATCAACTCTCCCGCGGCGACCAACAGAACGGTCATCAACTCCATGGGTGGAGACAAGTGGCAGACACCCGGTCAGTGGATAGAGTACAAGTTCATGGTAAAGGAAAGCGGCTTCTATAATATCTCCACTCGCTTCAAGCAGAGCGTGCTGGACGGTATGTATACCTCAAGAGCGCTGTCCATTTACTCCGACGGACTTGACGAGAATGCTCTCGGCTACTACAACGGAATTCCGTTTGCCGAGGCAGGAAGACTTCAGTTTAATTACAGCTCCGATTGGCAGTCGGGTAAAATATCCGACGGCTCGGACGGAACGTTCAACATTTACTTTGAGAAGGACGTAGTATACACCCTTCGCTTTGAGGTCACGCTCGGTAACATGGGTAGCGTTGTAAGCCGCGTTCAGGAATCCCTTAACGCAGTAAACGCAGACTACCTCAATATCCTTAAGCTTACGGGTACGAGCCCTGACCAGTATCGTGACTACGGCTTCTCCCGCGTAATGCCTGACACCATGATAGACATGATCAAGCAGGCGAGAGTTCTCGGAGCGGTTGCGGTCGAGCTTGAAGAAGCGGCAAACGTAAAGAGCTCCATGACGGCAACGCTTGAAAAGGTAGCAAGACTTCTCGAGCAGATGGGTAAGGATGACGACGAGGTGGCAAAGAATCTCGAGCAGCTCAAGACCTACATCGGTTCGCTTGGTACTTGGCTCAGCGATGCAAAGACTCAGCCCTTGATGTTTGACTACATTGTTATACAGAGCGCAGATGACGACTCCGTTCCCCCTGCAAAGGCAGGATTCTTCAAGACTATCATTTACGAGGTAGTAAGCTTTGTTCAGTCCTTCTTCCGTAACTACGACCGTATGGGCGCTATGACGGAGGCTGAGGGCGAGGACGTCGTTGAGGTATGGCTTGCATACGGACGTGACCAGTCTCAGGTTATCCGCAGCCTTATAAACAACGACTTTACACCTAACACCAAGGTCGCAGTTGACCTTAAGCTCGTATCGGGCGGTACACTGCTTCCTTCAATACTCGCTCAGATGGGCCCCGACGTATATATCGGTATCGGACAGGGCGACGTTATCAACTACGCGATCCGCGGAGCATTGCTTCCTATTGAAGATATGGAAGGCTTCGACGAGTCGTACACCGTAAACGGCGTTGAGTACGATCCGATACTTGACGACTTTAACGACGCGGCAATGATGGTTCTCGGAATCGAGGTTCCCATGACAGAGGATGAAATGGTAGCCTACGAGAAGGAGACAGGCGTTAAGCTTGACAGAAACGAATACAACGTAAAGATGCACTACTACGGCTTGCCCGAGACGCAGAACTTCACCATGATGTTCGTTCGTGAGGACATCTTCGTTGACCTCGGACTTACCATTCCTAAGACGTGGGACGACGTAAAGGAAGCAATTCCCGTTCTTCAGGCTAACAACATGCAGATAGCGATGCACAACGACTGTAAGATATTCCTCTACCAGATGGGCGGCGAGCTTTTCGCGGACAACGGTATGAGAATAAATCTTGACTCGAACGTAGCGCTTGATTCCTTTAATACAATGTGTGAGATGTTCACCATGTATTCGTTCCCCTATAAGTACGACTTTGCAAACCGTTTCAGAACAGGTGAGATGCCTATCGGATTTGCAACGTACACCTCCACCTACAACCAGCTCAAGGTATTCGCGACCGAGATCGAAGGTCTCTGGGGCTTCTATCCGATGCCCGGATACGCTGACGAGAACGGTGAGAATATAAACAACGTTTCCGTTTCCACGGTAACCGCTATCTCCATGATGGTCGGATGCGAGAACATGGACGGAGCTTGGAAGTTTATGAGATGGCACGTTGACGAGGAGTGCCAGAAGGACTACTCCAACGAAATGGTTGCTATCCTCGGACCTTCCGCAAAGCACGCAACTGCAAACGAGAGCGCTCTCCGTGAGCTTCCTTGGACCGCTGAGGAGCTTGAGCAGCTCGAGGCACAGTTCAACAGCCTTGCGGCAGTTCCTAACTACCCCGGATGCTATATAGTTGACCGTTATACGAAATTTGCATTCCTTTCTGCTTATAACGACAAGGCAGACCCCGTAACCGAGCTTCAGAGCTATATAAGAATAATCAACACCGAGATCACGCGTAAGCGTCAGGAATTCGGTCTTGAGACTCTTGCGGACGGACAGACCTTGGCACAGAAGAGAATGTCAGAGGCAGAGGCGAAGATACTTAAGGCTAAGGAAAGCGATGCATACAACGCAGCTTACGACGAGACCTGCAACAACATACTTGCACTCATCGCGGGCTACACCACAGAGGACTTTGCATCGATGTATTCCTTGTCGGCACAGCTTCGTGCTCTTGACGGTACGCTCTTTGGCGGTGCTGCCGATAACCTCGACAGTGCGGCAAAGGCTCTCGAATCCTACGAGGCTTATAAATAATAAGGTAAAAAAATATAAGGAGAAAGAAGTACATGTCACGTAAAACGGCAAAGAAAAAGGCTGTATCGCGCAAGGATATGACCAAGGCGCAGTGGATATGGAAAGAGATGAAGCGCAATAAGGTAGCGTATCTTATGGTAGCACCCTATATGATAGTTTTCACCTGCTTTACAGTCCTTCCCGTTGCGCTGTCGATACTCATAAGCTTTACGGACTTCAACATGCTTGAGGTGCCTAATATCGTGTGGCTTGACAACTACGTAAGGTTGTTCCTTGACGACGACGTATTCATAACGGCAGCTAAAAATACATTTATATTTGCGGCAATCGTTGGACCTGCATCATATTTGATGTCACTTATGGTCGCATGGTTTATCAACGAGCTTTCCCCGAAGATAAGAGCAATAGTTACTCTCGTCTTCTACGCGCCCTCCATATCAGGTCAGGTATACCTTGTATGGTTGACGCTGTTCTCCAGTGACTCCTACGGATGGGCAAACGCTTGGCTTTTGAAGCTCGGCATAATCAACACGGAAATCGCGTTCTTCGAGGACGCAGACTGGGTAATGCCCCTTTGTATAGTAGTTGCTATCTGGACCTCTCTCGGTACCTCCTTCCTTGCGTTTATCGCAGGTCTTCAGGGTATCGACAAGGCTCAGTTTGAGGCAGGAGCGGTTGACGGAATCAGAAACAGATGGCAGGAGCTTTGGTACATAACGCTTCCCAACATGAAGTCACAGCTTATGTTCGGTGCGGTCATGTCCATAACCAACTCCTTCGGATTCGGCGGAGTTGTTACCGCGCTCTGCGGATTTCCTTCCGTTGACTACGCAGCGCATACCATCATGCACCATCTCGAGGACTACGGTTCACAGCGTTTCGAGATCGGTTACTCATCGACCATCGCAGTTATCCTGTTCGTTGTCATGATAGGCGCGAACACGGTTATCAAGAAGGTACTTTCCAAGGTAGGAGGATCGTGATATGGCAAAGTTAAGAACAAGAAAACACAAAGTCGTAC
>JAZOWN010000037.1:0-79362 GCA_045659245.1 Eubacteriales bacterium
TTTTCGAGGTAGACTTCCGCGGCGGAGATAAATGGGAAGGCGGTGCTCCGAGGGAAGATTGGTCTGCGTTTGATGGTAATGCCTTCAGTAGCGCAACTGCAAGTGAAGGTAAATCTGTTAATTTGAAGCTTAATGATAAAAAAAGCATGGCTGCTACTTTTGGAAATGCGCTGAACACGAATAATTACGAGATGTCCGGAAGCGCATTTACCACGGTATTTACCGTAACTGCCGAAGACGCAGATCAAGAGATAGGCTTCTTCCCCGATTGGCAGTCCGGCTTTGTTGTAAAGCCCGGTAAGAATTCGTATAGATACGTTGAGGTTCTTAAGGATAATAACGGTAAGCGTACTAACGTCAATGAAGTTTTGGCAAGCCAGTCCTACGGTGATGAAAATGGAGCATTGACACAG
The DNA here is from genome assembly GCA_045659245.1 of Eubacteriales bacterium. Taxonomy (GTDB): domain Bacteria; phylum Bacillota; class Clostridia; order Oscillospirales; family CAG-272; genus HGM12713. The sequence goes on from JAZOWN010000037.1 coordinate 414, forward strand.
ACCTACGCAATTGAGGTTAAGGACGAGGGTACCGGAAGAGGTAATTATAACATCACGGCGTACAATCTTTACGTAGCGATTGACGGCGAATGGGAGCTTATTTGCTCGCTTGAGAGCCAGCCGAGCATCGCAGACGCATTCAACTGGTCGAACGTTGACTACGAATACGTACTCCGCTTCTTCCGTAACGGAATGGACGAAACCCAGGTTGGTAAGAGCTTGATTATTAGCGATTGTGCCGTTTATGAGGGTCTTGTATTTGCCGAGCCTGGTTACTACGAGTATCCTCTTGAGACAATAGTTCCCGTGCAAGGAACAATTGCATACGCGGATGATCACGTATATAAGGATGAAGAGAAAACCAAGTATGCATTCATAGATCTTGAGGAGCTTAGCGACTTTGATACCGTAAGCTTTGAAGTTACATACGATTATAATGACCCTTGGGTCTGCTTTGCATTCCTTACCGAGAAGCCGGAGCTTGGCGATACGGTTAAATATCCCGAGGGATACTGCACCTTTAAGTTTGCATGCTACGACTGTAAGGCTGATATTCCTGAGAATGCAAAGTACCTTGCTTTCTATTACTCTTATGACGCGACAAGCTATCTTCCCGCAAGCATTACCTTCACAAAGGGAAAGACCATACTTGAAAATCTTCAGGACGCTACTCTTGAAGAGTACGATCTCCCCATGGAATATCTTGTTGGAGATCACGCTGTAATCAGATACTTTGATTATTTAGATGGTAAAGTGAAGAAACCTGCAGACCATAAGTTTGTTTACCAAAAGGCTAATGGTGACGAGTGCAAGGTTGCATTTGTAGACATTACAGATACAGTATTTGACCGCGTTATTCTTACGCCTGGTGCTGACAGAGATCCATGGATGGGATATACCTTCCTTACAGAGATGCCCGAGATCGGCGAGGTGGTTTCTTATGCCGACGGCTATGATACCGTAAAGGAATATGACGGTGAATTTGAAATTCCCGAGGGCGCTAAGTACCTCGTAGTATACTATATGGATAATTACGAAGAGCTGTTTTATCCCGGCGCTATAAAATTCGTAAAATAAAATTAAGTATTTAACTATAAAACGGGATCGGTGACGAAAGAGGTTTTTATGAAAAAAATATTAGTATTACTTTTGGCTATTGCTTTGATTTCGGGTTCGCTTTTGGCGCTCGCCTCGTGTAATAAAGGCGACGATGAGGAGACTGTGATTCCCTCGGTTGGCGAAAACGGAAACTGGTGGATAGGGGACACCGATACCGGTATTCCCTCAAAGGGTCCGCAGGGCGATGTTGGTGACGTCGGAGCGCCAGGAGCCGACGGCTCGAACGGAACTGATGCACAGCCTCCGAAATTCAGATACAACACTGAGACCAAAAAGCTTGAAGTTTCTTACGATAACGGAGAGACGTGGCTTTTTATGGGAACATATTCTTATCCTATTGAGGACATTGTTAAGCTTCCCGGTACTATTGCCGATAAGGATAATAAAAACAAAAAGGCAGATGGCTATTATGGCGCGTTGATCGACATTTCCAAGCTTGATTATTCCTACGTTCAGCTTGAGAGAAATAAGAACGGGAATGAGCTTGGCTATGCATTTCTCAAGTCTGAGCTTACACTGGACGCAACTCCCACGTATGCAACGGGATATACCCATTGCGTATGGGATACCTCCAAGAAGGTAACGCTTGAGATCCCCGAGGATGCAAAATATCTTTATGTTTATCACAGCAGCAAGGGAAATATATTTACTCCCGATTCCGTAACGTTCCTTGAGGCGTACATAGATCCGCTCAAAACCGAGACCGCTAACGAATACGTATATCCTATTGATGAGATAGAAGTTCTTGACGGCTACGTTACAAGCTCAAACTTTTACTCCAAATCATCGACGAAAAAAGGCGCAATAATTGAGCTTGCGGGTACTACGTTTAATACCGTTACCATGAAGAAAAATGCAAGTGGCGAGGATATTATCTACGCGTTTATGAGTGACGAGCTTTGCTATGATCATGCACCTTGCTATGCTGCGGGATATACTAACGTGGTAAGCGTAACCGATGACAGCATTACCGTAAGAATTCCCGATAATGCAAGATACCTCTACGTTTACAACAACAACTCCAAAAAAATGCATCTTCCCTCGGAGATCAAGTTTACCAAGGAATCTTACGAGCCTGAAGACTCCGATTCCGTAAGGATAGCTACGTGGAACATCGGTCACTTCGCACTTGGAAGAAAGCCGAATTCCACACTTGAGGACGCCCAGTCCGCTATGCAGGGCGACTATTTCCGCGACTATATAAACAATGCTATTGATGCGGATATTATGTTCTTAAACGAGTACAGCCAAAAGTTTACAAAGAACAAATATCTTGCGAAGAATACTATTTTTACGGAATATGATACGGTTTACGAGGGAGCTCAGCGCAATTACAGCTGTAACGCGGTATATTCGAAAATAGAGATATCCGAGCCTGAGGTCCACGAGTTTGAGTGCAACAAAACTGCGGGAGTCATCAGCACCAAGGGACCTTTGGCAACTGACTACTATTTCGTTACCACAGATGTTGTAATAAACGGCACAACGGTTAAGCTTGTCAGCGTTCACCTGGCGTTTGACGGAGAGGGCTCAAAAAATGTTGTAATCAATCAGTTAAATGAGCTTATTGCGTATTGCGAGCAATATGAGCACGTTGTTCTTCTCGGTGACTGGAACATTAACTCCTTCTCTGAGTTTGAACTCTTTACCGATGCGGGCTACACTCTCGCAAACACTGATAATAAGATGCCAACATACAAAAAAGATGATTATAGCGATTCTCTTGATAATATCATATACAAGGGAGTTACCGTTAGCGATTTCTCGCTTGCAGGCACGGACCTTTCGGACCACTATGCGCTTTATTGCACTATTACAGTAAATAAGGACTGAACATAAAAACCCCACCTTTACCGTCGGTAAAGGTGGGGTTTTGTTGCTTATTTAATATCCTTCTTCTTGAATTTGAAGATTCCGAGAAGCGTGATTCCTGCCGAAAGTATGGTGGGAGAGAGAATGCAGCAGAGCACCTCGCGTGCCGAGTATTTCGTGCCCACGCCTATGACCGTAGCAAAATTGAAAACGTTAATATCCTGCAAAAATTCGATCACCTTAAGAACAGCCGAATCTCCGCCGTCCGCGACGGGCACCATGAGCGCGCCGAATTGCAATATAGAGGTAAGGACGCTCATTATCATTACGACTGCAACGTAGCCGACGATTGCGAGTCCCATATTCTTCGTACATGCGCAAAGAAAACTGACGAGCGCAGCTACGAAAACGTAAATCAGAGCTTCAAAGAGCAGCGAAAGCAGAAAATATCCTATATCCGAAGCGACAAACTCAGTTGACTGATAGGGGAAGAATATCAGGCTTATGAGCATGGTAAGAAGTGCATGCAGCACCATTGCGCCAAAAAGCACGCAAAAGCATACCGAATACATTGACAAAAAGATCGACGTGCGGCTTTTTCCGCTTATTATCTTGTTGCGGACGGTTCCATGAGCAAAGTCCTTGCAGAGAATGATGGCGAGAAGAACGGGGAGTATAAGTCCGAGGTTGTTTCCAAGCGAGAAAGACTGGAAGAACATGGACTTTGCGTTTATTGCCATTCCCAACGCTTCAAGCGTTTCGCTCATTTCATTCGTTTCGACACCGATAGAACCGAAGATCGCTACGTATAAAAGCGGAGTGACCACTGCGAACACACCCGCTAAAATGCATACCACTAAAAACAGCTTATCCTTGAATACGCGCTTAAGATCTACCTTTAAAAGCTTAAGCATGGTGTATACCTCCTACAAGCGAGAGATAATATTCCTCAAAGCTGGTTTCGGAGCAGTTGACGCTCAAAATGGAATTGTTGGCGTCGATCAAGCGCTTGAACAGCTCGTTGAGGTCGATGTCTCCCGATATTTTGACGGAATCTCTGTCGTAGCTTACCTTGTCCTCGCCGTATAGCGTGGCAGCGGTAGAGAACAGAGAAGCGTTGTCCGTCGCTCTTATAAGGGTGAATCTTCCGCATTCGTCGTGAAGCTCGTCTGCGGTGATCTCCTTTATTATGTGTCCCTTTGAGATTATACCGTATTTGGTAGCTACGAGCGAAAGCTCTGTAAGAATGTGCGAGGAAATGAGGAAGGTTATACCGTTTTCGCGGTTGAGCTTTAAGATAAGCTCACGGATCTCCACGATACCCGCGGGGTCAAGACCGTTCATGGGCTCGTCGAGAATGATAAAGCGAGGCTCGCCGATAAGCGCCATGGCAATTCCGAGCCTCTGGCGCATACCCAAGGAAAAATCTCCCGCGCCCTTTTTCTCGTCCTTGAGATATTCAAGTCCTACTGACTTTAGCGCCTCGAACGCCTTTTCTTCGGTATTCTCAAGACCGAAAATCGTGCATTGCAGACGAAGATTGTCCATAGCCGACATATTTCTGTATATCGACGGAGATTCAACTATCGCCCCTATTTTCTTTCTCGCCTCGGTGATGGCGGGTGAGGTGCTTTTCGTGCCGAACAGCTCAAAATCTCCCGCATCGGCGTAAATAAGCCCCGTGATAAGACGGATAACGGTGGTTTTTCCCGAGCCGTTTTCACCGACAAAGCCGTAAATATCGCCCTCGCTGATATTTATATTCGCTTCTCTGACGGCAAAGCGGTTTTTATATTTTTTGCTGATACCGAAAGTTCTTAGCGCGTATCCCATGTGTGATGCCTCCTTGGTGTGTTTCATTTATACCATTATAGCATAAATGCAAGTGAATTGCAATAGCTTGCTCTTTTTTAAAAGACCGATTGACGGTTGAGTTGCACCTTTGAACAAAAAATATAAGAAAATGTATTGAAAAATGATTTTAAATGTGATAAAATATCTACATAGACATATTTTGGAGGCTGAAATGAAGGAAATTCATTCTACCGAGGATTTTAAGGGTAATATAAAACGTGTTCTTATAACTGAGAAGGAGATTGCCGAGGCTGTTGCAAAGCTCGGTAAGGAAATAGATGCAATTTACGACGGCCGTCCTATTTTGCTCGTAAGCATACTTAAGGGAGCTTTCATATTTATGGCAGACGTTTGCCGCGCTGTAAGCGTACCCTGCGAGGTTGGATTTATGTGCGCTAAGAGCTATTACGAGGGAACTGTTTCTGCGGGAGTAGTTAAGATAACTATGGATCTCGATCAGGATATAAGCAAGTATCACGTTGTGATAATAGAGGATATCGTGGATACGGGAAGGACGCTTAACGATATCGTTAAGATGCTTAAAATGCGCAATCCGTTGAGTCTTAGGGTGGTTACGCTTTTAGACAAGCCCTCACGCAGATTAGTTGACTTTGAACCTGATATTGCGCTCTTTACAATACCGGATCACTTTGTTATAGGTTACGGCCTTGATTGCGCCGAATACTATAGAAGTTTACCGTATATTGCGGAATTTGGGGAGGAATAACATGAAAAAGAACAAGTACGAGGGTACACAAACAGAAAAAAATCTTATGGCTGCTTTCGCAGGCGAGTCCGAGGCAAGATACAAGTACACGTATTTTGCATCGAAGGCTAAAAAGGAAGGCTTTGAGCAGATCTCCGCGCTGTTTTTGAAGACGGCTGACAACGAGAAGGAGCACGCAAAGCTTTGGTTCAAGGAGCTTAACGGCATTGGGGACACCGCAGAGAACCTTGCTGCTGCCGCAGAGGGTGAGAACTATGAGTGGACGGATATGTACGAGGGCTTCGCAAAGACCGCTGACGAGGAGGGCTTCCACGAGCTTGCGGTTAAGTTCCGCCTTGTAGCGGCTATCGAGAAGCACCACGAGGAGAGATACCGCGCGCTTCTCAAGAACGTTGAGATGGCAGAGGTATTCGCAAAGAGCGAGGTTAAGGTATGGGAGTGCCGCAACTGCGGACACATCGTCGTTGGCACGAACGCGCCCCAGCTTTGCCCCACCTGCGCACACCCCCAGAGCTACTTCGAGGTTCACGCAGAAAATTATTGATAAATATAAAAACCGCCGTTGGCAACAAAGCCAATGGCGGTTTTTTTATGAAGCAGTTATGTATCTGCAAAGGATTATTTGCGCTTTTTCAGGGCACTTAACGCTATTCTTTCGCAAAGCTCGTCGTATTCCATACCTACGGCGGCAGCCTCCTGCGGCAAAAGACTTGTGGGAGTCATGCCGGGCAGGGTGTTTGCTTCAAGACACCATGCTTTGCCGTCAGCATCAAGCATATAGTCAAAGCGCGCATATCCGTCAAGGCGGAGGGCGGCAAAGCCGCGCTTGGTAGCTTCGTATACCGTTTGAGTTGCCTTATCTCCGATGGGGGCAGGGCAGATCTCTCGGGTGGCATTTGCTTGATATTTGCGCAGATAGTCGTAAAAATCCGCTTCGGGAATTATCTCGACGGGCGGAAGCGCCTCTCCGTCAAAGTATGCGCAGGTAAGCTCGCGTCCCTTGATTCTGGTTTCCACCAACAAGTATCTTTCATACTCCGCCGCATTTTTGAGAGCCTCGCGAAGCTCGTCGGCGGTGTCCGCCATGAAAACTCCAACGCTTGAGCCCGATGACGAGGGCTTTATTACAGCGGGAAGACCGACGTCGCTTATTATTTCGTCAACGTCGGGGGTATCCAAGGTATCGACTCTTACCCAGTCGGGTGTCAAAATGCCCTCCGAACGCAAGATCTTTTTGGCGATATCCTTATCCATTGACAGCATGCTTCCGATATAGCCCGAGCCTGTGTAGGGAATACGGTATGCATCAAGCATAGCTTGAAGTTGACCGTTTTCTCCTGTCGCTCCGTGGAGCGCGAGGAAGGTGCAGTCAGCGGCGCGGCATGCGTCGATCACTCGAGGGCCTATCTCGTCGGTGCGGCCGCCGTGCTCGGCGATAAGAGCGGCGAGGTCGGGAAGCCCCGTGGGAACGGTGACGTTATTTTGCTGCTCGCTAGTAAAAAGGGAGCTTACGTCGGCTATGTCTTCGGGTACACCGACGTAAAGGTCAAGCGCCATTACCTCATGTCCCCGTCTGCGCAGAGCCGCGGCTATAAGCGAGCCCGAGGAGAGGGAGACGTTTCGTTCGGGGGAGAGCCCCCCCATAAGTACGGTTATTTTCAAAGTATAACTCCTAATTCGTTTTTGTAAGATATGCTACGCGGTCGTTGCCTGAGTAATCCTTATAGACCTCGCAACGGAAGCCGTGCGCGTGGGATATAGCCGTTACGGCGCGCGCCTGATCCCAGCCGATCTCAAGGAGCATTATGCCCCCCTCATATAAGTACTGACCGTAAGAGCCGATTATGACTCGGTAAAAATCCAAGCCGTCGTTGCCGCCGTCGAGCGCCGCCTCGGGCTCGAACGCAAGCTCCTCGTCGAGCAGGGAGATCTTTTCGGTTTCGATATACGGGGGATTTGAAATTATAGCATTGAATTTGCCGAGGTCGTTCATAAAGGCAGAGTCAAAAACGTCCTGCTTTGTAAAGCCCAGACGCTCTCCGACACCGTTTCTTTCGGCGTTCTCTCTTGCTACCTCAAGCGTTTTGTCAAAGAGATCGACCGCTACGGCGCGTGTATCCTGCCTTGCGGCAAGCGTTGAGATCGCGACACAGCCGCTGCCCGTGCAAAGATCAATAAATCTCGCGTTCTCGGGCAAAAATCTTACGGCAAGCTCGACGAGCTTTTCCGTATCCGATCTCGGTATGAGCGTGTCCTCGGTCACGCGATAGGTTTCGTTACAGAAATCCCAAAGACCGAGAATGTATTGAAGCGGATAGCGCTGAGTGCGCTTTTCTACTGCCGCCAAAAGCTCGGGCGAGTCAAAATCCTCGTCGCGCCTTGTTAAGAGCTCCGCTTGGTTTATATTGCAAAAATGGCATATGAGCATTCCCGCCTCGTGTCGATTGTTTTCGATCTCGGCGTTTGCCAGAGCCATGCAAATTTCGTTATAGGTCATGTCGCCTCCGAATGGTTGTTATACTTGATACATTATAGCAGATTTTCGCAAGAATTTAAATAAATTTAAAAAATTATTTGTTTTGAATTATTTGAGCAGCGCCTTTACTGCTTCCGATGCGGCTATAAGTCCCGCGACGGACGGCACGAATGCAACGCTTCCGGGTACTGCCTTTCCAAGGTCTGTCTGCTCGTTTACGGCAGGCTTTATCGGAGCTTCCTCGGAATATACTACGCTCAGATGTATAATGCCGCGCTTCTTTAGCTCACGGCGCATAACGCGAGCAAGCGGACAGCCCGTCGTTTTGGAAAGATCCTCTACCTTAAGGTCGGTGGGCGAGAGCTTGTTTCCCGTCCCCATGGAGCTTATCATCGGCACGCCTGCCGCATTACAGCGAACGGCGATCTCTATTTTCGCGCTTACCGTATCTATTGCGTCTATTACGAAATCGTACTTCGAAAAATCAAAGGTGTCGGTGTTTTCGGGAAGGAAAAACTGTCTTAGGGCAAGAACGTCGATGTCGGGATTAATGTCACGCATGCGTGCGGCGGTTACGTCCACCTTAGGAAGACCGACCGTCGAGGTAAGAGCGCAAAGCTGGCGGTTGATATTGCTGAGGGATACGACGTCGTTATCTATTAGCGTTACGTGTCCGACACCGCATCTTGCAAGCGCCTCAGCCGCGTAGCTTCCGACACCGCCAACGCCAAAAAGCGCAACCCTTTTGCTCGCGAGCGTATCAGTTGCGTTCTCTCCCAATATAAGCGACTGTCTTTTAAACCTTTCGTTCATGCGTACCACCTCATATACCAATATTGTAAGGTATTTTTTCTTATATGTCAAGGAATTTTCAAAAACTTTTTATAATATACTAAGGGAATGTATTTTATTTTAATATTGTTGACAAAATATATACCGTATGTTATAATGGTAGTGTGTATGCGCATTTGGCATAAGCACCGCTTTTACATCTCAAAAAGCGTCGAAAGGAAGTGCAAGAAATTGCACGAATTTTCAAAATGAACAAGAGAATCACAGCTCTTAATGAGAGAGAAGAAAGAGAAAATATTCTTCGCGCGGTAAGAGATTACTGCGAAAAATACCACAATGATCCCGAATATAAAGAGGGTGACAGAATTCCTTACGCGTCTCGCGTTTACGACAGCGAGGAGATGTGTAACTTGGTGGACAGCGCGCTTGAATTCTGGCTCACCTCGGGAAGATATACCGATGAATTTGAAAAGAAGCTTGCGGAGTATCTCGGACTCAGATATTGCAGTCTGGTAAACTCGGGCTCGTCTGCAAATCTTCTTGCCTTTATGACACTTACCTCGCCGCTCCTCGGAGAGAGGGCGATAAGGAGAGGGGACGAGGTCATTACCGTCGCGGCGGGCTTTCCCACAACGGTCACTCCTATTATTCAGTATGGTGCTGTTCCCGTGTTCGTGGATATGACCGTACCGCAATACAATATTGACGTAACGAAGCTTGAGTCTGCGCTTTCCGAGAGGACTCGTGCCGTTATGATAGCACACACGCTTGGAAATCCCTTTGATATTGCCGCCGTAAGGGCGTTTTGCGAGAGACACGGGCTTTGGCTCGTTGAAGACAACTGCGATGCGCTCGGCACTGAGTACACCTTGGACGGAGTGACACGAAGAACAGGTACGTTCGGGGATATAGGGACAAGCAGCTTCTATCCTCCGCATCACATGACGATGGGTGAGGGCGGTGCAGTATACACCGACGATCCTTTGCTTGCTAAGATAGCCCGCTCGCTTCGCGACTGGGGCAGAGATTGCGTTTGCCCGTCGGGCGTTGATAACTTCTGCCGTCACCGCTTTGAGCGACAGTACGGAGAGCTCCCGCTGGGGTATGATCACAAGTACGTCTATTCCCATTTCGGATATAACTTAAAGGCAACGGACATGCAGGCGGCAGTCGGTTGCGCACAGCTTAAAAAGCTCCCCGAATTCGTGGAGCGCCGCCGCCATAATTTTGCCCGTCTTAGGGAGGCGCTTACGTCCGTGAGCGATAAGCTTATACTTCCCGAGCCCTGCGAGAATTCAGATCCTTCTTGGTTTGGATTTCTTATTACCTGCCGCGAGGGCGTGGAGCGTGATAGAGTGGTATCATATATCGAGTCGCACGGAGTTCAGACCAGAATGCTGTTTGCGGGAAACCTTACGAGACACCCCTGCTTTGATGATATGAGACGCTCGGGAGAGGGATATAGGATAGTGGGATCGCTTGAGAATACCGACAGAGTTATGAGAGACACCTTTTGGGTGGGGGTATATCCGGGCTTGACCGATGAAATGATAGATCACATGGCCAAAACGATAATCAAGGCCGTATACCGTTAAGCGCTTTGCGCAAAAGGATAGATCAAAAAAGGAATATTGCGTTATGAAAATACGTCTTGCTGACTTCGTTGCGGACTTCTTGGTGAACAATGGAATTACCGAGTGCTTTACCGTTACGGGGGGCGGCGCTATGCATCTTAACGACGCGCTCGGTCACAAGGACGGTCTGAATTGCCTTTATAATCATCACGAGCAGGCATCTGCCATCGCGGCGGAGGCTTATGCGAGAATAAATAACAAAATAGCAGCGGTCTGCGTTACGACGGGCCCCGGCGGAACGAACGCCTTGACGGGAGTGCTTGGCGGTTGGCTTGACTCCGTTCCCATGCTTATAATCTCGGGGCAGGTCCGCTACGACACCACAAGGCGAGGCATGGGGTTGGATATAAGAGCCGGGGGAGATCAGGAATTTGATATAACCCTTGCAGTTCGGTGTATGACCAAATACTGCGAAATGATAGAGGACCCCCGTAGGATAAGATATGCGCTTGAAAAGGCGCTGTATCTTGCCAAGAACGGCAGGCCCGGACCTTGCTGGATAGATATACCCGTGGACTTTCAGGGGTGCATGATCGAAACCGACGAGCTTTTTGGCTTTTGTCCAGACGAGGAAGAATGCGGTATAGCGCCCGCGACAGACGTTGCGGCGACAGATGCGGTAATTGAAAGAATAAGGAGCGCCGAGCGGCCCGTGCTTTATGCGGGAAACGGAGTTCGCCTCTCTGGTGGCTTTGAGTCTTTTGAGAAAGCCATAAGACGGCTTAATATCCCCGTTGTAACGGGTTGGGATAACATTGACATGATGGCTGACGACGACGAGCTTTACGTCGGGCGCGGCGGTATTATGGGAGACAGAGCGGGAAATTTTGCGGTGCAGAATGCCGATCTCATTCTCGCCGTGGGTAACCGCCTTTCGATCCGCCAGGTAGGATATAGCTTTAAGACATGGGCAAGAGAGGCATTCGTTATCATGGTGGACGTTGACAGAGAGGAGCTTAAAAAGCCCACTCTGCACGTCGAGATGCCCATTCACGCCGATGCAAAGGACTTTCTTGATACGCTGCTTTCAAGACTTCCCGACGGTAAGCTTTTCGCAGAGAACGGTTGGCAAGAGGCCTGTCGCGAGTGGAAGAAGAATTATCCCGTAGTGCTCCCGAAGCACTATCTTTGGGAAGGACTTACCAACCCTTATGCATTCGTCAAAAAGCTTTCGGACAGACTCCCCGAGGGGTATACCACGGTTGTCGGTAACGGTACGGCTTGCGTTGTCGGAAGTCACGCCTATACCATAAAAAAGGGACAGCGCTTTATAATAAACTCCGCCGTTGCTTCTATGGGCTACGACCTGCCCGCGGCGATCGGAGCTTGTGTTGCTCTTGGCAGACGTGAGGTCGTTTGCCTTACGGGTGACGGAAGTATTCAGATGAATCTTCAGGAGCTCGAGACGATCCTTACTAACAGATTGCCGATCAAGATATTCGTTATAAATAACGACGGATACCACTCTATAAGACAGACACAGACTAATATTTTTGGGGAGCATACCAAGGTCGGTATCGGCCCCGAAAGCGGTGACTTATCGTTCCCGTCGCTTGAAAAATTGGCGTGGGCTTACGGATACCCTTATGCTGCGTGCAATACAAACGGCGAGATCGACGCGCTTCTTGACAGAGCGTTTTCCACTGACGGCGCGTTTATCGGCGAGGTTTTCACGGATCCCGCACAGATATTTGAGCCTAAGAGCGCGACGCGGAGATTGCCCGACGGCATGCTCGTAAGTCCGCCTCTTGAGGATTTGGCACCATTTCTTGAGCGCGAGGAGCTTGAGAAAATTATGAAGATACCAATGGTAAAAGAATAAATATATACAAGAAACAAAGGAGAAAGACATGAACATTTCAGAAAAGGTCAAGGAGCTTAAAATAGTTCCCGTTGTAGTTATTAAGGACATCGCCGATGCAGAGCCTACTCTTAAGGCACTTTGCGAGGGCGGCTTGCCCGTTGCGGAGATCACCTTCCGTACCGCTTGCGCCGCAGACGCAATAAAGCTCGGCTGTGAAAAGTTCCCCGATATGCTTATAGGCGCGGGAACGGTTATAAATGCCGAGCAGTGCAACAAGGCTATTGACTGCGGAGCTAAATTTATCGTAGGTCCCGGCTTTGCCGCTGAGGTTGCAGAGGTTTGCCGCGAAAGAGGTATTCTCTACCTGCCCGGTTGCGTAACCCCCACCGAGATAATTACTGCTATTTCTTACGGCATTGAGGTCGTAAAATTCTTCCCCTGCTCGAACTTTGGCGGTCTTGGAACGCTCAAGGCACTTTCTGCCGCATTCCCCACGCTCAAGTTTATGCCCACGGGCGGTATTTCCGAGGACAACGTGCTTGAATATCTTGCATTCGATAAGATAATCGCATGCGGCGGAAGCTGGATGATGAAGGGAACTCCCGACGAGATCAGAGAGAAGACTGCAAGAGCAGTAGCGCTTGTAAAATAATAGCTTCAATAACAACTGATACATAGTCTGCGACTGAAGCGGAAGCGTACAGAGATTTTTAGTATTTTCGTTTTCTTTTGCTTTTTCACACACAACAGGTAGAGTGTTTAATTTTTCGTTTTCTTTTGCTTACTTTTCCGTAAAAGAAAAGTAAGGAGTTTTCTTTTGCTTTGTTTCGTTTTTACGAAATGATGAACAGAGGAAATATTTAATTTTTCGTTTTCTTTTGCTTACTTTTCTTTTTCGTAAAAGAAAAGTAAGGGAAAAACAAAAAAGAGGTAAAGATATGACCAAGAATGTTCCGGCAATTTTCGGATGTATGGTATTTAACGACGACGTAATGCGTGAAAGACTTCCCAAGGACGTTTATAAATCGCTTGCCAAGACGATAGACACAGGCAGACCTATTGATGCGTCTATTGCGGATATAGTTGCAACTGCTATGAAGGACTGGGCGATAGAGAAGGGCGCTACCCACTACACGCACTGGTTCCAGCCCTTGACGGGTGTCACCGCGGAGAAGCACGACTCCTTTATCTCTCCTGTTGGAAGCTGCAACATAGTTATGGAGTTTTCAGGCAAGGAGCTTATAAAGGGCGAGTCCGACGCGTCTTCTTTCCCGACGGGTGGCTTGCGCGCGACCTTTGAGGCAAGAGGATATACCGCGTGGGATCCTGCGTCGTATGCCTTTGTCAAGGACGGTACGCTTTATATTCCTACTGCGTTTTGCTCTTATACGGGAGAGGCGCTTGACACAAAAACACCCCTTTTGCGTTCAATGGACGCTATAAGCACACAGGGACTTCGTATTTTGCGCCTTTTCGGTGATACGAGCTGTAAGCGACTCAACAACACGGTTGGCGCAGAGCAGGAGTATTTCATAATCGATAAGGAAATGTACGACAAGCGCAAGGACCTTTTGTATACGGGAAGAACGCTTTTCGGTGCGCCCGCACCCAAGGGGCAGGAGCTTGAGGACCATTACTTCGGTCCGCTCAAGACCCGAATCAGCGCTTACATGGCAGACCTTGACGAGGAGCTTTGGAAGCTCGGTATAAACGCAAAGACCAAGCATAACGAGGCAGCTCCCGCACAGCACGAGCTTGCTCCTATATATGAAACCACCAATATGGCGGTCGACCATAATCTTTTGATTATGGAGTACATGAAGAAGATTGCGGAAAAGCACGGACTCGTATGCTTGCTTCACGAGAAGCCCTACAAGGGAGTAAACGGCTCGGGTAAGCACGACAACTGGTCTATTTCCACAGACTCGGGCAAGAATCTGCTTGACCCCGGTAAGACTCCCGCAGAGAACGTAAAGTTCTTGCTTATACTTGCGGCTGTTGTTAAGGCGGTTGACGATTATCAGGATCTTTTGCGTATTTCCGTTGCTCACGCGGGCAACGATCACCGTCTTGGCGCACACGAGGCGCCCCCCGCTATCGTTTCGATATTCGTCGGCGAGGAGCTTGATAATATCATAAATTCGATAATCGACGGAAAGACGTATCAGGGCGCAAAGGCAGGAATTATGGACTTGGGTGTTCCTACCGTTCCTACGTTCCGCAAGGACACCACAGACAGAAACAGAACCTCTCCTCTTGCGTTTACGGGTAACAAGTTTGAGTTCAGAATGCTCGGCTCATCGCAGAACATAGCTATGCCTAACATAGTTCTTAACACCGCTGTTGCTGAGAGCTTCAGACAGTTTGCGGATATTCTTGAGAATGCCGAGGACTTTGACGCGGCTGTATCAAAGCTCTTGAAGGACACCTTTACCGAGCATAAGAGAATAATTTTCGACGGCAACGGATATTCAAAGGAGTGGGAAGAGGAAGCGGCAAGACGCGGACTTCTCAACCTTAAGACCTCTGTTGATGCATATAAGTGCTTCAACCTTGAAAAGAATGTCAATCTCTTTACGGAGCACGGTGTTATGAGTGAGGTTGAGATAAATTCCAGAGAGGAAATCTATTTCGAGAATTACGCGAAGATAGTAAACATCGAAGCGCTTACAATGATCGAGATGGCGGCGAGAGATATTATTCCCGCAGTCAACAACTACGTTGCGGACCTCGCGGATACGGCAGGCGCAAAGCTCTCTGTGCTTCCCGACGTTGATTGCACGGTAGAGAAGGACCTTATCAAGAAGCTTTCTGCTCTTAACGCAGAGGCTTATAAAAATGTTGCCGCGCTTCAGGCTGCTGAACGCAAGGCATCGGTTATTGCCGACGCTGTTGCACGCGCAGAGGCATACTGCTACGAGGTTATTCCCGCAATGGAAAAGCTTCGCGCGGTCGTTGACACAATGGAGCCCTTGACGGCATCCGACTACTGGCCTTATCCCTCTTACGGTGATATGATGTTTAAAGGAATTTAAGGAACTGTAAAAACACAACTGAATGAAATAAAGAACCGCTTTTGCTATCAGCTTTGATAGCAAAATCGTTTCTTTTCTTTACTTCTTTAATTTATGCTCGGGAATCTTGAACTTTTAATGTCTCTCCCGGCTTTATCGTATAGAGCGTGCCGTCAATATCAAACCAGATCGTATAGAGTGTAGGGTTATAAATGGTATTGCCGTCCGCGCTGTATATGAGAGAATTGTATGCCGTTACGTAGTTGTAAATTTCAATGTTGGTAGCGTACCATATCTCCTCCTTGCCGGAGATGCGCTCACATATCTCGACGAGCAGATCCCAGTTGTTATCCTTTTCAAACTCGTGGCTGTGTCCCCACATATAAAAGAGTCGCGGCTGTCTTGCTGCGCAGTAGGTTTTAGTTGATGTATCAATGCTCAAGAAACGATCTATATACTCAAAAACCTGTTCATTCTTGTGCTTTACGCTGGGCATCCATCTGTACCAATCGGTGGGAAGCTCAAAGCTGTCGTTGTCACCTGCGAGCGTTCTTGCGTAAGCTATATCAAGCTCCTTGAGATACTGTCTTATGCTCTCATAGCTTGCGCCGTTTGCGAATCTGGTAATACCGCTGTCGGGATATGCCATACCGCGTATTATCATATCATATTTTTTCTCAAGCTCGAGTCGGCAGCAAAGAACGTCCTGTATGCCCTCGATGGGGCGGAGCGTTCCCTCGGCTCTGTGCATATAGCCATGAACTGCTATTTCGTGTCCGCGGTCAAGGAACTTTTCCTTTACGTCTGAGACAGTCAATGCCTTTGCGCCTCTGTTCTCGTCGCTCGTCATATTGAACGTACACTTAAGTCCGTACGGGGATATGATATCGGAAAATTTCAGGTCATGGCGGCTTCCGTCGTCGTAGCTGAGAGTAACTGCCTTCGCCTTGCCCTCGGGAAATCTTAAATATCTGTATTTCATAGATTTTCTCTCTTTATTTGTTGCATTTTTGATCTCTGAGCTTTACTGCTATATCGGGATAGTTCGTTATGATAGCGTCAACGCCCAAGTCAAGCATTTGCTGAATGTTCTCCTCGGTATTTACCGTCCAAGTGTGAACGCGAATGCCCTTGTCGTGACAGTGCTTTACGTAATCTTCCGACAGCGGTATCTGCAAGTACTTGGGGTGTATTGCTTTCGCGTCAAGATCGCTACATATGTTCCAAGGTTTTACCAGGTCTACTTTGTAAAGAGGAGCTACGAAAGTATCGGGATACATATCCTTCATGCGTCTTACCTGGAAATGGTCAAAGGAAGAATATATAACGTTTTCAAGCATGCCGTGGCGCTTTGCTGCTTCGTAGCACGCAGGAAGAATCTCGGGGTACGAGGGCTTTATCTCTACGTTGATAGTCAGCCCGAGCGGCTTGGCAAGCTCGTAAACCTCGTCAAGCGTGGGGATCTTTATGCCCTTGCGCTGACCGTTATAAAAGTGGTATCCGAAGTCCATTGCACGGAGTTCTGCGAACGTGTATTCGGGAATGATGCCCTGTCCGTTTGAGGTTCTGTCGATTTTTTCGTCGTGGCAAATTACTATCTGTCCGTCTGATGTCAGATGTACGTCAAGCTCAAAGCCGTCAGCACCCATTTTTGCAGCAAGCTCGAATGCTTCCATTGTGTTTTCGGGGGCATAGCCGCTTGCACCGCGGTGACCGAGAATAAGAGTTTTTTCAATAAGAGGCTTCATTGTTTTTTACCTTTCTTTTAATATGTAATCTGTAAGGGTATTATAGCATATCATTGCATAAGTTGCAATATAATACAAAAAATAATTATAGAGACGTGTATTGCGGAGGGAAAGCTATGAAAAGAATAAGCAGTGTGCTAAATGCGGTGCCTTGGCTATCATATTTGATAATGGCGCTTTTGGCGGTGCTGGACTCATGCGTATCGATAGCACTCATATATCCAAACGACTTCGCTCCCGTAGGAATACAGGGCTTTGCGGTCATGATCCAGCATCTATTTGGGATAAGCGTGGGCTACCTTTATATTTTAATAAATGCGCCTATGCTGCTTGCGGCATTTTTTCTCTTAAAAAAAAGCTATTCGTTCAAAAGCCTTACCTATATACTGAGCTTTTCGGTAATGACGGTGATATTCCAGAGAATAACGTCGCATTTCGATCTGAGCTTTCTTGAATACAGGGCGCAAAACGAGGAGCAGGCGCTTTTGGCGGCGGTTGGTTATGGAGCGTTTTTTGGCGTTTTATATCCGCTCGCCGTATGGCTTGGCGGCTCTACCGGCGGAACGGATATTTTAGCGGCGCTCATAAACCGAGTCAAGCCGTATTTTAACACCGTATGGGTGCTGTTTTCAATAAATGCAACTGTGGCAGCCATGTCGTATTTCGTCTACGGCAGGCGCGCGCTTCCCGTTATATTGAGTATTCTCTCGTCGCTCGTTTCAGGCTTTGTAAGCGACTATCTGCTAAAGGGAGCGGCGTCCGCCTTGAAATTTGAGATCGTAACGTCAAGACCTCGTGAGATGGCGGCGGAAATAATGGAAAGGCTTGACAGAGGCTGTACCGAAATTCCCGCACGCGGAATGTATTCGGGAGCAGAGAGCTACGTGCTTGTGTGTATCGTAGGTAAAAAGCAAAGAATTGAAATGGAGAAAATAATCTCCAAATATGAGGGTAGCTTTGGGTTCTGCTCGCCCGTCAAATCGACCTACGGATCGTTCCGACGGTGAGGGAGTGCGCCCTTAAAGCTTATGGAAGATCGGCTGTCTGTCCTCAAAGGTGCAAACGTAGCCGAATATTTCTTTGAGATGTTCAAGCACCTCGCCGCAGTACTGTCCGACGCGGACGGCATCGTGAGCATCTGAGCCGACGGTGATTATTTCTCCGCCAAGCTCGCGGAAGCGGCGGATGTAGTCCATGGACGGAATGAGGCCGACACCCTTGTCAACACCGCTGGTATTTACCTCCATGCCCTTGCCGCCTCGGATAAGTGCCTTCATTATTTCGTCCGCGATCTCGCGGCATTCGTCGTATCGAATTTGAGTATGGAATGGGTTTGGGGGAGTTTTGCAGACGTATGTAAGATGTCCGAGCACATCAAAGTCCTTGTGTAGCTGTATGCATTTAAGCTCCTGCTCGAGATATCTTCTGTACGCGACCTCGGCAGTCTTGCCCTCCCAATATTCCGGATAGTAGGGGTCGTATCCGTCGGCATAATGCACCGATCCTATTACGAAGTCAAAGCTGCGAGCCGCCAAAACTTTTTGGCATTCGTCCATATTCCAATCGTTGAGTCCGAGCTCTATTCCTTGGCGTATCTTCAGGTCCTCGACCTCTAAATTATCGTACGTGTGGGAGTAGTTATCAAGGGAGAAAAGGTCGTGCTTGTCGGTTGGGCGGGGAAGATAATCCCAGTGGTCGGTAAAGCAGATCTCGCGAAGTCCCTTTTGCTTTGCTGCGAGGGCTATGTCCCTTGCGGGAGTATCGCTGTCAAAGGAAAGCGAGGAGTGGATATGAAAATCAAACATGGGAGAAGTCTCCTTTTTTCTTTTTAGTCAAGGCGTGACGTTAGTAATGTACTTACGCGCCGCGTGCCTCGTCCATTACTTTTTTGAAAGAGTCAAGCGCCGTACGCATGTCGGGCAGCTCGGGGTGCCATTTTCTTTCCCATTCAAGGGAGAATGCCCCGTCGTAGCCGTCCCTCAAAAGCTGTTTTGTTATCGGAATTATCGGCACGTCGCCATCGCCCGTGAGAACGAGCTGATCTTTGCCTGCGCGGTCCTTTATATGGACGTGCTTTACATACGGACGGATAAAGCGGTAGAACTCGATCCAGTTCTCTCCGTAGGTGTCTTGTGTATGTTCTATATCCCATATGATCCCGAAATTTTCTATATCCGAAAGTCCGTCGATCACGGGGGCGAGCGCCGCTTGTGTATTGAAGCCTCCGTGGACCTCTAAAAGGACGGAGATGCTTTTTGCGTTCTCGCAAAGCGTTTTTATTCCGTTAATCACGCGCTCCGTACAACCGGCCTCGTCATCCTCGTATAGCTTGTCGCCAAACACGCGGATATAGGGAATGCCAAGACGCTCGGCTGCTTTTATTGCCTCAAGCCCCTCCGCTATCGCACCGTCGAGTCGTTCCTTGTTGTGGAACATGCAGGACGTTCCGAGGACTATCGGCAAGACACCGCTTTTTTGGAAGGCGGTCTTCGTTTTATCTGTATTTTCAGCAGAAAGCTCGGGTATTTTTGCGTTGTCGAGCACGCCGCCGATACCTCTTATTTCGACTGCGGAAACGCCGAAGTCGGAGCAAAGAGAGAATATTTCCTCAAGGCTCATTTCAGAGCATCCGAGGGTAGAAAAGCAAAGCTTCATTTTTGATACCTCCGTGGTGGTACGTTACTGTAAACATTATAACACCGATCTTCCGAATTTTCAATATGGAATTAGCCGCCTTTGCGGCTTTTTTTACGATATTTGAGAAATCGGCAATATTTTTTGCCTTTTTGAATTAAAGATATAAAAATCGATAATATTTAATAATATTTATTGAAAAAATTTTTTGTGTATGATATAATTAAAATATAGATATAAACTCATGGAGAGCCGTTATGAAATCACTTATATCCGTATCAAGGGGAGAGACCTTTAAGACATTTTTTAATAAGGAAAATATCGAGCTTGCCGAAAGCCTTGGCGGCGCGGTCTGGAACGAAAAGGAGCACCGCATGACTCCCTCAGAGGTGGCGGAGCGCATAGGAGACTGCGAGAATTACGTAACTCTTTGGGGCTCGCCGCGCCTTGATGCGGAAATACTGAAAAATGCGCCCAACCTTAAAATATTAACTCACCTTGGCGGCACAGTCGTGCCTTTTGTGAGCGACGAGATGTGGGAGCGCGGTATTAAGGTCATTTCCGCAAACGATTATTTTGCGGAGTCGGTCGCAGAGGGAACGCTCGCTTACATTTTGTGCGCTCTGCGCGATATTCCCAAATATTCCTCGGAGCTTAAGGTCGAGAAGAAGTGGCGTCCCGAGCCTTGGTATACGGCAGGACTTATGGGTAAGAAGATAGGTATCGTAAGCTACGGCACTATCGCCAGAAAGCTTGTTAAAATACTCGCGCAGTTCAAGGTATCCATGCTTGTCTACGACATAAAGCCCCTGCCAGAGGAGGACGTGGAGAAATATGGACTTGAGGCAGCATCGCTTGAGCGCATATTCGAGGAATGTGACATAATCAGCTTGCACACTCCGCTTTTCGACGCGACCTACCATATGGTAGATACGCCTCTGCTTAGCCGCATAAAGGACGGCGCGCTGTTTGTAAACACCTCGCGCGGCGGAGTGGTAAATCAACGGTCTCTCGAAGCTGAGCTTGCAAAGGGACGCTTCCGCGCGGTGCTTGACGTTTTTGAGGAAGAGCCGCCGAAGGATGATTGCGCGCTTTACGGACTTGATAACGTTATGATGATACCTCACATGGCAGGTCCTACGATAGACATGAGAACCTACATAACGCGCTCGCTTTTGCTTGAAGCGAGTGGATACGTTGATCTTGGTAAGACGCTTGAGCATGAGATAACCCGCAAGCAGGCGGCGACCATGTCAAAGAGCTAAGGAGCTGTTATGAAAATTACATTTGTAGGCACATCTCACGGAGTTCCGGTGAAAAACAGATTTTGCGCTTGCATGATGCTCGAGTCGGGCGGCGCCGTATATTTTATCGACGCAGGAGCGCCGATGATAGATTTTATGCTCAAAAACGACAAGAGCATAAATGATCTGAGGGCGGTATTTACTACTCACGTCCATAGCGATCATACCATTGGCATAGTACATCTTGCCGACCTTATGAATTGGTACTATAAGGACTCAAGGGCTGAATTTTTCATTACCGAGCAGGAGCATATTGACGCGACCGCAAGGTGGATATATACGTCGGGAGACGGACATATCGACACGGAGCGCCTGAAGTTCAAGATACCCGAGGCGGGCGTCGTTTACAGTGACGAAAACATAAGCGTCGAATATATACCCGTCGGCCACATGAAAAACTCTTATGCGATACTTGTCAGAGAGGGAGAGAAGCGCGTGCTTTTCGGCGGAGACATGTCTCACGGGCTCAGAAAGGGCGATATGCCAAGCGTGATCAAGGAGGATATAGACGGATTTGTCTCGGAGCTTGCTCATTTTACCATGGACGAGCTTCGTCCGCATCTTGATACGTGTCGGGCAAAGAGAGTGTTCTTTATACACGTAAAGCCTGCGCGCTACGCCGATATTGAGAGCGTAAAGGGAAAGTATCCCTTTGAAATACTGACACCCGACGACGGCGACAGCTTTGAAATTTAAATTACCGTACCTCTTTTCTGTACCGACTCGGTGAGATCCCCTTTGCTTCCTTGAATACCTTGCAAAAATAAGGAGTGGAGTTAAATCCGCACCGAACGGCTATCTGCGAAAGCGGAAGATTGCTCGTTCTTAGCAGCTCACACGCCGCACGTATTTTTATGGTGTTCAGGTAAGAGATAAACGAGACTTCCATGTGCTCCTTGAAAAGGTGGCACAGATAGTATTTTGAAATGTAGAATTTACTTGCTATCTCGTCCATGCTCGAGATGTACTGATAATTTTCGTTTACGTATTTTATTATCATTGACATTCGGTTGTCCTCGGGAATGGCAGGTCTGTATATGTTTTGCGAGGTATAGAGCAAAAAGAGTATCTGGAGAAGATATTTTACGAGCAAGAGCTCGTCTGCGTACTGAGGCTGCTTTTGCTGTCTTAGGTATTCCGAATGAAGCTTGTTAAACAGCTCGCTGAGCTGTGCGTCGGTGCTTGCGTCTCCGTGGAAAACGAGCGGAGCTTTTCCAAGCAGCTTGTCGCGCATAAGCGGCTGAATGTATTTGTTTATAAACGACGGCTTAAAATATATGAGAAATCGCGAGGCGCGTTTTCTGTCGGTGCGGTGAACGGCATCGACGGGGATAAATACAAGGTCGGATTTCGATATTTTGTAAAAAGTATCTCCTATGAGATAGTCGTGCTCGCCCTCGATCGCATAGCAAAGCTGATATGCATGGTGATAGTGCATGTCCGTTTGCAGAACTGCCAAGGGGGAGAGCTCTATTTTAAAATCTGCCGTTGGTGTGTAAAGTGCGTTTGACATTATTACCTCCGTCTTGCGTTATGTAAGTATTATACACTGAATTTAAAAATATTGCAATACATCGCGGCTCAAAATATTAAATTTCTGTGAAAAACCCTAAAAATAGGCAAAAACAGAGCAATATATTTAAATTTTGTGCGATTTTCGTAAAAAATTGAAAACGCCCAAAAACAGCAATATATTATAACAAATCTGCGCAATACGGCAATAAAATTAAACTATTTTGTAAAAAAATATGGTAGAATATATTTTAGTTGAAGGGAGGATAACTATGGAAGGTAAGACTTATTCCGCGCCCGAACTAACGATTGAGATGAACGAGCATGCGATGTTTTTGAGAAGCTCGGACGACAATTGGACGGGATATTATTGATTGGTGGTGAAGAAATGTTAGAAAAAGAGTATTTACTTAACGGAAGAACTATTGCAAACAGAGTTGTGTTTCAGCCTATGGAGGGATGTGACTGCAATCCCGACGGCTCGCCGAGCGAGCTGACCATAGCAAAATACAAGAAGGCGGCTGCATCGGGAGCCGGTATCGTTTGGTTTGAGGCGAATGCGGTCTGCCCCGAGGGCAGGACTAATGCAGGTCAGATGCGTCTTACCAAGGAAAACATGGACGCGTTCAAGGCGCTTCTTGGTGAAATGAGAGAGATCGCAGAGAGAGAGACGGGCATTCGCCAGTTTTTCGTGCTCCAGCTTACCCATTCGGGTAGACAGAGCATCGTTCCGATGATCGCTTACCGTAACTCGGTTTATGAGGAAAAGCGCCCTGTCACTGATGAAAACATCGTAAGTGACGAGTATCTTGATACTCTCCCCGCACTTTTCGCAAACAGTGCGCTTCTTGCAATTGAAGCGGGCTTTGACGCGGTTGACGTCAAGGCGTGTCACGGCTATCTTATGGCTGAGATGCTTTCCGCGTTTAACCGAGAGGGAAGATACGGCGGCAGCTTTGAGAACAGAACGAGACTTTATTTCAACTGCGCAAGAGAGGTCAAGAAGGCGATCGGAGACAAAATTGCTATGGTTGCAAGAGTCGGACTTTCGGATATGGTCGCAAAGCCCAACGGCTTCGGAACGACCGAGCAGAACGAGCTTGACCTTACCGAGAGCGATATGCTGGTAGAGGGACTTATTGATTGTGGCATAGAGATGCTGAACGTTACAATAGGTAATCCCTATTACAATCCCCATATCAACAGGCCGTTTAAGCGCGGAGCTTATACTCCCCCCGAAGCTCCCGAGGTGGGACTTGCTCGCTTTGTTGCCGTGCAAAAGCACCTCAAGGAAAAGTTCCCCTCACTTCCCGTTGTCGGCAGCGGACTTTCCTACTACCGCAAGGAGCTTATGGACGTGTCCGAGGCTTGGGTAAGGGACGGTGTTTGTGACTTCGTAGGCTACGGACGAGTTTCTCTTGCATACCCCGAGCTTTACAGAGATTACGCAGACGGAAAATTCGATTATAAAAAGTGCTGTGTGGCTTGCTCTAAGTGCACCGAGCTTATGAGAGCAAAGTGCGTATCGGGCTGCGCTGTATTCAACTCTTATTATAAAAAACTTTACGAGGAGAAGGTATTATGCAAAAAATAGCATTGGTTACAGGTTCATATCAGGGAATAGGAAACGGTATTGCCGTAGCTCTTGAAAAGGTAGGATATACGGTTATTTATTCCGACGTATTTCCGAGCATGGACGTAGAGAATTATTGCAGATGTGACATATCAAAGGCAGAGGACAGAGAGGCGCTTGCTGCATACATAGACGAAAAGTTCGGCAGACTCGATCTGCTTGTCAACAATGCAGGTGTTGCATGCAAGGTAAGACTTGATATACTCGAGACCACCGAGGAGAGCTTTGACAGGGTTGTCGGCATAAACACCAAGGGAACGTTCTTTATGTGCCAGACCTTTGCAAATCTTATGATCAAATATCTTGATAAGGGAATGGAAAATTATATTCCCCGCATTGTCAACATTGCTTCGAACTCGAGCTATACCTCGAGCGTTTCTCGCGGTGAATACTGCATTTCCAAGGCGGGTGTTTCTATGATCACCACCCTCTTTGCTGACAAGCTTGCCGAGTACGGCATTCCCGTTTTTGAGGTTCGCCCCGGCATTATCAAGACACCCATGACCGAGGTCGTAACGGCAAAGTACGACAAGCTCATCGCAGAGGGCATTACTCCCATTAAGCGTTGGGGTACTCCCGAGGACGTTGCAAACTGCGTAATTGCGGCTGCAAGCGGACTGCTTGATTTCGGTACGGGAACTGTTCTCAACGCAGACGGCGGATTCCATATTCGCAGACTCTGATAGGATCCGAAAGAAAAGGAAAAATATGAAAACATACGATTTTGATGCGGTCGTAATAGGTACGGGCTGTGCGGGCTATAACTGCGCGGACTGGCTTTACGACCTCGGATACAAAAATATTGCGATCATGACCGAGCGCAAAAATGCGGGAACGTCGAGAAATACGGGAAGCGACAAGCAGACCTATTATAAGCTTTCGCTCGCGGGCGACGAGGGTGACAGCGTTATGAATATGGCAGAAACGCTTTTCGGCGGCGGAGCTATGGACGGCGACGTTGCTCTTTGCGAGGCGGCAAACTCGGCAAAGTGCTTTATGAAGCTTGCAAACCTCGGCGTACAGTTTCCTACCAACGACTACGGCGAGTACGTCGGCTACAAGACCGACCACGATCCTTATTGCAGAGCGACCTCGATAGGACCTTACACCTCAAAGAAGATGACAGAGGTGCTTGAGGAGTCCGTTTTGAAAAAGGGAATTACTATCCTTGACAACGCACAGGCAATAAGCATACTTACCGATAACGGAGCTGTTACGGGCGTTCTTGCTATCAATAACCGAATGAAGGACGGCGTTGAGTATCTCGCGGTTCGTGCGCCTCACGTCGTGCTTGCGACAGGTGGCCCTGCGGCTATTTATGCCGACAACGTATACCCTCTCTCTCATACGGGAAACTCCTCTCTTGCTCTTGAAGCGGGAGCGGATTTCTCTAACCTTTCGGAGTGGCAGTACGGACTTGCGTCTACCGATTTCCGTTGGAACGTATCGGGCACGTATCAGCAGGTATTGCCCAAGTACATTTCCATCGACAAGGACGGGGTAGAGAGAGAATTCTTGAAAGACTATTTTGAAAACCCCTCGGATATGCTCAAAAACATATTCCTCAAAGGATACGAGTGGCCCTTTGACGTTCGTAAGATACACGGCTCGTCCTATATAGATCTGCTCGTTTATCGCGAGAGCGCGATACTTGGCAGAGATGTTTATATGGACTTCAGATACGAGCCTTGGGGACTTGAGAACGGCTTTGACGTTCTTGACGAGGTGTCCTACAACTACCTCAAGAACTCCGATGCTCTGCTTCCTTTGCCTATCGAAAGACTTCGCAAGATGAATCCGAGAGCCATCTCGCTTTATCTTGACCACGGAATCGATATAACCAAGGAGCCCTTGAAGGTTGCCGTTTGCGCTCAGCACAACAACGGTGGCGTGCGCATTGACTCCAATTGGCAGACTAACGTAACGGGACTTTACACCGCAGGTGAGGCTGCGGGAAGCCTCGGTATCTTCCGTCCGGGCGGAAGCGCACTCAACTCCTGCCAGGTCGGCAGCATGAGAGCGGCTGAGCATATCGTATATCAGAGCAAAAATACCGTGTCCGAGAATTTCGACGCTATCGTAAAGGCAACGGTCGACACGGCGAACGAGCTTATCGAGAAGACTAAGTCAGATACCTCGACTCTTAAGGCTATGCGTAACCGCTACGGCAAGAGAATGAGCCGTGACTTTGCTTTCCTTCGCGACATTTCGGTAATGAGCGCTTCGATAGAGGAAATAGGCTCGGATATAGACAGCTTCACCGAGGATAACCTTTGGAAGGAATATTCCGAGATCCCCGCGCTGTTTAAGAACCTCGATATAATCCGTATGCAGGAGGCGGTTGCGGCAACTATTCTTTATACCGCCAAGGAGTTCGGCTCTCGCGGATCGGGATACGTGCTTGACGGCACTGACTTTATGGATAGACTCCCCGTTGCGGAAAACACGGACGGCAGAGGCAAGATCGTTACGGTCAACAAGAGTGAGGGCATAAGCGCTCGCTGCGTTCCCGTAAGACCTATCCCTACGGATAGAGACCTGTGGTTTGAGCGAGTCTGGAATAAGTACATCTCGATAAGAGGATAATTTCTCATTTAACAAGATATATACTGTTGAAAGCCCACGTCCCTCGGGACGTGGGTATCACAGAATGGAGGTAAAATGCTGACTTCTCCCTATAAAAAGCCGTATATAACGCCCCCCTCTGAGCACCCGAGGCTAATGGTAAGGCGAGCAGATATAAAAAGAATAAGAGAGAATTTTGAACGCGAGGAGTGCCGAGAGGCAGTTGCTCTTTGGCGCGAGCTTTGCGAGATGGAGGTGCTTTGTAAGGGGGCTGACCCCGAATACGGCACGTACGATCTCGTCGAATATCTCGCGGTTGAGGCGAAGGCGCTAAAAGCCCTTTTGTCGGGCGAGGAGAGGGACGCGAGAGCGGCGATCGACGACGCGGTGCTTCTGCTTAAGAATTCCGAATTTGACAAGGGCATTATGAAGGCGCGCTGGAGCGGACATCTTATATTCGTTTGCTCCGAGGTCTACGACTGGTGCTACTCTTACCTTACGGACGAGGAAAAGGAGCTTATAGTTACAAGATGCGAGGCTATGGCAGAGAAGTATTTCGAGATGGGATACCCCCCTGCACAGCAGGCGGCTATAAGCGGACACGGCGGTGAGGCGCAGCTTTTGCGCGACTTGCTTTCTCTTGGTATCGCCACATACGACGAGCGCCCCGATATTTACGATTTCTGTGCGGGAAGAATTATAGACGAGTACGTTCCGTCCTACGACTTTATGTTCTCGGGCGGCTATCACCATCAAGGTCCTGCGTACGGCTCGTACAGATACACCTGCCTTTTGTGGGGAGAGCTTTTGCTTTACTCCATGAGCGGCAAAAAGGTATTTACCGATAAGCTCGGCGAGCTTGCACAGAGCTTTTTGTACCTTACCCGTTCCGACAGAGAGGCGGTAAGAATAGGTGACGATTTCTTTGAAACCAAGGCGCCTTACACGAGAAAGGCTCCCTTTGCGATGCCTATGTTCTTTGCGTGGGCTTACACGGGAGAGGAGAGATACAAGAACGTCTTCCTTAAGGGCCTTGACAGAGAATATCTCGTTCCCACTCACAGAGGAATAGATTACTATATAGGCGGCTCTTACGGTGAGGGGCTTTTCTCGCCTGCGGTTTACCTCATATGGAACGCTCTTACACCGATGAAAAAGGAAAAGCCTCTGCCTCCTTACAAGTATTTCGGCTCTCCTAACGGTATTACCGTCTGGAACGACGGAGAGCGAGTTGTGCTTATGAAGATGGGCGAGCTTTGGGGCTCTAACCACGATCACCTTGATACGGGCTGCTTCCAGGTATACTGCGGCGGCGCGCTTGCGAGCGATTCTGGTGTTTATGATAGTTACGGTACATTTCATAGAAGAGATTATACGACAAGAACGGTGGCGCACAACTGCTTGACTGTGTTTGATCCCGAAAAGCCTCTCAATGGAGAATGGCGCGTGGACGCGCCGTACGACGGCGGAACAAGACGTCCGCGCAGCGCAAAAGAGCCCAGTACACTTGCAGAGTGGCAGGCAGATTACAAAATGGCAACAGTGCTGTCTCACATCGAGAGCGAGGAGCTTTGCGAGATAGTTGGTGATATGAGCGAGGCTTATTGCCACACCTGCGATAAGGTAGTAAGAAGCATGCGCTGGGAGCCTACGCGCGGTGACTACGGTATTCTGACGGTCCACGATTATGTCAGCGCAAAATCCGAGGATTTTACAAAGACGTTTAATATACACTCGCTTACCGAGCCGAGACTCATTGATAACGGCGTGGTTATCGAAAACGAAGATTACGCGCTTGTTTGCCGAGTTCTTGCGCCCCTGAATGCGAAGATCGAGCTTGTGGGCGGCGAGGGACGTGAGTTCTTCATTGACGGCGCAAATCGCGATACCAAAGCAAAGAAAGACACCGAGTGTGGCTGGGGCAGAGTTTGCGTGATCGATCAAAGCAAGAGCAAAGAGACGGAATTTACCGTTGAGATGGAAATCGTCAAAAAGAAATAACAAAGGGAGACTCTTATGAGAATACTTTTTATAGGTGACAGCATCACAGATGCCGATCGTGACAGAAGAAATTATCATGATCTTGGACGCGGGTATGCCGTTCGCGCCGCAAAGCTGCTGACGGATGAGATGCCTGAGCGTGATTTTGAATTTATAAATATGGGTATCAGCGCAAACCGAACGGGACAGCTTTTTGACAGACTTTATGCTGATGCGATAGCCTTTCAGCCCGACGTTGTCGTTTTGCTTATCGGTATAAACGACATCGGCAGACGCTATAAGAAGGGAGACAAGCATATCGAGACCTCGGACGAGCAGCTCGAGCTTAACTACCGCTCGATACTTACACAGCTTCGTAAGCATACAAAGGCAAAGATCCTTATGATGTCTCCGTTTATTCTCGATGCCGATATAAGCAAGCTTTTCCCCTTGGCGGACGAGTGTGGAGAGCCTATGCGAACCGACGTGGCAAGGATAGTTCCCACTATCAAGGGACTCTCTGGCGAATATGCGGACGGATATATTCCGCTTAAAGCGCTGTTTGACGAGGCAATGAAAACACAGCCCGAGCCCTGCTACTATTCTGCTGACGGTATTCACCCCAATGCAAACGGAGCAGATTTTATAGCAAGACTGTGCGCTGATAAGCTTAAAACCATAATATAAATCTTAAAACGGAGATCAAAATGAATGCTTTAAGAATAAACATGCGTTCCCATGTCCTTCCAGCGTCACACCTTCGAGAATGACGGTGAGCAGAAGATCTGCTATACCGTAGGGGCGGGACAGACGCTTTGCTTCGATTAAGTAAATAATAAAAAAACGAGTAGACAGATCTACTCGTTTTTTTATTTAAATCCTGTTTATCTTCTCAAATGCCGCAAGTATTACCTTATCCATGTCGTAATAGCGGTATTCTCCAAGGCGGCCGCCGAAAATAACGGTTTTCTCATTCTCCGCAAGCTTGCGGTATTTTTCGTAGAGCTTGCCGTTCTTTTGGTCGTTTACGGGATAGTATGGCTCGTCGCCCCTCGTCCATTCCGCTGAATATTCTCGGCTTATAACGGTTTTTTGCTGCTTGCCAAAGGCAAAATGCTTGTGCTCAATTATACGGGTGTAGGGCGTTTCACTATCTGTATAGTTGACAACGGCGTTGCCCTGATAGTTCTCTGTATCAAGAATTTCGTTCTCAAATCTTACGTTTCTGTATTCGAGATTTCCGTAGCAGTATTCAAAATAGGAGTCGATAGTGCCGGTATAAACCACAGCTTTCGCAAGCCTTGAAAGATTTTTCCTGCTTTCAAGATAATCAACCCCAAGCTTTACTTCAACACCGTCGAGCATACGCTCTACCATAGCGGTGTATCCGCCGACGGGGATACCTTGATAAAGGTCGTCAAAATAGTTGTTGTCGTAATTAAAGCGGACGGGCAAGCGCTTGATTATAAAGGGCGGCAGGTCTGTGCAGGGCCTGCCCCACTGCTTTTCGGTGTAGCCTTTTATGAGTCTTTCATAAATATCCGTGCCGACAAGATTTATTGCTTGCTCCTCGAGATTTTGAGGCTCGTCAACTCTGTGCAACGCCCTTTGCTCATCTATCTTCGCCCGTGCCTCGGCGGGGGTTATGACTCCCCACATTTTATTAAAGGTGTTCATGTTAAAAGGAAGATTATATATCTCTCCTTTGTAGTTGGCTATGGGAGCGTTTGTGAATCTATGGAATTTCGAAAATCGGTTTACGTAATTCCATACATCCTCGTTTGAGGTGTGGAAAATATGAGCGCCGTATACGTGGACGTCGATGTCCTCGATCCTTTTTGTATAAATATTGCCAGCAATATGGTCGCGCTTATCGATAACAAGGCATTTTTTGCCCCGCTCGGTCAATATTTGCGCGATCGTTGCGCCGTAAAGCCCCGCGCCGACTATAAGATGATCGTACATTGTGTTTCCTCTGCTATTTCTTTTGATCCCAGCCGGGGCGATATATAGGATGTACTCCCGTAATGCCCCTCTTGGCATCTCTTATTGCGGTGTTTATTATCTTTATTTTAAAAGGATTCATTGAACGAATGGCAGTAAATCTTCTCAAGGCCGCTCTGCGGAATGCGGCGAACGCACCAAAATGCTCGCGATACATTATAAGTGCGTTTCTCGTAGCGTAGTAGTCGCGCCAGCTTGCCGTACGGGAGTAAGGATTATTATCAGCATGACGGAGCACGGCAGAGGGAATACAGAGGATTTTTCCGTGCTTGCCGAGTCGCAGAGCGTGCTCAAAGTCATCGCTGTAAATGAAGAACTCCTTTCTCGGTAGTCCCGCCTTTTTTAGCGCCGAGCTTCGTATACAGGCTCCGATGTATGAGAAAAAGTCGACTTCAAAAAAGTCCTTTTCGTATTCTTCGGGATCAACGGGCTTGTCGAGCATGCCGACAATGCTTTTTTTATTTATTCTTGCTCGGTGACCGACTGCAAAATGTCCACCTGCATCTACCGCGCAGCAAAGAGCCGCACATTCTGCGACAAGCTCTTGGTGCTTTTTTGCAAAATCGGATATTATTTCAAGCGTGTCAAGTCTTGGAAAGGCATCGTCGTCGGACACGAATATCCACTCGTAATCAAGTCCCTGTGCATACTTCATGCCTGCGTAAAATCCCCCACTGCCGCCGACGTTTTCGGGCATGGAAATTACTGTGTGCATAATATCACCCCGAGAGCAAGACCACCTCTCGAGCATCTTTTTTGTGCCGTCGGTGCTGTGGTTATCAACGACTATGATCGACTTTGGCTTGTGCGTTTGATTTTCGTAGAGCGAGAGCGTTTTTTTAAGGTCCTCTTTTCTGTTGAACGTTACGAGCAAAACGCAAATATCCATAATTTCGTCTCCTTATTTTGCCAAATAGCGGAAGAAAAAAGTGCTCTCATAGCTTTCTGCAATAAAATTTCTGTCGAGATATAGCTCCTCGCCGACAAAGATGCGGTCAAAAGTGTACGTCGTGTCGTTGACAAGGACGATCCTTTTGTTTTTTATGACCTCGTCGATCCCGCGCTTGAATTCAACAAACGGAGTGAGCGCGCCGACGGTGATGCACCCTATGAGCGCCCAGCAGGATATCTTCGCCAAAAGAAGCGAGCGATTTTTACTTGCATGCGAAAATATTTTTGCTCCATGGCTATAAAGGTATTTTAAGCACAGCGCCATTAGCACGAATATTGCAGGTATTGAAGCTCTCATGCAAAAATCAGCCGCCGTGCCGATGCGCACGGTAGGGGAGAGCATTATAAGAAACAAGGTGGTGTGGAAAATTGGAGTGCGCCGATACTCACTCCATAGGGGAATGAGAAAAATGATCCCCTCAAGAAAGATCGCGAAAACGTAGTTTATGCGAATTGACGTATCGCAGATTGTCGCGACGAGAAAGACAGCGGTCATTATAGATAATATCAGCCATTCGCCCCACGGACTTTTTTTCTTTGCAAAAGCAAAAGCGGTTATAGAGACGGCGAAAAATACACCCGCAAGAATTATTACAGCTCCTATATCCACCTCCCGTCTTACGCTTTGAATTTCCCGTCCGACGTTTACGGGGAGGTTTGTTTTGTAGAATGCGAGATATATTGGGAGCAAGGTAAATACGGGAATTAAATTTTGAGGGGTTAGCACGTCGAGCCAAAAGAGCGCGCCTTTTTTTGCGCGCAGCGCCAAATACAGCTTATAGGAGGCAAATCCGAGCATATAAACTGCAATTCCCACGCAGGGAATAGGCGCGCTTGCGGCAGAGAGTACGACGAGAAAGGCATAGCTTCTCGTGCTTTTTTCGTTTATGAAGCATGCAACGGTGAGCCACGTCATGATCGCTTGGTTGAAGACCCAAAAGAGCAGGGTAGTCATTGAGCTGAACTGATAATAGGTGGACCACCATTCTATATGCGAGCCGATGCTTATATTTTTAAAGAAAAAGTTATATAAAGCGCCTACTATATCAAGACCGCTGAAAAGTATAAATACAGCGAGCGCTAAAAAAAGCCTTTTTTTGGTGTTTGCGTTTATAAACAGCGCCGTCAAAATAAAGGCTATCAAAATACAAAATGCAGACCAGAGCCACAGACATATATTCCCCACGAAAAAGGCGACTTCAAGGTTGCCGTGCATTAAGAAAATCAATTTTCCTATGAGCGCGGGGGGAAGCCAAAATCCAATATAATATACGAGCGCAACGTTCTTTGAGCTGTAAATTACGGGCCACGCGTGCGAAATAAGATCACGAAAGATCGCGTTTCTCGCAGACCAGTCGTCGCTCTGATACCAAAGGTTTCCAAGTCCCCCAAAGTAGCACCATACAAAAGTTACTCCGAAAACCGCCAAGAGGCACCAAAAGGGCATGGAGAGCATTTTTTCTTCGTGAGGCGGGACATTTTCTCTTTTTATATCACGCAATGTGAATATATAAGCGACCGCTATTAAAAGCGCGACGGGAATGCCGATATACCATCTCAGAAATCCCAACGAAAAAATTAAGGAGGGAAGCGCTAACGCGAAAAAGGCGATTCCTTTTATTTTGCTGTACGTTATTTTCACGCTCTCACCACCTTTAAAACAAAACGGTTGCAAAATTTGAGTAAATATACGAGGATAGCACATATAATATGTATTATTGTTTTGCCGAGATGGCAATAATTATTCGTAAAAAGTGATCTCTGATGTTACTTTGGGAGGACGTTTTCTTGAAAAAGACCTTGTACGTGCTTTATACCTGTGACGAAAATTATGCTCCGTACGCGGGTATATCTATGAATTCCTTGTTTGAAAATAACCGCGAGCTTGAGCGCATATGCGTGTATCTTGTAGTGGACGGCGTTTCCGAGAAAAACAAAAAGCGATTTTTGGAGCAAGCGAAAAAATACGAAAGGGAGCTTATATTGGTAGACGCATCTATGATAGTCGAGCGGATAAGGAGTCTTGGGATTCCGACGTACCGAGGCTCGTATACGGCAAATTGCCGTCTGTTTTTTGAATACTTTATACGCGATGACGTAGATAGGCTTTTATATCTTGACTGCGATACCTTGGTAGTCTCCTCTCTTGGAGCGCTTAGCGAAGCTGACATGAACGGTAAGGCAGTCGGAGCTGTACGCGACTCACTAACCGACGAGTATAAGACCTTGATCGGACTTTCTGAGACGGACGACTACTTTAATTCGGGAGTGCTCCTGATTGACGTTAAACGGTGGAAAAATCAGAATATTACTCAGATGCTCTTTGATCATGCAAAAAACGTTCGCTCGGAATTTTGCAATCCCGATCAGGATCTACTCAATATTGTTCTCAAGGATAAAAAATATATTCTCCCGCCCGAGTACAATTTCCAGCCCTCGCACAGAGTGTTTTCGGACAGAGCATATTTTGGGGCTTATAAGCATGCCGTATATTATTCGCGCTCGGAGCTTATGAGGGCGAGGAAAAACCCAAAGATACTTCATTCTTACCGCTTTCTTGGAGATTTTCCGTGGAACACGGGCAATTTGCATCCAGATACAGAGATATTCGATAGATTTATGAAAAATTCCTTGTGGTGTGACTACGTAAAAAAACCGTCGGGGCGAGGACTCGTTTTTGCAATCGAAAAGCTCTTGTACCGCTTTTTGCCAAGGGCGCTGTTCCTCAGAATATTCGCTATCCTGACTCTGAACTCCTTTCGCAGGCGAAACGCAGAATTGATCGATAGCAAATTCAAAAAGCCAGGTAAAACATAGGTAAAATGAGAAGAAAAAATCATTTAAGTGTTGTATTTCGGCAAAAAAAGTGATATAATTTGTATATTAAGCTTGTTAGTCTCTGGAGGAACAAAATGAGAAAGACTAAAATCGTATGTACAATAGGCCCCGCGAGTGAGAGCGAAGAGGTAATGATAGGACTTTGCCGCGCCGGAATGAACGTCGCGCGAATGAATTTCTCTCACAGCACGCACGAGGAGCATAAAAGAAGAATAGATCTTGTAAAAAAGGTGCGCAAGGATCTGGGCTTGCCGATCGCTATAATGCTTGATACCAAGGGCCCCGAGTACCGCATTAAGACCTTTGAGAACGGCAATATATCCCTTTGCGAGGGAGAGACGTTTACGTTTACGACCGAGGACGTAATTGGAGACACCTCGCGAGTTTCCGTAAGCTACGCGGGACTTGCAAGCGAGCTTTCCGTGGGAGACACCATTCTTCTTAACAACGGACTTCTTTCGTTCTGTGTCGAGGAGATCAAGGATGCAGATATCGTATGTAAGGTCGTCTGCGGCGGCGTTTTGTCGGACAGAAAGAGCATGAGCTTCCCCGGTAAGGTCATGAAGCAGAAGTATCTTTCCGAGCAAGACAAGGACGATATCGCTTTCGGTGTTAAAAACGGAGTTGACTATATTGCTTGCTCCTTTGTTTCATGCAGGCAGGATATGATCGACGTTCAGGAATATCTTAAGGAGATAGGCGCTCGGGATATAGAGCTTATCGCAAAGATAGAAAACCAGTCGGGCTTTGATAATATAGAGGAGATCTGCGCTCACTGCGACGGTATTATGATCGCGCGAGGCGACATGGGCGTTGAGGTGCCCTTTGAGATGCTTCCCGCAATGCAGAAAAAGCTTATAACCAAGTGCCGACTTCTCGGCAAGCGCGTTATTACCGCGACCGAAATGTTAGAGTCTATGATATACAATCCGAGACCTACGAGAGCGGAGATCTCCGACGTTGCGAACGCGGTATACGACGGCACGAGTGCTATAATGCTCTCTGGTGAGACGGCGGCAGGGAAATATCCGATACTTGCCGTAGAGACTATGGCGAAGATCGCGGAAACGACCGAGAAAAATATTGATTACAAGACGAGATTTTATGCATCCGAGTTTAAGATAAAGAACTCCGTGGACGCTATCTCTCACTCGTCCTGCGTTATGGCTATGGATCTTGAGGCAAAGGCGGTGGTTGCCTGCTCGCTTTCGGGAATGACGGCAAGACTCGTTTCGCGCTTTCGTCCGTCCGTGCCGATAATCGGACTTACAACCAACGAAAACACCTGGAGAAGGCTGGCTCTTTCATGGGGTGTTATTCCCGCGCTTTGCGAGCAGTTCGCATCGACGGACGTTCTCTTTTACATGGCTAAGAATATTTCGAGAGAGACGCTGTCGCTCTCGCGAGGCGATAAGATCGTAATTACGGGCGGTGATACGTCCGGTCAATCGGGCAAGACCAGCCTTATCAAGGTAGAAGAAATATAACTTACTTTTCTTTTGGGAAAAAGAAAGGTAAGCAAAAGAAAGGGGGGGAGCGAGATGACCTATCCCGAAAACGTAAGAGTCATAATAGATAGGCTTGAGGCGAGTGGCGAGAGCGCCTATATCGTTGGCGGAAGTCTACGGGATATGCTTCTCGGAATTGCTCCCCACGATTACGACGTAACGACGTCGGCGCTTCCCGAAAAAACGCTCTCGGTATTCTCGGATATGAGAGTGATCGAGACGGGGATCAAGCACGGCACGGTCACGGTAATTTCGGGTGGCGAGCCCATCGAGGTAACGACCTTCCGTGTAGACGGAGAGTATACCGATTCAAGGCGCCCCGACAGCGTAAGCTTTACGTCGAGCATAGAGGAGGATCACGCTCGCAGA
Organism: Eubacteriales bacterium; assembly: GCA_045659245.1. Taxonomy (GTDB): domain Bacteria; phylum Bacillota; class Clostridia; order Oscillospirales; family CAG-272; genus HGM12713. The sequence goes on from JAZOWN010000037.1 coordinate 36,692, forward strand.
GATTTTACCGTCAACGCTATGGCGTACAGCCAAAGTCGCGGACTTATAGACCCGTTTGGCGGCGCGGCTGACGTTAAGCGTGGAATTATTCGCGCGGTGGGAGAGCCGAGGGAGAGATTCGGTGAGGACGCGCTACGCATTATGCGCGCGTTTCGCTTTTCCGCCCAACTTGGCTTTGAGATAGAGAAGCGCACGCTTGAGGGCGCTGTGGAATGCGCCGCGGGACTTGGAAAAATCGCAAGGGAAAGAATAGGAGCGGAGTTTATAAAGCTCCTTACCTCTCCCCACTCTGAAAAGGCGCTTGCGCTTATGGTGGAGACGGGGGTTATAAAATATGCCGTCGGCGAGTGTGCCATCTCAGACGACTTAATACGAATTATTCGCGAGATGCAAGCGACGGATGCGGCAAGGCTCGGTGCGCTTTTGTGCCGAAACGACGCCGACGTGGCGCGCGACGTGCTTCACGGTCTGCGATGCTCGACAAAGCAGACGAGGGGAGCGCTTGCGGTCGCGCTCGGAGCGCATATATCAGTTCGCTCAGCGGAGGACGCGCGCAGACTGATAGCCCGCACGGGGATCTACGCGCCGTATGCGGCAAGGCTTTCCGAAAAGCTCGGTATCTCGGATGCGGGCGCGGAGCAGCTGACGGTAAAGCAGCAGAACACACCGTGCACTGTGCAGCAGCTTGCCATAAACGGCAAGGTGCTTGCGGGACTTGGCGCGCGAGGAAAGAGCATAGGTAAGACGCTTGAGCTTTTGCTCGATGCGGTTATAGAGAACCCTGAGCTTAACGAGGAGGATTCGCTCGTTATCCTTGCGAAGAAAATACTTAATGAAATGAAGGATGGGGAAAATGTTTGAGGTTGATGAGCTTGTCGCGGTGAAGGAGACTCAGGGAAAAATAATGGGAGTCGATTTTGGCGACGTGCGCACGGGGCTTGCCGTGTCGGACGCGTCAAGACTTATTGCGTCGGGCATAGGATACATATCCCCGGGCGGTATAGAAAAAACGGCAGATGCCGTTGCGGAGGCTGTAAAGCGTGAGGGCGCTGTGGCAGTCGTCGTCGGTATGCCCGTAAACATGGACGGGAGCCACGGCTCGCGCGCGCAGAGATGCACGAAGTTTGCCGCTCTCTTAAAGGAGCGCCTCGACGGTGTGCCGGTTGCGATGTTTGACGAGCGCATGACCACAATGACGGCATCGCGATATCTCAATGAAACGGGAACTCACGGAAAAAAGAGAAAGCAGGTTATAGATACGCTGTCCGCTCAGATAATTTTGCAAAATTGTCTTGATAGGCTTAAATATATGACTTAAGGGAACAATAGGTATGGAAAGTAAGTGCGAAAGCTGTGAATTTTACGATTACGACGAGGAGTACGAGGAATATATCTGCAACGCGCGTCTTGACCAGGACGAGATGTCGAATTTTCTCGGTGGTAGGACAAAGGGTTGCCCGTACTACCGATTCTACGACGAATATAAAAGCGTTCACAAGCAAATTTAAGGAGGCAACTTTATGGGCACGGTGTTCGATTATATTGAATGGAGGGGGGATCTGCCCTTTTCTCAGGTGCCGATAGGAGAGGTCGACAATCTTATTTTTTCAATGATAGCGTATCTTGACTTCAAGAAAATGGTACACACCTCGCCAAAGGCGAAGCCTGTGTCCTTTTTGCTTGCAGCGAAGCGGTATATGCAGGCGAGAAAAAACGACCCGTCGCAGACGCTCGGGGTTTTGTTTTCTCCCGAATTTATCACGCTTATGACCAAGGCGGCAAGGTCGGTACGCTTTGGAAGCGTATATATGGTAGGCTACGTCAACAGAATATCACTGAGCGAGCAGAAGCAGTTTTGCGCCGTTACCTTTCTTATAGGAGAGGACGATGCGTTCGTCGCCTTTCGCGGTACGGACGATACCATAGTGGGCTGGAAGGAAAGCTTTAATATGAGCCTGCTCGGAAGCGTCCCCTCGCAGAGAGAGGCGGCTAAATACCTTGACAGTATAGCCGAAGCATTCCCAAACAGAAAAATCCACGTCGGCGGACACAGCAAGGGCGGAAACTTAGCCGTGTGGGCATCGGTCAAGTGCTCGGCAGAGACGAGAGAGCGTATTGTCACGGTTTACAGCAACGACGGTCCGGGATTTACAAGAGATTTCGTGTCCCTACCCGAATATAAGCAAATGAGACCGAAAATGCGTATACTTGTTCCGCAATCATCATTTGTGGGCATGGTGCTTGAGCATGCGGAGGGGCACGACGTAATTCAAAGCACGCAAACGGGGCTTTTGCAGCACGACGCGCTTTCGTGGCGCATAGTCGGCGGTAGCTTTATACACCTTGAGGGTTTGACCGACGAAGCCAGACGAATTGAAAGAACGCTGAAAAGGTGGATGCGGGAAATGCCGCCAGACGAGAGAGAGCGGGTACTCGATTCTATTTACGAGGTGCTTTGTGCCAACGGAAGAACGCTGACGGATTTCAGTAACGATAAGACGCGACTTATAAGAGCGTGGAATACCTTTGATCCCGAAACGCGCAAGCTTATAAGAAAATTCATTCGCCTTGTCGTTAATAACACCAAGAAAAATAAGGTGAAATGATTTAAATAGAAAAAAAACCAAGCCAATGGCGTGATACTCTTAACGTAGTATCACGCCATTGGCTTGGGTCTTTCTTTATAACTAAAAAAGCTTTCGACCATTACACTGTGGTGTCATTCACTACCGCGTCGCCTTCGAATCCCTCCCACACGAAAAAAAGACAGATGCAAATGCATCTGTCTTTTTTTTGGCACGGCGTAAGGGATTCGAACCCCCGACCTTTTGGTTCGTAGCCAAACACTCTATCCAGCTGAGCTAACGCCGCATAGCACAAAGCAAACTATTGCTCGCCTCATGCGTACCCGTATATAATAACACAGTTTATTTCTTTTGTCAATACTTTTTTTATATTTTTTAGAAAAATTCGCTCTTTAAAAAACTATATCCACCCCAAAATTTCGGAGGATAGGAGTACCGAGGCGTAAATCTCCTTAGGAGCAATCCGTTCCAAAAAATCGGGGGGCACGGAGCCCTCAAGCTTCAAGGCTATATCCGCGGGCGAGACCTTTTTCTTTGATTCAAGCAGGTATTTTTCAATAAGGCGAGGCTCGCGAGAGCGGCCGCCCGAAAAGCTCTCGGAGAGTGAGGACACGTCAAGGCAAAAGAAATCGAGAGAGCGCGCTCGTGGGGGATCAAGAAGCAGAATGGGTGTATCAATACAAATTCCTTTGGGAATAAAACCGTTGAATTCTCTGTTTTCCGAGTCGAGTCGGCAGAACGCGGAATGAATAAGAGAGATGCAGTCGAGGGCGCGTTCGGGAGTTTTTATATCCGTGCAAAGCAGGGAGAATCGTCCCCACACCCCTGCTCGGTAGAGCGCCTTTACGCGAGATGAAAAAACCTCCGTATTCTCACCAAAAGGAATGCTTGCAACCAGCTTTATCCCCGTATGCTTGTCCGCTATCTCACAAAGGTATTCGTATGCGCTCTCCTCGTCGGTAAATTTCTCAAGCTCCTTGCCGATAACAAGACCGTCACAGCCCTCGGGCGCTGGCTCGGCGGTCGAGAGCACGGAGAGCTTTTTCTTTATTCCGTGAGGGAGTGAGCAGAGAAAGGAGCGGACCGTTTCTACGTCGGGGTTTACGAAAAGCTTTCCCTCGACGGGAGAAAGAATGGCGACGTCGCAGTGTGAGGGGGCGCTTGCAGGCAAGAGGGGGCAGGACAGATATATTGCGGGGAGATGACAAAACTCGGCAAGCTGTGCGGCGAAGTGTCTTTGCTCAGGAGTGAGAAATTCGGGCAAAACGATGCCGACCGCTCCGTCAAGCAATTCTGCGCACAAGTTAGAGTTTCCGTCCCATATAATAATGGCTGCGGCGTCGGCTTTTTTAGAAGAAAGACTTTTTGAGTCGAGCAGCTTGCCCGTGACGGCGTCTCTTGCGGTGCTTACTCTTTTTCCCGAGTATTCGATCATAAAACTATCCTCCAATGGGCTTTAAAGCATAGTTTGGTACGATCCGGAGCTGTTTATTCGTCGGGTATGATTTCTTTTCACATATGATAAAAACTCAAAAATCCTATTGATTTTAAAAAAGAACTGTGGTATAATCTATAATAGTATAATATGGCTAAAATAGGAGAGCAAAATGATAATTGCACTTGAAGACGCAAAATATAAGTTGATAGGAATGAGAGCGGATATAGAAGACCTCGGCTCTGCTTTGCGCATAGATGAGCTTAAGGCTCTTGCAGAGGAGCTTGATGCACAGACGCTTGATCCCGATTTCTGGTCAAATCAGGAGAATTCATCAAAGATACTTCAGAAGGTCAAGCAGACTAAGGACACCATTGAGTCCTACGAGGAGCTCAAGGGTCGTCTTGAGGACGCTATCACTCTTGCCGAGATGGCGATAGAGGAGAATGACGAGGCGTACGTCGAGGAGGTTCAGAGCGAGCTTGCTGAAATCTCTAAAACGGCAGAGAACAAAAGAATAGAAATACTCCTTTCGGGTGAGTACGATAAGAATAATGCGATAGTTTCATTCCACCCCGGCGCGGGCGGAACAGAGGCTCAGGACTGGGCGCAGATGCTTTACCGCATGATAACCCGTTGGGCAGAGCGTCATAACTACAAGTACAAGCTTATAGACTGGCTTGACGGAGACGCGGCGGGAATAAAGAGCGCGACCATTATGGTTGAGGGACTCAACGCATACGGCTATCTTAAAGCAGAGAACGGCGTACACAGACTTGTCCGTGTATCTCCCTTTGATGCGGCAGGCCGCAGACAGACCTCGTTTGCATCTATCGAGGTCATGCCCGAGTTTGATAACATTGACAAGGTCGAGATACGCGACGAGGATATAGAGGTTACTGCGCACCGTTCGAGTGGTGCGGGCGGTCAGCACATCAACAAGACCGACTCTGCTATCCGTATCCTGCACAAGCCGACGGGTATCGTCGTAGGCTGTCAGACGGAGCGCTCGCAGCTTCAGAACAAGGAGACAGCGATGAAGATGCTCAAGGCAAAGCTTATGGAAATAAAGCTTCGCGAAAGACTTGACACAATTGAGGATATTCAGGGCAACAAGACTAACATCGAGTGGGGCTCGCAGATATGCTCCTACGTGTTCATGCCTTACACATTGGCAAAGGACACGAGAACCGGACACGAGGACGGAAACATTTCCGCTGTCATGGACGGTGAGATAGACGAGTTTATCAATGCGTACCTTAAAATGAACGCGAAGGCGAACTAACAAAAAGCTCGACTGCTATATGGCAGTCGAGCTTTTCTGTATCCTGAACTTCCCAAAAAGTGGCGGGATTCTAAAAAGGGGAACCAATGAGCAGAAAGCAAGAAATAAATATCGAAGCAATAGAAGATATAGATTCAATTGGCTACCGCAAAAATCAAGGAAAGTGCAAATTTAAAATTACAGTTAAAGGCTCTTGTAACAAAAAGCCTTCCCCAGCGGGGGAAGGTGGCATTGACGAGCCGCGTGCGAGTCAATGACGGATGAGGTGTTAAAGAATGAATTGAATATACGACACCTCATCCGTCACTCGCAAAGCTCGTGACACCTTCCCCCACTGGGGAAGGCTCACGCTGACGGAGCGCTCTACATAGTCTATATTATCCTATGCCCGAAAATGAAATACCACCCGCATTTGTGGTGCATATCACATTTGCGGGTGGATTTTTAATATTAGTTTTATTAGTATTTATCGCTCTCGTCTTCGGGGATTACTTCCTTAAATGCGGTTATCGCGCATTCTATCATGTCGTCGTCGGGCTCGAGAACGGTTATTCTCTGAAGCCACATTCCGGGCGCGGAAATAATTCTCGTAAAGAGATTATTGTGTCTGCCCGCGAGCTTTATGAGCTCGTAGCCGACGCCCATCGTAAGGGGAAGCAGGACGATCTTTATGAGAGTGCGGATAGCGGTGTGCGGTATTTCTCCGAAGATCGCTATGCACAAGGGGTCTATAAAGAACGAAATGATTATGCCCACAAGCAGCATGAGTATAAGGAATGACGTTCCGCATCTGGGATGGAAGCGGCGCTGCGCGCGAACGTTCTCGACTGTTAGCTCAAGCCCGTTTTCGTAGCAGAAAATAGTCTTATGCTCCGCGCCGTGATACATAAACGTGCGTCTTATATCCTTCATAAGGCGGACTGCAAGCATATATACGACGAGAACTATTATTCGGAGCACTCCCTCGAATACCGACTTTACGAGCGAATGGAGAAGCTCGTTTTCGGGAGCAAGGAAGGGAAGCGGCTTTGAGAGCAGGTTGTAAAGGAACGTTGGCAGCATGATAAACAGCAGCACAGCAAGAGCTACTCCAAGCACGGTCGCTACAAGCATAACTCCCGTCATAAGCGCGGAGTCGGACTTTTCTTTCTTACCGCTCTTTTCTTTTGTCACTTCCGCTTCTTCCGCTTCTTCCGTTTCTTCTGTTTCTTCTGTTTCTTCTTCTATTTCTTCACTCACGTCGATCACGGTGGATTCATCAAGAGGTGCATCGCATGCTTCGACGGTATCACTCTCAACAGTAGTCTTGGCAAGGTTTTCCTCTGCAAGCGGCTGTTCGTCTGATGTTGTCACAGTCTCCGCGTTCTTTTTTGACTTTTTGGGTTCTTCGTCCTCAAGACCCGCGATCTCCGCTGAGCGCATGAGCGACTTGTAGCCCATGGTCATTGAGTCGATAAAGTTAAAAATACCGCGTACAAACGGCATCTTAAATAGCTTTGCTCGCCTTGGAGCGCTCGTTTGCCATTTTTCGAGCACGAGCTTGCCCTCGGGATCTCTTACCGCCATGGCGGTAACCTTTGGACCTCGCATCATTATTCCCTCAATAAGCGCCTGACCGCCTATTGAGGTCTTTTTATTACATGTATTATTACAGTTCTTTTTGTTCAAGATAAACCTCCAAAGAAAACTTTACTTCCAAAGCTTTATTTTTCCGTTGTCGTCGTAATGCCAGAAATTGCCCTCGCCCGTGGGCTTGTCCTTGGAATAGAAAAGGCGCGTCGCCTCTGTCAGCGGAGTGTTCGACGAGTCAATGATCATGCTCGCAAACTGCTCCTGTGTGCCGTGATAATATACGGCTGACAAAGCGGTACAGCCGGCGAATGCGTTGTTCTCAACGGCCGATGTGCTTGAATGAATGATAAGATACGCCAAGGACGAGCAGTCCTCGAACGCATTTTCACTTATGAGAGTGAGAGAGGCGGGCAAAATTACGGAACTAAGAGACGAGCAGCCCTTGAAAGCATTAAAGGGAATATTGTCAAGCTCGTTGCCGAATTTTACCACAGCAAGACCGTTGCAGTTCTCAAACGCGCTCTCGCCGACAAGCGTTAGTGCTCCGTTTACCTCTATTTCAATGTCGGAGCAATCCTTGAATGCGTTGTTGCCGATAGCGCTTACGCTTTCGGGAAGAACTATTTTTCTCACCGTCTCCTTGTCGATGCTCGCAAAAGCACTATCACCGATGCCGACTACGGGAATACCGTTGTTTGAGGACGGAACTACCATTGTTTCAAAGTATTGCTTACAGGTGGTGACGTATCCGTTTTCTATAACGTACACGGCATCTGCCCTCTCCCAGCTTGCGACCAGGGTCATGCCCCCGGTTACCTTGCGCGAAAAGTTCCAATTGCTTCCGTTATATTGCCACTCCTTGAATACGTATCCGTTTCGCGTTGGGGACTCGGGGCGGGTCGCATTTTCTCCCTCAAGCACTCTTTGTTCGGGAACGTCGCTTCCGTATGAGGAATTGAACGTGACCTTATAATATTTTGCTTCGGTCTCGGCTCCTTCGTCCGAGCCGTTGTCGCAGGAGCATATACTAAGAGCTATAAATAGACACAAAAGTGCCGCTAACACCGATCTTAAAACATTCTGTTTTTTCATTTTTACCTCCGTACATAGAAGCTTACAACAATTATTATATATTTTTTGCGGGTATTTGTCAACAGTACGGAGGTATTTGTAACACGATTTATTAAATTATTTACTTAAAATTCATTTTAAGAGTCCGCGTGTATTAAAATCCCTGCTTTTTACCGATAAGTCTCCATATAAGTCTGCGTAAAAGGTCAACGGGAAATACACAGAGGGATATTAAAAATACGCGCCCAAGCTCTACCACGGTAAGGGGAGACGTACGCAAGACGCTTCCGCCGAGATAGACAAAGGCGATCTGAACGGCGAGAATAAGTATCATGATCGCGATAAAGGCGGGATTTTTTGAAATTCCCGAAAGCATTTTAAGCCTGTCACAGCGGCAGTTAAAGCAATTGAATACGGAGGTAAATATAAACAACGCAAAAAATGCAGTGAGGAGTATAAGCTTGTCGCTTGAATACCTGAAAAGGAGGCAGACGTCGGGAGAGGTCAAAAAGAAAATGCAAAGCGCAACGGTAAAGCCTCCGAGCACCAATATCTGATTTATCATGTAGCCGTTTAAAATAGGCTCGTCGCGGCGCTTTGGCTTCTCTTTCATGCAAAGCACAGATGCCGCCTCTCCTGCAAACGCAAGTCCGCCGAGCGTATCCATAATTATGTTTATCCAAAGCATCTGGACGACGGTGACGGGCGCTTCTATACCTATGAACGGCCCTATCATGGAAACGCCGACGGCGCAAAAATTCATGGTCAGCTGAAGCGTTATAAATTTTCTTATGCTCTTGAAAATATTTCTGCCGTAGAGTACAGCCTTTACTATTGAGGCAAGGTCGTTGTCGAGTATTATGATATCTCCCGCGTCGCGAGCCACGTCATTTCCGCTGCCCATGGAAAATCCGATATCCGCCGCTTTCAGGGCGGGCGCGTCGTTTATTCCGTCGCCCGTCATTCCGACGACAAGATCAAGGGATTGCGCTATGCGGACAAGTCGGCTTTTGTCTGTCGGCAGGGCGCGTGCTATCACGGCAAGTCGGGGCAGAGCCTTCGCGATCTCTGCGTCACTCATGCGTGTAAGATCAATGCCTTCAAGCACGAGCGTTCTTTCTCCGTGTATTATTCCCGACTTTCGGGCGATAGCCGAAGCGGTTTCCTTTCCGTCACCCGTTATCATAACAACTCCGATGCCCGCGGTGTGAAGCTCCGACACGGAGCGGCGCGCTTGCGGACGTAAGGGATCGGCAAGAGATACGGCGCAAACGAGCGTGAGTGGGCACATTCCCCTCGCTGTCGGCATTGCGTCGGCTCTGGCGATCAACAGCACGCGCTTGCCGTCAGCGCCGAGAGCCGCAAGCTTTTCTTCGAAACGTCTGCGATATGGGGAAAAATCAGAGATAGTGCCGTCGGGGAGTATGCAGCCTGCGACGTGCGGCAAAAGACGCTCTGGGGCACCCTTTACCAGCACGTAGCGCTCCGCGCGCCCTCGTACCTCTGCCGCCGACATTTTTATGTTGCTGTCAAAGGGTAGCTTCGCGCAAACGGTAAGCCTTTCAGCTTCGCGCATGGAAAGCACCGAGGAAAGAAGCGCTCTGTCGGTGGCGTTGCCGCCGACTACCTGCGAGCGCGTCGCCTCTGACATGGTGTTATAGCGGCAGGAGCTTTCGTAAAGAGCGCCGAGCGTCGGTGAGCGCGAAAAGAGCGCGGCGGGAGAGATTACCGAGGTGGCATCGGGCATTACTATGCAGTCAAGGCGCATTTTTCCCTCTGTAAGGGTTCCCGTTTTGTCCGTAAAGAGAAGGTTCATGCTGCCTGCGGCTTCGATGCCCACGGGCTTGCGGACGAGCACGTTGTCGCGCACCATTCGCTTGATATTTGACGATAAGACCACCGCGATCATCATTGGTAGCCCCTCGGGAGCGATCTATTATAACTGATTAAGCGATGCTATTAAGTCACCTGTCTCGGTGACTACTACTTTCTTAATGACTCGTGACCAAAATGCTTTTTTAGCTTCGGCATCAAGCGTTATATACGTTTCACGAAATCCCTTGAGGAAGCTTGTATCTATTGGCTTTTGTTCTTCTACTCTTTCGTCGAGCTCTGCTTCTTTAAGAAGCGAAGAGAGGGCCGTATAGTCTCTCTCGTACATCTCGCGAGTGAGCAGATCGTTTAAGTATAGATCCTTAAGCTTCTCTATTTTTGCAATGATTTTCGGCACGTCGATGCTTTTTTTAATACCGCGCTTTTGTTTGGACTTTAACGAGATATTATATTCCTCAACGATAGTCTTTAAATTCTCACAGATCCATTCCTCTAAAGTATCCTGATTTATTTGCCTTGACATATCGCACGTTCTCATTGTGTGTGCCGGACAGCGGTAATATATGTATGTATGTTTTTCACCGTTTGGTTTGGAATTAGTGCAAGCATACGTTGTCATTCTTCTTCCGCAGCACCCACAGAAAACTAAGCCTGTGAAAAGATATACTCTGTCTGATCGAGTCCCATCATATCGAGCGGACCGAACGTCGATTATCTGGTTTGCGAGGTCAAACACATTTTTGTCTATAATTTTCGGGCACCAATCCTTAATACCGTAAGCTTCTCCAATATACCACGTGTTTGAAAGCATACGCTTCATGGACTTAACGTCTATATTTCGTTTATGCTTTTCAAGGATATACCGGGACGTAGCTTTCATAGATCTACAATCTATATACTTATCAAACATGCTCCGAACTATCTCTGCATCAGACTCGTTTATTACCACGCGCTTGTTTTCGATTCTGTAACCCAACGTAGTGCTGCCGGAAATAACTCGCCCTTCTTTGACCATGTTCTGAAATACAAATTTAATTCTCTCCGAGGTTCGGTCGGATTCGTCCTGGGCGATTGCCAGCTTGATGTTAAGGGCAAGCCTGCCGTTCGCTGTCGTTGTATCGTAATCCTCCTCGGTGGCTATCCACTGTACTCTGTATTTGTCAAGGATAGCTTGTACCTCATAGTAATCAGCAATGTTTCTGAACCATCTATCGAGCTTGATAAACAGCACCACGTCTATTTTCTTTGCTTTTACGTCCTCAAGCATTCTCATGAATGCCGCTCGGCGGGTATAGCGCTTACGCGCGGAGATACCCTCGTCAACGTATATATCTACTATGCTTAAGCCGTTCTCAGTGGCGTACTGTATTAGCCGCTCCTTTTGCGCGTCCAAAGAAACGCCGTGCATGGCTTGTTCCTCGGTAGATACGCGGGCGTACAGCGCGGCCCGTTTTATACCGTTATCAATTCGTTTGGTTTGCATTTATCCTCCGTAACGTTTGTCTGCCCGAGCAAGTGGGTGCTTACTCGGAGTTGCTCCGTGTCTTTAAATTCATACTCATCAGAAGATGTGTCTAATTTGCTATCTTCAAAAAGCTGTTTTGTTTCAGGATATTTAATATGTATATAATTAAGCTTATACTCTAATACACTTTTTTGTTCGTGTATTTGATTTGTTTCTCTACGTAGCTCGTCTATTCTGCGGGCTTCTTTTATGGCGGGTCTTGCCTTTTTTCGTAAGTACTTAGATGCTTGTACATAATAAAGCGTTTTTAAGTCGGACACTGTTCCGGCAAGATATGGATACGCGGCGCACTTTTCTTCTATCATTTTTTCTACATAGGTGTTTAGATTGTCTAAAGATTGCTGGTGGGCTTTTTCTTTGGCACAAATCTTGCTTAGTGAGTCCTTTTCATTTTCAATTCTTTTATCTAACTCTACTTTGTCCCGGTAAAGTTCAGAAAGTCTTTCAACGGTGTCTTTAGTATAGCTATTGCATTCTGCTTCATTGAACTGTAGTAATCCTAACGAATAGGCGAGAAACAGAATATGCTTACAAGGTAATTTATCCGGACCTTTTTGAAATATGAAATCTTCACAGCTACAGTGTGTAAGCGATGTATTCTCATATTTTTTTGCTCCTGAATATATATCTGCTGAAAACCGGAGATTGCTTATTAATAGTTTTGATTCAAAAGCATAGTTGAGACGGTTTGATGTTATGCTGTCAAAAAATTTGTTGATTTTATATTCATTGCGGAATGTCTGACGGATTGCGCGAGACATTCTGCTTGAATTTTTGTGAAACAATATAAGCTGAGAAAGATGTGTTTGGCCGTCTGCAATTCGTTGGTTGAGTGCTGATAATTCATCGCTACGCTCTTTGATCACTTCTGTAAAGGTTCTGTTTTTTTTATGAAAATGGGGATCATCAAACGCGGGGAGTTCATTCGCTAACTCCGGATGCTTGATAACGCAAAACTCTAATGCTTTTTGATATTCTGCGACTGATGACTTTGATTTGTTTAAATCAAATTTAAGTTGATTGATTTTTGAGTCGTATTCGTCGCGTACATACTCTTTTGACGTAATAGGAGGTCTTTCTCTTAGCTTTTTGCGGAGTTCTTCGTTTTCTGCTTGTAAATTATCTATCTCGCACATTAGCTTTCTTTCTTCTTCGTGACTCTTAGAAAGCTTATTTTGCAAATCTTTTATCTGTTCAAGTAAATATTTCTTTCTCATATATGGATTATAGCTGTCCTTTATCTGAATTATAGTAACAATGATTTCCCAAATGGCAAGTGGGAATAGCAACCAAAGAACGGTAATAGTCGCAGATGCGATTCCGATTGTAATAGTTATTGCAACCAAGATACCGCACACAATATGATTTGTCACAAATTCATGTTCTCTACGGAAATCAGAAAATAAAAATATAGAAAAGAAAATGGCAAATGCAAAGCAAGCAAGGATAAAAGCAAATCCAACTATAATCATAAGAAAAAGCCTTTATTTAAATAATCGATTTTATATAAAACGCAGAGGATTTTTAGTTTATTTGTAGTTATATGAATAAAAATTTACATAAGATCTTCGTCGGTTTCGGGGGCATTCTGTATCTTTGCAAACGCCTCTTTATCCATCTTTATATACGCATCACGCGTTTTGTTGTTGGAATGAGCTGCGGTATACAAATATACTTGTCCGTCTTCTTCTACTCCGAGAAGATGACATACGGCAGGTTGAAATTCAGGGTGGGAACGGTATGCATCAATAACAGATAGCTCATGCTCCGTAAGTTTTGGAGCGTTGACGGTATTATTTTCATTTACTGTTATTCCAAAAAAATATCCTATTGGAACATTACAAGCAGAGGCAATTTTTATTAATGTGGATACTTTTACCTGTGTTGGCTTACCGGTGCGAAAATCAAAGCCTTTTTCTATGTTATCAATCGTAGTATGGCTAACATCGCATTTAATTGCAAATTCTCTCAAAGACAGATTTGCCCTCAATTGTTTAACTTTTAAACCAATATACTCTTCTAAATTCATAAACTTCTCCAAATGTAGTGTTGACTAAACATATTGTATCATATAAACAACTAACAGTCAAGAATTTTGTTAAAATTCACGTGTTGTTTATGCTTGACAGGCTCAATGCGATGTGATATAATTTAGTAAACCAAAAACAACGAAGGAGGATAGGTGATGAAAAACTGTATTAAAATTCTTAGAGCTGAGAGAAGTCTGACGCAGGAGGAATTAGCCAAAAAGGCTGGAATTTCTCGTCCAACTCTTGCTATGATAGAAAATGAGAGAGCTGAACCGGACGGAAAAACAATAGCATCTTTGGTTAAAGCGTTAAATGTCCCTGCAACGCAAATTTTTTTTGATTTAGATGTAGTTTAAAAACAACAAAGAAAGAGAGGAAAAAAGAAAAATGAAGAAAATCAAAAAAATCAACGAGGAAGTATTCAAAATAGGCAAGTATAAGTTCATCAAATTTACAGGTGACGACGGAAACATTATAGGCGTTCTTAAGGATAGTCTTTGCGACATGCGTTTTGGCGATAACAACGATTTTTCCAAGAGTGATATCCTCAAGAAACTTAACGAGGAATTTTTGCCCGAAATTGAGAGCATTGTGGGCGCTGAAAATGTTCTTGAATTTGAAACAGATTTGATATCACTCGACGGCTCAAAGAAACACGGCACAATGAAATCCAAAGTTTCTCTGCCTACATTCGATTTTTACAGAGCCAACAGAGCAATATTTGCAAAGTACAAGCTTCAAGATTGGTGGTGGCTGGTTACTCCTTATTCTACAAGCGAGTATGTAAATGATTGGTGGGTATGTTGCGTCTCGCCGCGCGGTGATATCTGCTACTACAGCTGCAGCAATGACTACTTCGGCGTTCGCCCGTTTTTACACTTTTCATCTTCTATCTTTGACTCTTTGGAGATGTAATGACGAGTGCCGCGTTGAAGAAGAAAACATTGAGCTAAAATAAAAATCAACAAATAACACATAAAAGGAGGAAAAAATGATTAACGGAGAACTTATCAAAATACTTATGAGGTCAAAGGGGATAACGGCACGACAGCTTGCCGCTAAGGTGGGAGTCAGCGAACCCATGATGTCGAATATCCTGGGAGGCTTGAGAGAGCCGAACGTACACACGCTGGTCCGCATCGCCAAAGAACTCGGCTACACCGTGGACGAGCTTATCGCAAAGTGAGGTGAGAGGTATGAGATTAACGTGCTTATGTATTATCACGCTCGCAGTAAATATAATACTGCTGTCGTTGCTTTATGTAATTATATACGTAAGACTGCTATCAATCAGCAAAAAACTAAATTCAGATCCGCCTGAATTCTTCGTGCCAATAAGCCGCAAGGATTTTCTCATTCGCCTTAAGGGACAGGAGAATGATTTCCCCTCGACGGATGAGGATCTAATTCGTACCTTGGCGTGGCTTGCCGCAGACAACCGTGACGGAGGTGATAGTTTTACCTCCGAGGCGTGTGACAAGGCTGCTGCCAGATTACGTGAGCTGACAGATCCTTGCGGAGGATGGATCTCTACCGAGTGGGAGATGCCTCCGGAGGATGACACTGTTCTTGCGGTAGTGAACGGTAAGCTTGGTAACATTAAGTTTATAAATTCTATTGAGACGGCACAGTGGTGCGATGACGAAGGCTGGTTGCTCTGTTTTAACGTTGAAGCCGGAAGCAATGATCATATAGAAATTAAATGGTGGCGACCTCTGCCCGAGGCACCGGAGAAAATCAATGCTGATAAGAATGATAAATAATCAGGTATTTGGACAAGCTCACGGATACATATTATTTAATACGTTCAATTTTGTACGAAAGGGGCTTGATTAAATGAACAAGGGAAAAGTAATATTTACGAATGAGGTAAACGTTCGCTACATATTTGAGGTAATGTGTGATCTGCTGACAAGGCAAAGCGGCGGAGAACTCATATATGAAATAGCGGAATTTAGCAAAAAGGAAGTAAAAAATGAAAAAAACGAAGCAACTGAAAAATCAATGTGAAAATATAGTCACTGATCTTCAAGAATCAGGCATTTCTTCTTCTGATGCCGAGCGTGCGGCGCCGGTACTTATAGATAAGGGCTGGCGCAGAGTTTTAAATGGCACGTGGATAAAAGACGAGACCTACAAGGGTACAAATAAAGTTGTTTACCGTTGTTCCGTGTGCGGGCATTGGCAGACACAAAAGAAGTGGAATACGAACGATGGACGGTTTCATATGAACTATTGCCCGTTTTGTGGTAGCACTATGAAAACCGCCTCTGAGCGCAAGGAAAAATAAAAAAAAGAGGGACATTAAAATGATAAAACTGCTTATCCGAATACTTTTGGGCCTATTAGTCCTCGCTTGGCTTTTCGCTGCGGTACATAATCTTTGGGATATAGGAAAAAAAGAAGGAATAGTTAAAGGAAATTACGAAGATACGGAGGAAGAAGAAAATGAATAATGCAAATGCTCAAAAAGAGCTGGTTTACATAAGCGTGGACAAGCTTTTGCCGCACCCCAACAATCCAAGAAAGGAGCTTGGAGACCTTACGGAGCTATCCGAGAGTATTAAGGCGAAGGGAGTCATGCAGAACCTTACCGTTGTTCCCGCAGAGGGCGGATGCTTTACTATAATCATCGGACACCGCCGCTGCGCCGCTGCGATACTTGCGGGAGTGGACAAGCTGCCCTGCGTAGTAGTAGAGATGTCAGAGAAGGAGCAGCTTTCTACTATGCTCCTGGAGAATATTCAACGCTCCGACCTAACCTTATATGAGCAGGCAAAAGGCTTTCAGCTGATGATGGAGCTGGGGGAGAGTATATCGGGGTTGACCGAAAAGACCGGCTTTTCCGAAACTACTATTCGCCGCCGTCTCAAGATGGCAGAGCTTGACGGTAAAAGACTTAAGAAGCTTTCAGAAGAACGTCAGCTCTCCATTGGGGATTTTGACAAGCTCGCCAGTATAGAGGACGTTAAGAAGCGTAATGAGCTTCTTGAAGTGATGGGAACTAATAACTTTGAATATCGCCTTAAGGTGGCTCTTGCAGAACAGGCGAGGGCTAAGGTAAAGCCTTTGCTCATGAAGATACTCGCTGAAATTGGTGCCAAAGAGATGAAAAACTCATCTGACCGTTGGAACGGAAAGTATGAATGTATAGAGACGCTACATCTTTTGAAGCTTACTCCTGAGAAAAAGGTAAAGATACCCAAAAAATACAGTGGCAAGAAGCTGCTTTACTACGAGATCGCGCATAACAGTACGTGTGAAATATGGGGAGAGACCGAAAAGGAGAAAAAGAAGAAGCGCCCTCAAGCTGAGATAGACAGAGATAAATATATAGCGGATACAAGAGCAGAGCTTGAGGCGAGCACACGTCTGGCGTATATTCTTAGATACAATTTCGTTACCTCTCTTAATCTTACCAAAGCAAACGCCTCTGCGGTGCTTGAAGGCGCTATGCTGGCGCTCATGGCGAGGCAGACGGGAGCTTCCAGACCTCCGTTAGGGAATAATTTCTATTCCAATCACTTAGATATACCGGCTACGGATTTTGAAGGTGAAGCTAACCGCCTTGACGTTATACGCAAAGGGTACGATAGGTGCGTGAATGAGAAAATCGGCGCGCCGCAGATCATGATTTTATACGGCGCATTTGCTGACGACGAAAAGAATAGCTTTTACAGCGATTACTCCGGAATGTTTCCGCGCCACAAGAGAAATCAGATGCTGGAATACCTCTATGAGTGGCTTGTTTCTATGGGCTATGAGATGTCTGACGATGAGAAAATGCTGCTTGACGGCACGCATCATTTGTTCATAGATAAGGATGCGAAAAAAATGAGTAACTATTTTTATAAAATAACGGAGAAGGCAAGCGGAGACGTATTCTACGTTGAGACGGACGCGGATCACGAGCCAGCGCAGCTGCTATCTGTTCTCGGCTTTGACGACGCATACGTGGCGCGGCGAACCTCAAGAGAAGAAATTGAGAGGGAGTTGTGATATGTTTAAGGGAAAAAAGCAAGAAAAAATAATAACGCTTGGTCAAAGTATTCGCGCTATCAGAAAGAAACGGGGACTTACACAGCAACAGCTGGCAGAAAAAACGGGCTTGCAGCAATCCTTGATAGCTCGTTGGGAAAGTGATTCTCATACTCCGACTACGGCACTCCTCGTATGTGTTGCAGATGCGCTTGAGGTTAGCCTGGATGAGCTGGTAGGACGGAAGATATTATCAAAAAAATTTTCGGAGGAATAAAATATGAATGACAATTACTTATGCATAGGTGGGCTGAGGCTCCCACTTACAGAAGAACAGATTACCCTAATAAGAAGCAGCTTGCCGCAGATAAAGCTTGCGGATGTGAGGGTGGGAGAAGCCTTTAAAATAGGTGAATACGAGTTTATAGTTCTTGAGCACGAGGAGGGCTTTACAAAGGTGCTGCTTAAGGACATACTTTGTAAGTCCGCTTTCAGTGAAAAAGACTGTGATTTCAAGAACAGTAAAGTGCTCAGGATTTTGCAGGATTTTGAAAACAAAATATCTGATATTGTAGGAGCGGAGAACATACTCGCTCATACTATTGATCTTACATCAAATGATGGTCTTAAGGACTACGGTCACACCGTTGGAAAGGTTTCTTTGCTCTCCTGCGATATGGTGCGAAAGTACGTTGATATCCTGGATAAATACAAAGTGGAGTCGTATTGGTGGCTTGTGACGCCATGGAGTACGCCTGCACACGGATATAATGAATACGTTTGTTGCGTCTCGCCGCGCGGTTTTATCAACTACGGCGACTACAACATTGACGACGGCGGCGTTCGCCCGTTTTTTCACTTTTCATCTTCTATCTTTGTCTCTTTGGAAACGTAATGGCGGATAATGATATGAAAGTGATCGTCAAGGCAAAAGAATTGGCGATACACTCATTTAAGCTTACCTCTAACAACAATAGATATCCAAAAAAATATAGGCATTCACTGGCTGATAGAATCCAATTGAAAGCGCTCGATATATATGATACGTTACTTGAAGCGAATAGGATCAACAATGCTGCTTTCCCCGCCATGCGTAGAGAAACTATTTCAAGAGCAGTATTGTATTGTGATCAGATGTTGTTTTACATAGAACTTTCTATGGGTCTTACTGATCAGAGCATGGAGTCGATACAGTATTGGAGCAAAATGGTTACAGATGTTAAATATCTATCGCTTGCATGGAGAAAAAAAGAAACCAAATAAAAAATCGGGTCATGCGTTGTATTTTTTCTTTGCGTCTCGCCGCGCGGTAATATCAACAACAACAACTACAACAATGACAACAACGGCGTTCGCCCGTATTGGTGGAATGTCAGACAGAGTAGGCATAAGCCGAAATCAGCACCCCACATCAAAAGAACGCATGACCCTTCTCTGAAAGAGATAAACAAAAGGAGGCTATGCAGCATGACCGACTTTGAAAAGGTGATAGCTTTTGAAAATATGTACCGTGCGTACCGCAAAGCAAAATGCGGAAAGGGATATAAGAAAAGCGCGGCACGTTTTAATATAATGGCTCTTGAGGGTATAAACAGGCTTGTTGAGCAGTTGGAATCCAAAGAGTACAGGGTATCGGAGTATAACGAGTTTAAGGTATACGAGCCCAAAGAGCGCATAATACAAACTGCATCGTTCAAGGACAAGGTGGTGCAGCATAGCCTATGTGATAACGTGATACTTCCTCGCTTGAGCGAAGTGTTTATATACGACAACTGCGCGGGGCAGAAAGGTAAGGGGACGCTTTTCGGACTTCAACGTCTCGAAGAACATATGACGACCTTCTGGCAAAAACATAGACTTGAAGGATATATCCTTAAATGTGATATATCAAAATTTTTCTACAATATTTCTCATGAACAATTAAAGGACATAGTTGAATATCATTTTTCGTATGATACAGATATCTGTTGGCTTTGCAGTATTTTCATTGATAGCACGGCCGGAAAAGGGATCCCACTTGGTAATCAGATAAATCAAGGCTTTGCGCTAATGTATCTTGACGGTATGGACAAGCTCATTACAGGAGAATTGGGAATCGAGTATTACGGCAGATACATGGACGACTTTTATTTAATGCACCCCGACAAAGATTATTTGAAATATTGTTTGGAGGTAATCACCGCATATTTAGATACCCTTGAGCTTACTCTGAACGGTAAAACACAAATCTTTCCAATCAAGAATGGTGTGAGCTATCTTGGTTTCCACTCATACATAACTGAAAATGGTAAGGTGATTCGCAAGCTGGACAATAAGAAAAAGAGGGCTGCACAGCGCAAATACCGCCGTATGGCGAAGCTGGTTTCAGAAGGAAAATTATCATCCGAGAAGCTCCGAGATTCTTTTTATGCTTGGAAAAATCATGCATCGCATGGAAATTGCAAGAAAATTTCCGAAAGAATGGAGAGTATGATAAAAGAAATCTTGAATCGAGGTAAAATATGACAAATATTGAATTAAAGCCGAGTCCGTTTTGCGGCGGCGAAGCAGAAGCGAAGATGAAAGGCGGTGCGGAATGAGAGTATCACAGTTAATTCACGCTATGGATAAGAACGATATTATAGTCATTGATGATTATGACGCACCTATCGACAAAATGACAATATACCAAGGAACTGTAAGAGGGATAAAGCGAGATAACCCTGTTAACCAAATGCACGTTTCAAGTATATGTGCTAAAGACGATACGATTTTAGTACTTGCTGAAAATCCGAGGAAGAAAGGAGAGCAGGAATGACAACAGCCATAGTATTAACAGGTGCTAACAATAGTTATAATAGCGAGGTGATATTATGAAGATTATCTTATTGATATTTATAGGTGTATTCGCTGTCTGGGATATATTTTCAAAATAATACATAGGAAAGGAAACATTGCGATGAAATTTAAGCACGACGGTTATTTTGGCGATGGAAGTGCCTGTATATACGGCTACGACGATAATGGTGTTAAGGTAGCAATTTTCCGAGGATACGTCAATTTACGGCGAGACACTGTTACGCTGTACCCCAAGAGGCTGCTTGTGCCGACGAGAGAGGATGTCGGCAAGCAGACAATTTCCATCAGAATGCTAAAATAAAAGGGCGGACAAGCTCCGCCCTCCAAAACGAAAATTTAATGGGCGAGAGGGCGCCCTTTAGTTCCTCGTACTCATATCTTAAAATAACGACGATATAGGGTACGGGAACTCATGAAAATACGAGAAAGTAAAAAAATCACTCGGGAGGAAAATCAGATGTCAGGAGTCGTAAGTCAAAGTCAAGTCAAGTCCTTCTCGGAAATTTTATCCGAGGTAAGAGAAAGAGTAGAAATAGAGTGCTTTGAAAAAAGAGAGAGAGCAGTAGCGGAGGAGCTTTGTTTGATAATTGCGGAAGTGGAGTGGCTCCCCAGTGAAGCAGTGGCCCGAATCGGTGGCAACGATTTGCCGGCAGCATACGTTTCTGAAATATATCGCCGCATAGACAATGGCCGTCTCGCTGCCGTGATTTTTAAATACTCGGAGGCGAGATACCCCATAAAGCACAAAAAGACTTATTTACGAACCGCGCTCTATAACGAGGTATTTGAGCATGAGAGTGGCGAGCTAAATGATTTTAACACAAGCTTCGGAGGATTTTGATGGTACGCGAGAAAAAAATAAAATCAGGTCGTCTTCTTGAGGTAGACTACTATCCGATTTGGAATGACGGAAGAAGGTTGCCGACCAGAGCTCCGAAGACGAAGCCCACGAGCGAGGAGCAGAAGAAGTACAACAAGAAGCGCGCTATATTGCACTTTACGCGAATGATAAACGCCAATTACGACACGGGAGATATCTTTCTTCACGTGACATACTCACCCGAGAACGCCCCAAACACCATTGAGCAGGTAGAGAAGGATTTTTATAATTACATAAGGCGAATTAAAACGCGTCGCGCGCCCGAGCTTAAGAAAGCGAGGGCGCTTTTGGCGTCCTCTCCCGGCGATCACGAGCTCGCAAAGAGGGTAAAGAAGCTCGCAGAGCCGTTTAAGTACTACGAAGTTATCGAGGAGAATACATACAAGACGGGAAAGCACAAGGGGCGTACCGTCTGGCATTTGCACGTGTTTATGACGGGAGGTATTGACAGAGACGTTGTAGAGGATACATGGGAGCTTGGTGCGCGTGTAAACGCCGATCGCTATCAGCCGGAGCGCTTTGGGCCAGAGGCGGCAGCCAGATATTGCTCCAAAAATCCAAGCGGTAAAAAACGGTTTCGTTGTTCTCGCAATCATAAAAAGCCGATAGAGCCTAAGCCCCGCGACGGAAAGATCAGTTCGAGGGGCGTTGAGAAGCTTGCGCGTGAGAGAGTTGACGATAAGGCATACTGGGAGCGTAAGTATCGCGGCTACCGTTTTGTGCGTTGTGTAGCAAAGTATAATAGCTGGAACTCCTCATGGTATCTGTCCGTAATTATGTATAAGTGCGCGACCTCTGCTGATATTCCACCGTGGGGTTCTGTTGACGATGAGATCTTGTGGTGATAAATAGGGTTACATCGGCAAGATGCGCGGCGGCGCAGGCGCGCACACGCATTGATTTTAATATAATCCCGTAGATGTTGGGCTGCAAAAACGCAGCCCTTTTTGTGCGTGGTTTTTAACGAAAATATCCAAATTTTACATAAAAATATTCGAGTTTGATATATTCGTTTGACTTTTAAAAAAACAAGTGATATACTGAAAAAAACAAGACGGAGTACTGCTATATGTACCATACATGGCAGCGCTCCGTCATTTTTTTATTCCGAGAGGGAGGTGTGCCGTGTGGCAGAGAAAAAATTCAAAACAGCGGCGCAGCTCGCCGGTGCGTGGCGGAGATATAAAAAATATTGCGACGAATATACGGTGACGCGGCGTACTGAGGAGGACGGGCGTGTTCGGGTTACGGTTATTTCCAGCCCCCTGACCTACACGATTGACGGATTTTGTGTCTTTGAGGGGATAACCCGCCAAGTGTTTTACCGAAATTACTCAAAGGTTGAGCCGTTTTGTCACGTTTTTGAGCGTATGCGCGACGAATGTGAGGTTGATGCCCGCGTTAAATTTGAAACGGGGCGCATTCCTTCAAAGCTTGCGCCGCTCTGGATGGGGCGATATGGATATTCAAGCAAGCCCTTAGAGGCAGAGCAGGACACGGATATAGTTCGCTTTGAGGACTTATGACAGTATCCGAACTTATTGACAAGCGTCGTGCACGCTGGCGTGAGCTGGAAGACATAGAGTACGACAGGAGGCTTGTTGCCGCTGCTGTGCGGCTTATGCTTTCAGATGCCGGTATGCGGAGCGAGGTGGTAGAAAAGCCTTACTTGCTTATTGAACTCTGCTTTGACATAGTTGACAAACGGCAGCGTAGCGTGCCCTTCTTTTTCAACGACGTTCAAAGTGATTTTATAGAGCAGCTAGAGAAGTACGGCACACACAAGCCATATATCATTCTTAAGGGGCGACAACAAGGTTTTACGACCGTTATCACAGCCATACAGCTATCCTTCGCTATAGTTCGCCGCAACTTCTCGGGCTTTACTCTCGCCGACTGCTCTGCTAATACTCAGAGCATATTCAACGACAAGGCAAGGATGCCATATTCCCGTTTGCCGGGGGAGCTTAAGCCCCGAGAGAAGTTCAATAGTGCCAAAGAGCTGTTTTTCGATAAGCTCAATTCCTCCTGGCGTACCGCCACCGCCACTAAATATGCAGGACGTTCAAAGACCCTAAACTTCGTTCACCTTTCCGAGGCGGCCTTTTACAGCTGTACCTTATCAGAGCTTCAGGCATCTATCGCGCCTGCCATGACGGAGGACACCTTCTGCGTTTACGAGTCAACGGCTAACGGCTTTAACGAGTTCTACGAGCTATGGGAGTCGGGAAGCTGCGTCAATTTATTTTACGGTTGGTGGCGGACGGCGGAATATAGGAGCACTCATTATGAGGCGCTCGAAACGGACGATAAATGGCTTGCCGACCGCATAGAGGTGCTTCGTCGCATGGGGCTTGACCGCGAGCAGATCACGTGGTACTGTGAGAGATACGCAGAGTACGTAGACAAGAGTCTCATACGCCAGGAATATCCCTGCTCGCCGGAGGAAGCATTCGTTGCATCGGGTGACTGCATCTTCAACAAGGATACGATACAGAACCGTATTATCGAATGCGGCCGCAATAAGGCTCCCCGCATCGGTAACTTTGAATATACTCGAACGCGAATTCCTATCAAGGATTCAGAGGGACGAGTGGTCGATACTCGCACTGTTATATCCGATGTGCACTTTGAGGAAAGTCTTGACGGCTGCATAAGACTTCATGAGGATCCGATTGTAAAGCGAGACGGATATGGAAATATTACCGCTCGTGCGCCATACGTAATAGGTGGAGATACAGCCGGAACGGGTGAGGATTTCTTTGCGGCAAAGGTTATTTGTAACCTCGACGGACATACTGTGGCGACGCTTCATCGCAAGCAGATGGACGAGGATATTTATGCCGAGCAGCTATATTGCCTCGGCAGATACTACCACAATGCTCTGATAGGTGTCGAGATCAACTACAGCCGGCAGCCTATGAGAATACTTGCGGAATACGAATATCCAAATCTTTATTTGCGTGAGAAAATAGACAAGATGACGGACAAGCCAGAGATGGTATACGGCTTTGAAACGACGCCGAAAACGCGCCCGGTTATAGTTGCGGAACTGGTTAAGCTTATGAGAGATCAGCCGGAGCTTGAATGTGACGTGCCTACGCTGAAGGAGATGACGGTGTTCGTCAAGAAAAGCAACGGACGGCAGGAGGCACAAAGCGGAGCTCACGATGATCTTGTGATTTCACTTGCCATAGCTCATTTTATATCAAGTCAGCAGACGGCATCGTATATACCAGAGAAGGATGAAAACGAAGGCTTTGTTGCCCGCAATTTCAATTTTGAGGATAAGGGTGCCGATGAACAAATATGGGAGGATTACTGATGTTTGTACGAAAAAAAGATTTTATCAAGCTTTGTATGCGAGTTTTAGCTCTTGAGAAGCGCGTCAAGACTTTGACGGCACCCAAGAAGACTGTGTCGGATCTTACTCTTGAGCTTCGACGTGCTGAAGAAGAAAGACAAGCCGCAAACGGTACGTTTAACGAATGGCTGAACGGCGAGGAGGAAGAAGAGAATGGCTGAACGTGACGTCACGTCGCTTTGGCGTGATTATGAGCGCGGTCAGGCATACCAGGCGTCGATCGGACTTACTAAGAATTTACCGCAGTTCGTTCGCTTTTTCGAGGGTAAGCAATGGCCCGCGCCTACGGAAAAGACAAAGAATCTGCCGCGTCCCGTCGTAAATATCATAAAAATGATATGCCGAAACAAGAAGAGCGCAATACTCTCAACGCCTGTAAAGCTGGTATATCACACCGAGGACGAGACGGTAGACGTTGACCGCTTCAACAGGTTTGCCGAATATATCCAAAAGGAAATGGGCCAGGATGCGCTGGACAAGCGAGCGGTCGACGATGCTGTCAAAAAAGGACCGTACTTTTACCACTATTATTGGGACTCGGAGGCAAAAGGAAAGAGGGGGGATCGTGACGGAGCTCTCCGCGGCGAGATAATAGATCCTCTGAAGATATTCTTTGCTAATCCGCGAGAGCATGACGAGCAAAAGCAACGGTGGATACTTATAGCCTCCCGCGAGGATGTTTCCGCTGTCAGAGCTGCTGCGGATAAAGACGTTGATCCCGATACAATAATTTCCGATACCGAGAACGACAAATACGGAACACCCGAACAAGAGGGAGACCGTCTTTGTACTGTAGTGACACGTTATTTCCGTAAGAATGGAGAGGTATACTGCGAAAAGGCGACAAAAGGAGTGGTAGTAAACAAGCCGTTTCCAATTTCGCCCGACGTTAAGGCGGCAAGGCTTGAGATCGACGGAAATGACGAAGAAATAGACGCCCCCAACACCACCCTTCCTGATAGCGGAAGAGAAGAAAGCAACGTTCCGGAAGGAACGCGGGCTTATCTTTATCCCATAGTTGCAGGAAGCTACGAGAACCGCGAGGATAGCATATACGGCATTGGAGAGGTTGAAGGCCTGATACCAAATCAAAAGGCGATAAATTTCTTCCTTGCTATGTCCTTGCTTAATGCACAGGAAAATGCGTGGGGAAAATATATAGTACTTCCAAAGGCACTGCAAGGACAGGTGATAAAAAACGAGCCGGGACAGGTGCTTACGGATCACACGAATACCGGCTCAGGTATACGTAAGATGACCGAGCAAGGTATGCAGAGTCAACCCCTTCAGCTTGTAGATACATTGACAAATCTTACTCGCGTTGTTACAGGATCGTCGGAGGTTATGACCGGCGAGACCGTTCAATCCGGAATGTCGGGTGCGGCTATTGCTCAGCTTCAATCGCAGGCTCTATTGCCGACGGAGGAGTTGAAAGCGTCCTTCTGGCTTGTAAAAGAAAAGCAGGGCAGGGTTATCGCTCAATTCTGCAAGCTCTTTTACAGCGACAAGGAATTTGCCTATGAGGACGATATCCCGGCACTTAACGAGATGGGAGAAATTAAGATGGATGCGTCCGGAATGCCCATGATGGAGAGAGGTACCGTAAGAGACGTATTTAACGGTGCTGAATACCGCGACGTATGCTTTGATGTTGTAGTTGAGGCAACCAGCGGCACGAAGGCAAGCGCAGCGGGAGACATTAATGCTCTTGATACGCTGCTTGCGGGTAATCGCATAAGCCTCAAGACTTATCTAAACGCCTATCCCAAGGACGCGCTTTCCAACAGAGAAGAAATACTCAAGGGCGTTCGGGAGGACGAAGAAGGCCAAATAGCTCAGCTTACGGCGCAGGTGCAGCAGCTTACCACAGCGCTTGAGAGCGCGGCTGCCGAAAAGGAGAGAAATGCTGAAACGGTAAGCCAAATCACCAAGCTTATAGACGAAAACCAATCTTTGCGTATGTATATCGCACGGCATTTCCTTGAATTTAGAGGCAAGATAAACGATGCAAACGCCAAGATTGCAGAAGCGCAGTCAGATGCAACCGCATTTGCGGAGGATATAGCGTCTACAATAGGACTTACTTGATAAAAAGGCGAGCTCCGCTATACGTACGTATATACTTACGTATGTTTTACGCAGCGGCGTGCAGTCTGTTTTTATATCGCAGGCAAAAGCGTAAAAATCCATCGCAGGCAAAAGCGTAAAAATCCATCGCATGTAACGCGCAAAAATCAAAAAGGAGGAGAGTTATGGAGGACGAAAGATCCATGACCGAGACGGCTGAGGAGCTGTCCGAAACAGAGACGTCCGATACGGAATTTTCGGGCGAGGGTGCAGAGAGGGAGGACGAGGGCGCCAAGTCTTCCGAAAAGGGCACTAAAAGCGCCAGATGGGCGCGCAGCAGACGAGCAGCTGAACAAAAGATGCTCGCAGAAACGCGGAACGCTGCCAGCATCGAGGCAACGGGAGGCAAGAACCACTTTACGGGGGAGGATATCAAGGACACAAGAGATATTGACGAATATCTTTTGATGAAGGATATTGAAAAACGGGGTGGAGATCCCGTTATGGACTATGCCAAATACTCAAAGGAAAAGCTCAGAGAGAGTGACGCGGAAACTGAAAAAAACCGTGAAACCGAAGAATTTATAGAGAGGGATAGACAAGCTTTTATAGCCAAATATCCCGACGTTGATATTTCTGAGCTTGTAAACGATGAGGGCTTCCGCATATTTGCGGGAGACAGGGCAGGTAAGGTTCCACTTGGGGAGCTTTACGAGGACTATGAAAAGCTGGGGGCAAAGCTTGAGGAACGCGCAAAGAGGCGCGAGGCGCAGAGAATTGCCAACAGCAGGGCGACTCCCGGCGCTCTATCGAGCTCTGACGTCGCGGAGCCTTCCTTCTATACACCCGAGCAAGTGAGAGCGATGACTCTGGCTCAGGTGAAAGAGAACTATGATAAAATCAGAGCTTCAATGAAAAACTGGAAATAAGACATAGGAGGAAATAAGAAATGTCATTTGCAAATTTTATCCCTACCGTCTGGGCGGAGGGAATACAGCGTGACCTTGAGCGCTCCTGCGTATTCGTAGAGGACTGTAATCGCGAGTATGAGGGAGACGTCAAGGAAAAGGGCGAGAGCGTCAAGATACTCGGCGTAGGAAAGCCCACCATAAGAACTCTTGATAAGAGCAACAGAAACGGCAATATCGAGTCGGCAGAGGAGATCGAGGATACTTCCGTTATCATGTATATCAACCAGATAAGATATTTCAATTATATGGTTGGTGACATAGACAAGGCGCAGGCTTCCGGAAAGATCATGGACGCTCTTTCCAAGGAGACTACGGAAGGTCTGGCAAACGCGCAGGACAAGTACATAGCTGATATGGCGCAGGATAAGACCGTTAAAAAGCTCTACAATGCCGCAAAGCTCGTTACGAGCGGTGCTTCCGATGCAAGCGCAAAGAACGTGCTTTACGTCCTTGACGAGGCGCTTGAGAGACTTTACGAGAACGACGTCAACTCCAATACGGAAATAGTCGTTACCGTTTCTCCCCGCTTTTATACGCTTTTTAAGCAGGCGTATATTACCCGCGACACTGATAATTCGGACATTCTCAAAAACGGTCGCGTCGGCCGCTACGGAAACGTTACCGTAAAGATGTCTAACAACGTTTCACGCTCCGCTGACAAGTCGGAGGACCACATTATGATCAGAACTAAGAGGGCAATTGCCTTTGCTTGCCCCTTCGTTCATACGGAGGCGTACCGTCCCGAAAGCAAGTTCGCGGACGCAGTAAAGGGACTTATACTCTTTGACGGTAAGATTGTTCGTCCGAAGGAAATGATCGATATTAACGTCAAGTATCAGTAAGCTTGAAGGGAAAGGAGAAAGAATATGAACGTAATTCAGAGAAATACTCCCGCGCTCGTTTCGCTGACCGCGCTTACGGCAAGCACCGACACTCCCATCACTTGGGATGAGAGCGACGAAAAGATAGTTATGGTTATCGTTTCATCGTCTACGTCGGATACCACTCTTACCGTTAAGGCAGGCAACGGCATTCAGGGCGTTGCCGATCTTACCGTTACCGTATCCAAGGGAACGTCCTTGCTGAAGCTTGAGAGCGGTTTCTACAAGAACGTCAGCGGTGCCAATAAGGGCAAGATCGTTATTAACTCGCCTACGGCTCTTTCTGTTGGCGTTTGCGCAATGATATAAAAAACAAAACGGCATGGCCACTGTGCCATGCCTTTTTTTGATAAGAAAGGAGTTATTATGAAGCTCGGAGAAATTAAATTACAGACTCTGCTTATGATGAACGCCAACGGAATGGATGATATCAGAGCAGGGGCTGGAATAACGGCGGCTAGCATTGGAGAGCATATTTCTTCTTTGATGCAAATGGAGGCTTACTCAGACTATCTGATAGCAATGCCGGGCGCGATAAACCGCTGCTTCGGTGAGCTTGAGAACAGACGGGTATTGGCTGCCTTGCCGCTTATGAGTGTTACTCTTCCTATTGTGACACAGACAGTGGGAGTCAGCCGTTATTCGATAAGCGAAAATGCACCAAACTTATACGAGATAGAAAGAGTGGCTTATTCAAATGCCGCGGGAATATACGTACGTAGCGCTGACTTTATACGAGAGGGAGATACGCTTATACTTCCAGCTATTGATCCCTCGCGCGAGAGCTACACTCTCGTATATAGACGACGCATAAATAAGATAGGCGCGTACAGCGCGGACGGAGAAGAGCTTGACGTGCCCGAGAGCATTGCGGAATTTATACCGTATTACTTAAAGGCTGAGCTTTACCGCGAGGACGAGGTGAATGAAGCGCAGGCGGCGCGGGCTATATGGGAGCAGACGGTATCCTCTCTGCTGTCCTTGACGGGAGACGTGCTCCGAGAGAGTGCTTATACTTTGGAGGTTTGATATGGGAATAGCTAACGTACAGCTTAAGGAAAGAAAAACGCTGACACTAAGCGATTTCCGCGGGGTGGATTTCTCGTCCTCACTGTTTTCCGTTGCTCCTAACCGAGCTGTTGACATGGAAAACTTAATGATCTCCAATGGAAGAATCTGCAAGCGCCCTGGGTGGGAGGTTATATCTCGAGTAAATACAAATGAAGCCATAAAAGGTATTCACTATTATGATGACGGGAAAAAAAACGGGTATCTTGTTGCTTCGGGTAAAAAACTTTATAACTATTACAGTAAAGATGCTTTTTTAAAAGGAGATGTAAGTGATAGTTATAATATAACAACAACCTCGGGGGAATATCCTGCCGCATTCTATCCCATAAAACAAGACAAGATAATAATATTTTATGGGGGGCTATTTGTTTGCGAATACAATTTTTTATCAAAAGCGAATCACAAAAATAACGTTTATATCCCGACAACGAGTGTTAGTTATGCTTGCTCTGAGGGAGAAGGAAGGTTAGTCACAAAAGAAAAAATCAATATGCTGACTCGTTGGCGAAAAAATCAATTGATAAAAACGATAGAAATAGATGAGATTGAGATTGATAATACAGAAACGGAAGAAGAGGAAGAATCTTCTCCCCCACCGCAAAGAAAGCACTTCGTATTAGATGCATTTTGGAGTTCAAAATATCAAATGAGTGCGCTATTTCCCGAGGTTTATTGCGAAGAGGATGTGTTGTATGAGGAACAAACGCTTACATCGGCAAAGTGGGAAGATCTTAAAAATGTAAACAAGCCAGAAGATTTGGATGTGTATAGTAATACTTATGTCTTAATTGGATGTGATCCGTATACAAAAGAAACAACAGTATTTGCAACAATTACAAAAGACGATGTGTTTTTAAATACAACAAGTCTTAGATTTTCTCAAGACGCGATGGATTATTTAGGTGGAAGACAGATTATTGTTGAATATTATGCCGACGGTGAGGATCAATCGGAAATATTAAATGGTTGTAGCCGCAGTATTCTGTTTGGCTGCAACGGAAACGCTAACTGCTTATTGCTTACTGGAAACATCGAGCATAAAAACACGGTCTATTTCTCGCAGATAGATAATTATTTATATTTTCCCGATACTAATTATTTTACTGTCGGCTCTGAGGATAGTTGCATTAGCGGCTTCTTAAGGCTTGAGGATGGTACGTTGGTTGCTTTTAAGGACGGAGAGGGCGGAGACAGTAGGATATATTATATTAAAGGCTCGGAGTTCTCGGAATACGATTCTGACGGAGCGCTGAAATGGTATACTCTAAAATGCACCGTGTCGGCAGGAGGTATAGGGGAGCGGCTTATAGCGCCTAGTTCGATTGCAACGCTCGCAGGTGACAAGCTGATACTATCTGACAACGGAGTAAAGGGAATTGTTATGAGTGACAATTCATTCACTACAGCAAGGTACGCTAAGGATAGAAGCTATAATATCAATGCAAGGCTGTGCAACGAAGAGAATCTATCAGAGGCGGTTGGTATTGTTTACAAGAACAGATACTATCTTGCCGTTAACGACGTATGCTACGTTGCGGATCCTGATTATCGCTTTTATCGGGATACTGACAAGGACCAGTCATTTAATTACGAATGGTGGTATTGGACTAACATTCCGGCATGTTGCTTTGCGGAGATAGAGGGAGAGCTGTGGTTCGGAACAAAGAGGGGAGCAATCTGCCGTTTTAAAAAGGATTCCTACACAGATGACAAACGATACGAGCTACCTGATGCATGGACAAAGCTTACAGAGGATGTTGAGAAGGATCGTCTTGTGTATGGTGGTAAATCCGTTATTGAAGGTCAAGAAGAGGAAATAGTTTTTTATCCTTCCAAAAATGGAGAAGAAACCGTCATCAAAGGGGACACCGTCATCAGAGGGGAAACTAACCTCACGGGAGTGCCGCTTTTCATGGTGATGGGAAGCTACACGGAGGACGGTAAAACTTTTCCTTATATCAAACTCAAACTTCACGAAAATGATGAAAATACGATAGATATAAAAGAGTTTACCCCCGGAGAATTTCGAGCGATGCTGATAACAAGAACTCCCGTAGTGGCACGATGGGTGTCGCCTTATTTTGATATGGGAAGCAACGTATATCTCAAAACGCTTTTGCGACTGACGGTCAGCGCAGATTCGGCTGTGGGAGAGAAGCTGCGGTTCGGATATCAGACAAAGCAGGGTAGCGCTACCCACGAGCTGCAAGGTCACAGCTATATGGACTTTGAGGATATGAGCTTTTGCGATTTCAGCTTTGATACAAAATTTGCCGACAGCTACACGAAAAAGCTCAACGTTCGCAATTTTAATTATATCCAATTCCGTTTTGCGGCAGACGGAAAAGAAAACGTCGCCATAAACGATCTTACGGCAACGTATAAAATCAACAAATTAAGTAGAGGTGTCAGATAATGAGTGAAAAAAGATCGATAAATCAAATATCCGAGCCTGCTCTTAAAGCAATCAAGAGCAAGAGCCCGGAAGCCCTTCCTCTTCGTCCATCAGAATCCGGAATGTCCTCCGCGGATATACGTGATAAGTTTTATAAATTCGTTACAGATGATAAGTCTTCCATAGTTGGGGAGATAAAAAGAATAGTAGATGAGCAGAACGATATCAACGATGTTCTGTTTGATTTTAAAGACGCTGTTACGGGAAAAGAAGAATATAAAACAGAATCTAAGAATATCGTAGGAGCCGTCAATGAAATACATGATGAAACCGACGCCCTTAAGCAAAAGCTGTTCGGAGGTAGTGGGAGCATTCTTTCTTCAGACGTTTTGCCCTCGTACGTAGACGACGTTTTAGAATTTAACGGCTTTGAAAAATTTCCCGCTACCGGTGCTACAGGGATTATATACGTTGATACCGTTAAAAATGAAACTTACCGCTGGGGTGGCTCTGCTTATATTTTAATCGGTAAAGACGTTCCTATCGCAAAAGGTACCGGCAAAGGTAGCATCGTCATAAACGAGGGAGAAGCAAGCGGAGATAGCTCTATCGCGGGCGGCACTACTGATACAGAGTTGATTAAGTCCGTTCTCGGTGGTGGATATGCAGAGCTTATAGAGAAGTACGGCGATATATCAAAGATGTCGGATACCGTTTTAAATATTCTTTTGAGTGCGGCTGATGTAGGATATACTCTTGAAGAATTTAAACGAATACTCACCATATCCCCCTCAACAGCAGAAGGACTATTGGCTATATCTCTCGGCGCAAGCAACAAGGCACAAACGGCGGGGGCTATATCACTTGGCTTTGGCAATATAAGTGGTGCAAAGGGCTACTATATATCAGAAATAGGCACTACCGATAAGACTATAACTCTTTCAACAGCGCAAGACCGACACGAAGGTACGAGTGGCGTGAAGTGGAAAGCAGGTGACCGCTTATCCATTGTGAACGGGGATAGATACTTTGCAGAGATAGAAATGGTAAAGCAAACGAGCCCTAGTATGACAATAGTAACCCTTAAGGATATGCCGTTCACAGAGTTGGCAGAACTTAAAACAGTAACAATTCCCCTTGATAAAACATACAACATCACCAATCCCTCCGAGCGTTCGGTTATAAACCTTGACAAGCCTGAAAGCGGAGCGGTTGATTTCGGCTGGGGCGCTATCGCTTTAGGAGCGTTAAACACGGTACTCGGTAGTAACGCTTTTGGTGTAGGCTATAAGCATCTTATTGCAGGAGATTTCGGTGCAAGTTTTGGTATGGAAAATACGGTCGGATATTCCGCAGGTGCGATAGGTATTTTAATTCAAGCTCTTGCAAAGGCTACATTCGGAGCGGGTTGTGGCATTCTCTTAACGGAAAACTATCAAGCAGGATTTGGTAAGTGGAACGAAGAAAACAAAAACGCTTTGTTAATGGTCGGTAATGGTAGTGAGAACAAGCGTTCAAATGCTTTCGAGGTTTTAAATGATGGAACTATTCAAATGCGTAAGCTTATAGCAGGTAAAGGTTGTACTGCAGAGGGTGACTATGCGAGTTCAAGAGGTTATGAAACTCACTCTGATGGTTGGGCTGCTTCGTCTGAAGGACAAGGTACTCAAGCTAATGGCGACCGTGCTCACTCAGGTGGTCATTATTCATACGCTGACCACGAGGATAGCTTTGTTCACGGAAAGAGCCTAAAGACATCAAGACATCGTCAAGCAATTTTTGGGGAATACAATAAAGATAACTCAAACGCCGTATTTATTCTTGGCAACGGTACAGCTAGCGGACGTTCAAACGCTTTTGAAGTCATTTCAAAAAACGGAGTATGTTCTATCAAAGTAGGAAATACAGAGCTTACAGAGGAACAATTACAGCAAGTAATAGAACAAGACTGGCAAGAAATCACCAATTATATTGATGCAGAAATCGCGGAATTTGATTTTGTCAAGGTCGTTGACGAGCTTCCCAAAGAAGGCTTACCTAACCGTGAATATTTTGTACGCAAAGCAAGTCCCGACACAAACGATTTATTCGAGGAATACGCGTGGGTAAACACAGGAACGGAAGAAGAACCAAATTGGGGTTGGGAATTTAAGGGTACAAAAACACTTGAAATTGATTTGTCTGATTATGTGAAGAAAACCGATTATGCAACAACTGACAACGAAGGTATAGTTAGAGTTGGAGAGGGCTTAACTATATCTACATCTACTCACAAATTGAACATTTTAAATGCTCAATACGAACATATAGATGCAAAACTATCAAATTATCGTCCTGTCACTCCAGCGAATCTTGACTATGCCGTAAAAGTAGGACTTACCACTAACGCCATAACACTTACTGACGAAGAAAAGGCTGCGGCACAAACTTGGCTTGGTATTGATAACCTAATCGGTGATATTTCTGCCGCACTTGACGAACTTCACAACTACGCACAAAATCTTGTGAACGGAGGTGCTTCGTAATGACAATAGCTGAACAAATTACAAGAGCAAAAGCCGATTATGATGCAGTTTACACAGCAGGGTATGAAAAAGGCAAAGCAGAAGAAATCATAAAGCATGCTGAAATTCCAGACTATGTAAAAAAAGAAGCAATAGAAGTTGCAAACAAAGTTAATTCCGTAAGGACAAAAGACAGTATTGTTTTTCTTGCGATGTCGGACTCTCACTACTACGGAACACAAGGAAACGACTCAGATGGCAAACAAGGTAATACTTGTAATCTTCACGGAGCTATGGGCGCAAAGATACTTGCATACGCATTAAACCTTGATTTTGTTACGCATTTGGGTGATGCCACATGGGGACATAGTACAACAGACTCGGAAATGCTCAACTCACAAATAAATACTTTCTTTGGTATGCTTGACGAGTCACATGCTAACCTCCCACGTTTTTACGCTATTGGAAACCACGATACTGGACTTTATTATCATAACGAAATGATTAAGGCGGGTAATACTGGAGTATATACCGAAACTGGTGAAAATCTTTATAATAAGTTTACGGCTCTTTCCGTAAGTGAAGATACAGTATTTGGCGGCGAAGCATACGGCGGCTATTGTTATCGAGATTTTGTTGATAAAAAACTGCGTGTATTCTTGTTAAACACAAGCGAGTCACACCTATATAACCAACAAGATGCAAATATGCTCAGTTCACAGCTTGTATGGTTCAAAGAGGCTTTAGTTGACCTTAACGAGAAAGAAGATGCTGACAGATGGAGCTATATTGTACTTTGTCATTATCCTGCGGACTACGGTAGTGGTTTATTGAGCAAAACTTTGAAATCTTATATAAATGGCATCGAGGATTTTACAGGGATAAACAGGGCAAGATTTATCGCACAATTTCACGGACACATTCATAACTTTTTAGCATCCAAGCTTTATGATGCTGATAAAGTTCAGTTTGATGCTTGGAGAATAGCTGTTCCAAACGGTCAATATAACAGAGAAAATTATTATGACGATTATAAGGAAGACACGAGTTATCCAAAAACTCCAAATACAGCAAACGATACTTCTTTTGTCGTAAACGTCATTAACCCAAGCGAAAAAAAGATTTATTCTTTCTGTTATGGCGCTGGATATGACAGAGTTATTGGATATGGGGACGTGACATATCACCTTATCAATAGAACGCTCGTAAACACCGCCACGGACGGTACAATCCTCTCTGTGGAGCACGGTAAATCATTCTCTGAAACTATTACGCCAAATGAAGACCACGATATGCAAACTGTGTCTGTAACTATGGGTGGGGTAGATATAAGTTCTTCTGCTATAACGATTAACGGTAGTGACTATCACATTTCTATCGCAGAGGTTACTGGTGATATTGAAATCTTTGCGAGAGCTGTGGCTCGCGTAAATTACACGAACCAATTGTTAATTTCTACCGATACAGATGGAAGTGTATATAATGGCATCGGCTATAAAGCTAATAGTTATTTATCGAGTGGGGCAGTGGGAACAAAAACTGGACTGTATTTGTCTGGCTTTATTCCTGTAAAATATGGAGATACGCTTTACTTTAAAAACTGCACAATACAGGCAGAACAGGGCTACCATAGATTTGCCGCATACGATAGCAGTAAAGCATTTATTACCGACCATCAGCATGATACGACAGCAAACAAAATTGTAAAGGTTGGTACTCCGACTTATGGCTCAGATGGAAATATGACGTCGTTGCAAATCACTGGCAACTATTGGGATGAGAAGTACGACGTTAAATATATCCGCTTCTGCTGTTCTTATTTAGGGGAAGACTCTATTGTTACAGTTAATGAACCCATCGAATAATGCAACCGTTAATGATGCGGTAAAGCAGCAGTTGAAATAATTGCTGACGAAAGAAGAATATGGATACGGCATTACTGATAACGATGTTCTCGGTTGCCTAAGCCGCCATCGGTGTCTTTATCTCTTGGCCTGTGTTTGCAAGATAGAATAAAAAGGATACCGAAAAGGAAGGCGAACCCCGAGGTGTTATAACATTTGATATAGATACTAAACTAAAGATGTGAAAGAATAAAAAAGAGAATTGAGGAGGCATCAAAATGAAGGCAGTAAAAATCGTATTACTTATACTGGGAGTGCTATTACTTATCGCGGCGATCGCGGCGACCGCATATTTTGGAATATCTCGCGGGGAGAGCGGGGAGCTGCTGTTTTTCGGAATGAACAAGGACGAGGTGCAGATCTACGCTAAGGAAGAAATTCTCCCTATGCTCACCGGGATAGCTACGGCAGTGACTACGCTTTATGTAGCAATTTCCCCGGCGATAAAGAAGATCCGCGCGGCAAGCAGCAATTTTGAAACAGCGACGGCAGGAGTTAATTCCGCTTCTGCCGACGTTAAGGCAAACAGAGCGCACGTGGCAAAAATAGAGGAAGATCTTCGCAAGGATATGGAGACGGTAAAAAACGAATATGCTCAGATAGACAGGAAGCTTGACGCGCTTGAGCACGCGATGCTTTTGGCGTTTACCAACTCACGTGAGCACGTTGTGAACGGCAGCTCGACGGAGATAGCGCACATTCTTCAGCATAAGGAGGGCAAGGACAATGGAAAAGAAAACGGAAAAGAAGATGGAAAAGAAAACGACGAAGCTATACTTTAAGCTGATGGCGCTTTATGTCGGAAGCTTTCTTGCGTCTGTGCTTCCCGTTGCAATATTGCTTGCGCTGAATTGGGAAAAATACACCGGCTATACGGTCGGAGGAAATATAAGGCTGGGGGCAGGGGCGGCAATCGCCCTTGCCATAGTGGCGCTGAAGCTTCTCGGAAAACTAAAAATGCCGAGAAGAGTGGTGCTTTTTGCCATAGTGTGCGGGCTTTCATATCTTTTGGCTCCGCTACTTAACGATCTTTTCCTTTTGTCTGCGGCGGCTCTTGTCGGAGAGGTGGCGGGCTGGGCGTGCTTCCAAACGGGCATTAAGCGGGTACGTGATCAGATAAACGTTGAAAAAAGCTCCGATACCACTGCGGAAAAGATGGAAGAAGTTTTGAAGAAATATATGCCGGGGGAAGAAGAGCATGAATGATAAGATAAAAGAGATCTTTTCTGGTGGATTTAGGAGCTTTAAAAACAGCACGGGTTATCTGATAGTATTCGCTCTTGCCGCCATATATACGCTAACTGCATTTATCACTATCGAGCAGACGGGAAAAAGCGTATGGCAAATAGTAGTAGACGGCATACTTGCTTTCTTTATAGGAATATTCATAAACCGTGCGTTTGAATTCCAAGGAATAATTAACGGTGACGGAGTGGATATTGTTAAGATCACGGTCGGCCGACATATAGAGATGGTTGATGCTGTGTCGCCGTACATAGATAAGCTTGAGTCATGGTGCGACAAAAAGAACCACGAGGCGTTACGTACACAGCGAACCCGTATACTTGCGGAAAAGGGGATGAAGTATTCCGATTATTTTACCGACGAGGGTATGACACGTGATTTTAAAGTCAACGAGGAGGCCCTTAAAAGCATATATACAAGGCAAATAGAAAAGACACGCATAAAATGCTACTATAAAGCGCTCTCTCTTAAGCTGACTCCGCTTACGGCAAGTGTCCTTACGAGCGAGGGAGGAAAGGCGGGAGATCCTTATTATCTTGGACGTTCGAAGACCGAGTATTCAAAGGACACGAGTAAAGAGGACGTTATAACGAAGACGGTGTTTGCGCTTGTATTTGGATACTTTGGCGTTTCGCTGATTGAAAATCCCAGCGTGGCGGACATTATCTGGAAGGGGCTTCAGGTAATTTTATTCGTTATGATGGGCTCTATAAGAAAATACAAGGCTTATGGATACGTCACCGAGGAATTTTGCGGAAGAATTACGAAAAAAAGTATGCACCTGCATAATTTCATGTGCGACATAGGCAAGGAAACGGAAATACCGAGTAATGAAATAAAGGAGAAAAAGATATGTCAGGAACAAACACAAGCAACGGAAAAAGCAGATTAACCAGTGCACTTGATCTTTATGATAACACGAACAGCCGCATCAAGGACCAATATGACAGCACGAAAAAGCAGATCAATGACAGCGTTATAAGGCAGCAGCAAACATCGGATGCCAATTATCAGCGTTTGATGAAATATCTTCCCACTATGAATAAGGTGAACGGTGTCACCGGGGGCTTATCTGAATCCTCTATGCTTGAGGCTACCGTCGCGCATCAAAATAAGATGGCGGATATAGCGGCAGAGGGAGAAGCGCAAAAGCTGACGGCAAAGAAGGAATACGACCAGGCTGCATTGGCGGCACAGAAGGAATACGATCAATCGGTATTGAATGCTTATGCTGAAAACTACGCTATGGAAAGCGATACCATAAAGAATTGGACGGGAAGCTCGAGTGAACTTGATGCGTATATTGCAGGCCTTGAAGGAAGCATGAGCGACGTCCAATATGCTAACCTCAAAAATTATGCTAATGACGTGAAAGCGACGATCACGGAGCAGGAGGCAGAGGAAACGGAGATAGCAAGCAATTTGATCCTCGGAGATGAAACAAAGCAGAAATGGATTGACGACAGAGGAGAAAACAAGTTTAACTACGGAGCGAATTTTCACATGAAGTATGACAACGAGGACTATTATCTTGAGATGGGTAAAGAGGTAACGGATGAGAATTCGGGTCCGCTTAAGGCTGTTAAACAGGGAAAAGTAAAAGGCGATGATAAGATATTCGTATATGGAGATAAACTGTATTATACCCATAGCGGAAAAGTCTATGAAGTGTTTAACAATAACGATTTTAGTTTTCGTGGCAAGGATCAATATGAAAATCTTTTAGCTGCGATGAAGGGGAAACCAGTTGAAAAAACAAACAGCGTAGGAGACGCTGATGGAAAAACAGCAGTAAACAAGTACGGGGAGTATGTAGGATCCTATAGCTTTAGTAGTAAATAAGGAGAAAAGGCATGTCAAAGATGATGGATAGAAGACGGCAGATCGCGGCGGCGCGGTCTGCGCGGTTTCAAAAGAGCCCCGCCAAAATGAGGGCAGAGGCGCAGGAATATGCGGCTGCGCAAAGAGCAGAGGCGGCGAAGCTATCAACTCAGCCTGCGGCAAAAAAGGCGAACGTTCTTGAGAGGACGGCGGCGACGGTGTTTGACGCCGCCGTCGCCAACCCGACTGACGGCTTGATGGAATGGATAGAGGGCGCAACGGTGGATCTTCCGCTCGGTATCGTGGGAGTCGACGGCGGATGGATAAACGACGATTTCGGGGATACTGTTCGTAACGTTGTGGCGCACGACACATGGGGCGCGCTTATGGGCGACCGTATGCAGGAGTGGTCCGCCGCGTCGTATACTAACGGCAACAAGGCAGGTGAGATTGTCGAGGAGGTAGCAAACGGACTTGGAGGAATGCTTCCTACGGTGATTGCGGGATATTTTACCGGTGGAGCCAGCGTTGGCGTTCAGACTGCCGTCACCATGGGAACGACGGCGCTGGGGGCTGCCGGTAAGGCGACTCAGGGCGCGTATCAGGACGGCGCATCAAGAGAGGCGGGACTTGGCTACGGTTTCGTCAGTGGCGGTATCGAGGCGGGAACGGAAAAGCTTCTCGGAGGTGCAGGTACGCTCGGTAAGGGACTGGTTAAGACCGGCGGTAAGGTTGCCGCCCAGGGCGGTAAAAGAGTGCTTAAGAGCATGGCAGAGGAGGCGGGAGAGGAAATACTCGCAGAGCTCGCCGATCCTATCGCAAAGACTATCTACAAGGGCGGAGATGCGCTTAAGGAATATGGAACGTCTGACTATTGGCTGGGGCTCGCCGAGGCGGGAGCAGTCGGCGGTCTTACAGCGGGAGTGTACGGCGGAACGCTCGGCCACGCCGTTACCAAGATGAGAGGTGCTAACGCGGATATCGACGCCTCTTTGGATTCTATAAAAGAGCTTGGCGATCAACAGGATTATCTTTTTGTAAAGGACAAGCTTGACGCAAAAAAATATTCTACCATAAACGCGAACGTAAAGAGCAACTATAATAACGTTGAAAAGGTATTGAAAAAAGCCTCGCCCGAAACGAGGGCAAGGCTTATTGATACCTATAAGCTGCATGACGCCTTTGACGATAGCGGCAATATGCGCTCTGAATTTACCGCACAGCTCGATAAGAAGATAGCAGTAGGGCAAATACCTACGGACGGCGTTCAAACGCCAGGGAGCGAGTTTTCGCCCTACGTCACGCCCAATCTTGCGGCGAACCGAGAAGAGCTTGAGTCTGATCTTGCAATGATAAACGCCGATAGCAAAGAGGGAAGCAACGTAAGGATATTCAACGGAGAATTGTCCGAGAAGGCTCAAAAGGAGTATACTAACCTTAAGCGCGCCGCGAATAACCTGAACTCCGTATCCGGGGATAACTTTAATATTGCTATCGTAAACGCGGGCGCGGATTTCAACGGCGTTACAGTAAAGGGGAAAAATATATACATATCCGCCGAGCTGCTCGAGAACGGCGGCTGGGCACCTACGCTTATACACGAGCTGACGCACTTTACGGAGGGAAGCCCGGAATATAATAAATTCGCAAGGTTTCTGCTATCCTCAAATCCCGAAGCAGCCGCACGCAAGGCATCGGAGCTGACGGCAGAGGGCAACGCATACGGTTTTACGAGGGAAAACGTGGAGAGGGATTTCGGCAGCGAGCCGCAGGTGCAGTATTCAAAGGGGGGAACGCCTCAAAACGTTATTACCATTGAAGCTGACAGTGAGCTTGCAAAAAGAATTGAGAGCTCCGATAAATCAAAATATACGGTTATTCGCGACTATCTTGTTGAAAAGTTTTACGGTCAGGAATTTACTTTATCTGATGGTAGACGTGCAATAATGGATAAGCGCGACGCACAGGAGCTTTCACATAAGGCTGATGATATCAAAACCGCAGAATTAGCCAATCTCAAAGAGATAGTTGAAAAGGCGGAGCTTTTTTCAAAAACGGATTCGGTACGTCATAATAAATTTAACCAATTTTTGTATTATTCAGCAATAGTGAATTTTGAAAACCATAATTATCATATTGTGGTAAACGTAGGCCGCGCCAAAAACGATGGGAAATATCATATCTATGATATAACAAAAGATAAAAGAGCTGCCAACCAGTCAACTACCGGTTTGTCGCGCCCCGTAGGTAACGCGATTAAAAACAGCTCTTCTGTAGATAGTATACCCGAAAGTTCCGAAAATGTCAATACTGAATTAAAAAATAAATCCGACAGCGTTCGCGACGGTGATTTTGCATCGGAGCTTATCGCAAGCATAGCAGAGGACAGTGTCGGAACGGACGGTGCATTTATTGATCGACTTGTGCGCGGAAATGAAACGCTTGCCGCAAAGGTAATCAACAAAATACAGGATGCCGTTGTAGCTCTGGAGTCGCGCAAGAGTCCCGAAGCCCGAGCGGAGTATAAGAGGCTCAAGAATGCGGAAAAGCTCTTTATGAGCGCCGTGGAGAACGCCGGCAAGCGTTACGTTGACGGTAAGATCGTTGCGGATGATGAGGAGTCAAAGAAGATACAGTTTTCTCGAATGAATGATAAATCTTTAGCGAGTAACGTAAACGATATTCTTCAAATGACAGATGAGGAAGCTAAGAGTAATGCAACGGAAGGTAATTTCGTATCCGTAATGAAGAATACACCGGCAACGATACTAAATCACGTTAAAGGTGCAGAAGATCTTGAAGTAATAATACGATTTGATGCTCTCTATCTTGCCACTCGAAAAAAAGGTTGTTTGGAGGGGCATTATCACAACCTTGGTAAGGATATTGTTAGTAACCTGCCGCGACTTATTGCTAATCATGATGCGATAATAAGATTAGGAAATGGTAGAATAAACGTACTGGCCGATCTATCAAGTATGGGAAAGCAAAACGGCATTATTTCGGTTGAGCTGAATACTGTAAAGGATATAAATTCCAAACATGACAAATACAATCTTGTCGTGTCTGCTTTTAGTGCTAAAGATAATTATCTAAAAAATCTTATACAGAATCATGCTATAGGTCTTGAATATCAGAAAGAGGACTTATCGCAAGTTAATCCCCAACTGTATGAGTGGTTGGCAAGTATTAACGATAAATCCTCTACGAATAGTATACCCGAAATTTCCGAAAATGTCAATACCAAATTGCAATATTCCAAAAAATCTTCTGCGCAGCAAGTAAAGAATTTTGCAAACGAGAACCACGAGAAGGTATATTCCAAGAAAGAAATACGCGCTATGCTGAAGAACGTCTCGCGCGATCTGCTGTCCTTTGAGGATGGAGATTTTGGCTTGATAGGTCAGAATCAGACA
>JAZOWN010000038.1:0-72598 GCA_045659245.1 Eubacteriales bacterium
CCGCAAGAGAAGCAACGGCAGTTACGAGGTACGCTATACCGAGGGATTTGACCTTTCGGGCAAGCAAATTCAGCGTAGCAAGAGCTTCAAGACCGAGCGTGAAGCTAACGAGTTTAGAATCAAAACGCTCAACCAAATCAATGAGGGTACATACGTGTCGCCCAACAAAATGCCATTTAAGGAATGGGCAACCTTTTATCTCAATTACCATACATCAAGTCTTAAAGAATTGACAAAGAAATCCTATGAGGATCGGTTGCGATTGCACATTATCCCTGCTCTTGGGAACATAAAGCTTTGCAAATTAACTCACCCTGCCGTACAAGTGTTTATC
The DNA here is from genome assembly GCA_045659245.1 of Eubacteriales bacterium. Classification (GTDB taxonomy): domain Bacteria; phylum Bacillota; class Clostridia; order Oscillospirales; family CAG-272; genus HGM12713. The sequence goes on from JAZOWN010000038.1 coordinate 335, forward strand.
GATAGTCTTGGTCGCAAAACAGAAACGCACAAGGCTCTTGCTCCTAAAACCATCTATTGTATTCATGGAGTTTTACACACGGTACTCGACAAGGCAGTTGGCTTGGGATATTTAGCGAAAAATCCTGCAGACGGTATAACATTACCCAAGTTAAAGCAAATCGAGATAAAAACTCTTAACGACAGTCAAACTGTAGAATTGCTAAAAGCTATTAAAGACGATACATATAATCAAGTTTATTTGATTGCGTTATTTATGGGGCTTCGTCAAGGAGAAGTCTTGGGGTTGACTTGGGATTGTATCAATTGGGAGAAAAATGTTGTTACCATTAGGCAACAATTGCTCAAAAAACGCGATTGTAAAATTATAGAAAACACCGACAATGATGACGAAAATCTATACAAGATTGCTCCCGTTAAAAATGACAAGATTCGCTACCTTTGCGTTGATGATGAGATTATGGAGATTTTCCGCTCTCGTCTTGAAGAACAAAAAGAGCAACGCAAACGAGCAGGCGATCTTTGGTATGAGCCGTTTCCCAACCTCATTTTTGAAAATGCGTTCGGCAAGCACTTCACGCATTGTACCGCTCGCAAACATTTCAAGAAGAGTGTCGCAAAGATTGGATTGCCAGAAGAACGTTTCCATAATTTGCGACACAATTACACCGCAAGAGCACTTGAGAGTGGAGATGCTGTGAGTGTGGTGCAAAAAAATCTCGGTCACTCCACGGAAAATTTCACATTGAGAGTTTACGCTCACGAAACAGAGGAAGCAAAAATAAAAAGTGCAAAGAATATGAATGACCGTATTAAAATGCTTAAAGAGCTTATGGCTTAAGATAAGACCGTACACATCAAAACAGATGTTGTGCGGTCTTTCTTTTTATATGGGATTTGCTCATACGAAATCCCTTACGATTTTTCAAATCAATAAGAAAAATAAGACAAATAAGACGAAAAAGGCATAAAAACTCCCATTTTTACCGACTATGCAGACAAATAAGACGAATAGGACGGCGGCACACAAATTCAAATCTCTCCTTCTCCGCCAAAAACAAAGGGATGTCACGAGAGTGGCATCCTTTTGTTTTTGCCGAAAAAAGCCACGATGCAGAGCTCCGCAAATTTCCGCTTGCGGAAATTATGCAGTGCGGACGCAGGGGAGATAAACAGAAACAGCATATAAAAGCGTCCGCGTGAGTTCAAAAATCTCTCCTTCTCCGCCAAAAATCAACAAGTTTCGTCAGAAGCTTGTCGATTTTACTTTTTCACTCTTCACTAAAACCCTCTTGTCGATTTTTGGCAAGTAATAGGTAATAGTGAATAGTGAAGAAGTGCGGTTTGGGTGAAAACTCAGGTCGCCCTATTTACATTGTGGGGATTTTATGATATAATATAACTGTTAGATAAACTTGAATTTAGCGAGTGGGGTATTAAAATGAAAAAGGCATCAACAATTATGACAACTAAAAAATATGTTATTACTTTCATTATTTTTGCTTTGTTGCTCGTGTTAACTTTAACTTTGTTTTTGGGTGGACTTTTCATTAAAGAACATAATTTGATTGCTTTCTATATACTTATTGCTTTTTCCTGCATTTCTTTGGTGTTTGCTATTATCTTTATCGCTATAAATTACAAAGAACTCGTAAATTATGATGTAAAAAAACTAAACAAACAAATCGATAATTTAGATTTTTCAATCATTGATATATCTATATGCGAGAGCGATCTTACGAGCAAATTAATAGGATGTGGTTATATAAATATAAAAGAGGTTTTCCACAAAGTGGTTGATGAAAACTGTGGTGATGGAAATATAGTTAATCACTATTATGCGACAATACACAAAACAAACGAACTGATTGATATTCAAGAAATTTTAGAACAATTCGGTAAAGGAATGACAACTTACAATATCGGATATGTTTTTGTAAATGAAAATGTTAAAGAAAACATTGATATAATAAAAAATTACATAAAAGCAACCATTTTAGATGTGAAAGTACACCCCTATAAATATAAGAAATTCTTTGTTCCTATTTTGATTAACAATAACAAGGTTTACTATATTAAGGAAAAAGGGATATTTATGAATACATACCAATTTGGTGTTGTGGAAGGTATTCGTATTTTAAATGATAAACAAATATAGAGTGTATTATTAAAACCAATTCCAATTTGTCGATTAGATAATATAATAACAGATAGCCACGGCTCACAGCGAGCCGTGGTCTTTCTTTTTATAAGGGATTTGCTCATACAAAATCCCTTACGATTTTTACGGAATCTGAATACAGGAGAGCTGTGGCTTCAGAAATCGAGAAAAATTGCCCTATTTTGCCCGTTTTGTTTGTTTTCGCAGACAAATAAGACGAATAGGACGGCGGCACACAAATTCAAATCTCTCCTTCTCCGCCAAAAATAAGGGATATCCCACTCGGGATATCCCTTATTTTTATCCAAGCCGCAGGCTTGGTATGGCATCAACGCGCTCGCGCGTTGTATGGAATTGCGGCACAGTCGCGTATGGCATCGCGCGAAGCGCGTATCAAACGAAGCCTTTTGCGGCTTGATGCCATACAATGCTACGCATTGATTCCATTCCGTATCTGACGGATTCCATACACGGCGTTGCCGTGATTAGCACACCGAAAGGTGTGCTTTTTTGCGTTCCCTGAGCGCTGATTTTTACCCTTCAAGCCACAGAGCGCTTACAATAAAAATCCCATATTTTTTGTCGAAAAAGAACAAAAAATTGTTTATTTTTATTAATTGACTTACAAGTCTTGACAATGCGAAAATTAGGGTGTATAATATATAATGTATTATAATATATATTATCTAAAATTATTATTTAAAACTACGGAGATTTGATTATGAACATTCCATTTTCACCGCCCGATATGTCCGAATTTGAAATCGAAGAGGTTGCCAAGGCGTTAAGATCCGGCTGGATCACAACAGGACCCAAGGTAAAAGAATTTGAACGCAAAATAGCGGATTTTTGCGGAGTAAACCGCGCCGTTTGCTTAAATTCCCAGACTGCGTGTGCAGAAATGGCTTTGCGAGTATTGGGCATCGGCGAGGGAGATGAGGTCATAGTCCCCGCTTATACTTACACAGCATCCGCGTCCATCGTTTGCCACGTTGGAGCAAAGCTCGTTTTGGTGGATTCGCAGAAGAATTCTCCCGAGATGGATTACGACAAGGTAGCCAAGGCTATTACCGAGCGCACCAAGGCGATTATCCCCGTAGACATCGGAGGAGTTCCCTGCGACTACGACCGACTTTTCGCTATCGTCGAAGAAAAGAAGCAATTGTTTAAACCCGCGAGCAAGATCCAGGAGGCTCTCGGCAGAGTTGCTATCATGGCAGACACCGCGCACGCATTTGGCGCATGGTGGAACGGAAAGCCAATCGGAAGCGTTGCGGACTTCTCCTCCTTCTCCTTCCATGCGGTAAAGAATTTGACGACTGCAGAGGGCGGCGCGCTTACATGGAGAACTATCCCCGGCATCGACGACGAGGAGATATACCGTCAGCTTCAGCTGTTCAGCCTCCACGGTCAGAGCAAGGACGCTCTCGCTAAGACTCAGCTTGGCGCGTGGGAATACGACATCGTCGGTACTTGGTATAAGTGCAATATGACGGACGTTATGGGCGGCATAGGACTTGCACAGCTCGAAAGATATCCCGCTATGCTTAAGCGCCGCAAGGAAATAATCGACGCCTACGACGCTGCTTTCAAGCCACTCTGCATAGAAACCTTAGACCACTACACCGACGGACACGTTTCCTCGGGGCATCTTTACATTACCCGCGTGCCCGGTGTTACTCTTGAGCAGCGCAACGAGATAATTATAAAAATGGCAGAGGCAGGCATCGCGTGCAACGTGCATTACAAGCCGTTGCCTATGCACACAGCGTATAAGAATCTCGACTTTGACATCAAGAACTTCCCCAACGCGTACAGTTTGTTCGCAAACGAGATGACCCTTCCCTTGCACACGACGCCTGCAGGTGAGGAAATAAATTATGTGGTAGATAAATTCACAAAAATTTTAAAAGAGTATTTGTAATGAAAAAAATTTTGATAGTAGGTGCAGGCTTTTTACAAGCCTTTGTAATAAAAAAAGCAAAACAATTAGGCTATTATGTTCTTTGCATAGACGGAAATCCCAAAGCTGAAGGATATAAATATGCCGATGAATATGAAACAATAAATATTACGGATAAAGAAGCATGCTTGCATTATGCTAAAAGTAAAAAAATAGACGGCGTTATCACCGCGGCTACCGATTATGGAGTTTTAACGACAAGTTACATAGCAGACGAACTACATCTTCTCGGCAATTCAATAAAATCCTCATCGTTGATAAAAAACAAATATCAAGTTCGAAAGTGTTTGTTTGAGTCAAATGCAGATGATACCGAACAAGCCTATGAAATCAGCAGCACAGACGAAGCAAAGATAATAAAAGATTCAATCCGCTACCCCGTAATGGTAAAGCCGTGCGATGGTTCAGGAAGCCGCGGCGCATCAAAGGTTGAAAGCGAAAGCGAATTGTATAATGCTATTCAGTATGCAATCAACACTTCTTTAACAGGAAAAGCGGTTGTTGAAAGCTTCATTGTAGGCAGAGAGTACGGGGTGGAATCCCTGGTTTGCAATGACGAAATTCTCGTCATGGGCATTATGAAAAAGAAAATGACGGCGCCGCCTTATTATGCGGAACTTGGTCATCAGATGCCTTCCGAGTTCAGCAAGGAGTTTGAAGACAAAATAAAAAATAGCGTTAAGAAAGCAATTCAAGCTTTAGGCGTAACGTTTGGCTCGGTGAATATGGATTTGTTGATTACCGATGATCAAAAAATACATATCGTAGATGTTGGTGCAAGAATGGGCGGAAATCTTATAGGTTCCCACATTATCCAAGCAGGTACAGGCGTTGATTATTTGGGTAATTTGGTTAAGGCTACGGTTGGAGATCAGATAAATCTTCAGCCAACAAAAAATCCCCAAGCGGTGGTGACGCGATTGCTGGCATTAACACCCGGAAAAATTTGTGAATTGCCAAATTTTGAAGAGATAGAAAAGAAGCATGCGGTAACGATAGAGCACCATTTAAAAATTGGTGAAACAATCAATGAATATCATACCAATTTAGATGGTTGCGGTTACATTGTAGCGATTGCCGAGGACGTAGCAGAGGCGACATGTCTTGCAGAAAACGCTTTAAAGGAAATTGATGAATCTATTATACGAGGATAAGAAATGAAAATATTATGGAGATAGGTAGTATTTTTGAAATTGATCTTCGCGAACTCTTTAATAAAAGTAGGGGAGAAGAGACTTGCTTGCCGTTTATGAAGAGCGGAGAATGGAACTATTCCTTATTTAATACGGGTAGAAGCGTAATTGAAGTTTTGCTTAGACAGTTAAGCATGGAAAAAGGGCGAAGCATTGACTTATGGTTGCCTGCATTTTGTTGTTCTTCCATTTACGAAGCGGCAAATCGCGCCGGGGTGGATATTTATTTCTATCCGATTGAGAAAGATATGTCTCTACTCGAACAAACGTTAAAAAACTTGACTTTAACTGCAAATTCGGTGTTTTATTGCATCCAGTTCTTTGGTGTTCCATTATCTCCAAATATTATAGAAATTTTTCAGCAATGGAAAAAAAATGGTATAGTCATTATAGAGGATATTACTTTAGCGGCTTTGTCTTCACAGTCGTTTAGATTTGGGTTTGGAGATTATATTCTTGCAAGCTTAAGAAAATGGGTAGAGATTCCAGATGGAGCGATATTGGTAACGAAAGAGAAAATGTCAAAGTTTGATAAAGGCAGTGCGGCAAATGATTATTCTTTATATTATTTTGTTGCGCAGCTTATGAAGACTTGTTATTTGAAAGATAAATCGTTAAACAAGCAAGACTTTTTGGATTTTTCTAAAAGGGGCATGGAAAGCCTGTTTTCGGATTATGAGATTCGCGAAATGTCTTTAATTTCTCAAAGATTGTTTCCCAATATAGACATAGAACGAGTTGTTAATATTAGAAAAAAGAATTATAGCATTTTATATGAGAAATTACAAGAGATAAGCGGTATCAAAGCCTTTGTGGAACCTACGGACGACTTAGTGCCGTTAGGAATGGTAATTGCTTGCGAACACCGGGACTCCTTAATTAATTATTTGATTTCCCATGATATTTACTGTAATATTCATTGGCGACAGAATCAAGCAACGGAAAGATTTGAAGAAACGTCTTGGCTTGCAGAACATTGTATTACCATTCCTTGTGACCAAAGATATAATGAGGAACACATGCAATATATTGTAGATGTGTTGAAAGATTGGGAGAAAATAAATTATGTATAAGCATTTTTTTAAAAGGTTTTTTGATGTTTTGTTTGGTTTAATCGCTTTGCCGTTCCTTTTATTGATATTTATTATTCTCGCACCTATTATATATTTTGACGATAAAGGACCGATTATTTATGTGTCTAAACGAGTAGGAAAGAATGAAAAAATTTTCAACATGTATAAATTCCGTTCGATGAAAGTTAATGCGCCGAACCTTTTGAATCCTGATGGAAGTACATACAACTCTGAAAAGGACGAGCGTCAAACTCGAGTGGGTAAATGGTTAAGAAAGACCAGTATTGACGAGCTTCCGCAAATATTTAATGTTCTGAAAGGAAACATGTCATTTATAGGACCGCGTCCTGTATTGGATATGCAATTAGCGTCATTTACTGAAGAAGAAAAAAAGAAATTAAAAGTTTTACCTGGGATAACGGGTTATTCGCAAGCTTATAGTCGTAATCAGATGGCGAGCCATGAAGAAAGAATGACCGATGCTTGGTATGCGGAACATGTAAGTTTTTGGCTTGATATCAAAATTTTATTTAAGACTATACAAACCGTTTTAAAACCGAATAGCGTTTATCGAAACAAAGCTGAAGATGTAGCGCAAGTGCATGAAGAACAAGCGCAGGAAAAACAAACGAATAATTTAGTAGACCAGGAAGCGACAATCAGTGTTGACGAATGAAACTACGAATCCTAATCAAAACAAGAAAAACGAAATGAATATTTTAATATTAAAATCTTATTACGAGCCGGAAATTGCAGCCGGTATCGTTTTGGATGCCAATACCGCGGAAGATTTGGCAAAAAGTGGCCACACCGTACATCTATTTACGCCAACGCCAACGCGAGGCATTTCGCAAGAAGTACGAGATAATACTTCAATGGAAGAAGAAAAAATTGACGGAAGATTAAAAATCCATCGATACAAGATGATGAGAGAAAAGCACTCGTTGATTGCCAAAACGGGAAGATATTTTCTCTGCGCCTGGAAGCAGTGGCGTATCGGATGCAAGAGCCGAGATATGGACTTGATCTTTGTGGGAACCACTCCCCCATTTTTGGGTCTAATCGCTGCGTCAATCAAGAAAAAAAAGAAAATCCCCTTTGTTTATAACGCCCAAGATATTTTTCCAGATTCTATGGTAACGGCGGGAATTACCAAGGAAGGCTCTTTCCTTTGGAAGATAGGTAGCAAAATCGCAAGCAGTACATATAAAAGCGCCGACAAAATCATTGTCATAAGCGAGGAAATGCGCGATAATCTTTTATCCAAGGGAGTACCTGCGTCCAAAATAGAGGTTGTGTATAATTGGGTAGATGAAGAAATTATACACCCGGTTAAAAAAGAAGATAACCGTCTAATAACAGAACTGAATATTCCGCAATACGATTTTTCAATTGTATATGCAGGAAATCTCGGACGTGCACAATCCGTAGAAACGGTTATTGAAGCGGCTGAGTTATTAAAAGACAATCCTCAAATAGGTTTTTATATTTTGGGAGACGGCGCCAATAAAGAAGCCATAGAGGCGTCTATTATGGAAAAAGGCTTAACAAACGTGCACACGTATCCATTGCAACCCTACGAGAGAGTTAGCGAGGTATATAGTTTGGGAGATGCTTCCGTTGTAACTTGCAAAGCAGGAACAGGAGGTAATGCGTTGCCCAGCAAAACGTGGAGCATTATGGCATGCGAAAAACCCATATTGGTATGCTTTGACAAAGATACAATGTTAGAGCGCCTGACAAAGGAAAACGAATGTGGATTGTTTGCAACGGCAGAAGATGCGCAAGCGTTGCGTGACAACATTGTAGCGCTCAGTAAGGATAAAGTAAGATGCGAGCATTTAGGGCAAAACGCACGCGACTATGTAGAGGAACATTTAACCAGAAACAGCTGTACCGCAAAAATCGCACGAATTCTTGAGGAAGCCAAAGCAAAGTTTGAAAAATAAACAGAAAAGGTTAAGTTAAAAGCATGAGGGTTTTGCAAATCAATACAGTTTGCGGGCGCGGAAGCACCGGTAGAATCGTCGCAGACATACATAATTTATTGCCTGGGAGAGGTCACGAAGGCAAAGTTGCATTCGGTAGATACACCGCCCCTGAAAATATTGATGCCGTAAAAATCGGCTCTGATTTTTCCACCTTATATCACGTTTTCAAAACGAGGTTTTTTGACAGGCAGGGCTTTGCGTCAAAGAAAGCTACGAAAGAATTAATATCTACCATAGAAGGCTATCGGCCCGATATAATTCATCTCCATAATCTTCATGGATACTATTTAAACATTAAGTTGCTTTTTAATTATTTATCCCCAAAAAGCATTCCTATAGTTTGGACATTACACGATTGTTGGCCCTATACCGGACACTGTGTATATTCCGACTACATCGGCTGTGAGAAATGGAAAACTGAATGTTGTAACTGTCCCAAAAAGAAAGAATATCCAAATAGTTTTTTGTTCGATAATTCGAGAAGAAATTACAGACAAAAAAAGGCGCTTTTAACTCTTCCGGAAAACATGACGATAGTAACTGTTTCGGATTGGTTAAAGGGACAAGCTGAGCAGTCATTCTTGTCAAAATACGACGTGGTACGCATTTATAACGGGATAGACCGCAACGTATTTAAACCCACGCCAAGCAATATAAAGGAAAGTTTAGGAATCACCGATAGGTTTATGATGCTTGGAGTATCAGATACCTGGTCAGAAAGGAAAGGCTTGTCCTATTTTCTGAAATTATCTCAGGAGTTAAAAGAAGACGAAGCCTTGGTAATGATTGGGTTTAAAAAAGAAGAACTCAATAGCTTGCCTAAAAATATCATTGCATTGGAGCGTACCGAGGACGTCCAACAGCTTGTTGAGTTTTATTCGGCCGCAGACGTAGTTTTAAATCCTTCGTTCGAGGAAACGTTTGGCTTAGTAACTGCAGAAGCGCTTTCATGCGGAACCCCCGTAATAGTATCAAATACTACCGCTTCGCCTGAGCTTGTGGATAAAACTTGCGGTCGCATCGTGGAGAAAAACGATTACGAGGGATTGAAGCGTGCAATTACAGAGTTAAAGGAACAAAATCTTCCCGGCGAAGCTTGTTTAAGACGCGCGGAGCTATTTGATAAAGAAAAGAATTATCAGTTATACATTGACTTATATGAAAAAATCTTAGGAGTATAAAATGAGCAAACGCAACGAGTTGATTTTTTGGTTTGATCAGCCGCCCCATGTAAGCAAAGGCGCGTTTAATTATGTGTCGGAGCATTGGGGGAATAAAGTCATTTTTATCGCTGATCACGAATTTCCCGAGCATAGAAAACTAATCGGTTGGGACGATGCTCAATACGGCGCGGCGGAAATGGTCTATCTTTCAAAGCAAGAAAACCCGGATGAATATATCAGGAACATTTTTGAAAAATATCCTAATGCTGTACACATTATGAACGGCTTTTTTAGTACGATAGAGAGCAAAATTTCACCCTACGTAAAAAAAGCAGGAATAAAATTAGCGGTACATAGCGAAAAGCCTTTGGTCCCAAGGAGGGGTTATTCATTCAAAAAATGGTTGAGAAAGACTTTAATCCCTATCAAATATAAAAAGAAATATCTGGAATACAAAGATTACGTAGCCGCTGTAATTCCGTTAGGGGTTTGGGGGAAAGAGTTGTTCGAAGAAAGCGGATGGCCTCAAGACAAGGTGTTTTCGTTCATGTATTGTCCTATATTAAAAACGCTCAGTTTGGATGGTGACGTACAAATGAATGATCCTATGCGGTTTTTATATGTGGGACGATTAAATTATTCGACGAGAGCCTTAGATGTTTTAATGAAGTCTTTTGAAGGATTACCAACCGATTCGTGGCACTTGGATTTGGTTGGTGGTTATGGAGATAAAAGAGACGAAGTGTTTGCGTGGGCAGAAAAACAAAAAAATGTATCTATTTTAGGAGTATGGCCTGCCCATGAAGTTGGTATTCGAATGAAAGACTATGATATTTACGTCACACCCACTAAAGTAGACGGTTGGAATTCTCAGTTAAATGAAGCCTTGAATGCTGGCATCTCTGTTATTACAACAAACGAAGCGGTTAGCGACGAGATGATTATAGCCGCAAATGCGGGTATGGTCGTATCTGCATATAGTGTTTCAGAATTTAAAACTGCGGTAAAAACTGCTATAAAAAAACCTGAAATGGTTGCGCAATGGAAAATGAATGCAAAAAACTATCGTCACAGAATCCAATGTGATGTTGTTGGTGAATATTTTATGGATATTTTAGATTATACGTTTTACAACAAAACGGAAAAACCTCAATGTCCTTGGTTAAATATAGAAAACGAAAACGGAGATTAAATATGAAGGCATTAGTTACAGGTGGATCGGGTTTTATTGGCTCAAATATTGTCAAATTGCTTTTAGAGAAAGGACACGAGGTTACGGTAATTGATAATCTTTCTTCCGGACATTACATTAATATTCAAGACAAAGTCGAAAAGAAAGAAATTCAATTTATAAACGGAGATATTTGCGACGGTAAAGTTGTAGAAAAGGCATGTGAAGGTAAAGATGTCGTGTTTCATTTGGCGGCTTGCGTTGGCAGGCAAAAATCGTTGAACGATCCTATTTTAGACTCAGCAACGAATTTATTAGGCACGATCAATGTTTTAGAAGGAATGAACAAACAAGATGTGCCTAAGATTGTCTACTCATCTTCCGCTGCAATATTTGGAGAATTGCTTACCCCAACCATTGCCGAAGATCATCCTCAAAATGCAGATTCACCATATGGTGTGAGTAAGCTGGCTGCTGAAAAAATGATCCTCGCATATAGTGGAATTTATAATATTACAAGTGTTTGTTTGAGGTATTTCAACATCTATGGAGTAAATCAACGCTTTGACTTATATGGGAACGTAATTCCTATTTTTGCTAAGAAAATTTATTCAAATGAACCCATTTTAATTTATGGTGATGGTATGCAAACAAGGGATTTTTTAAATGTCAAAGACGTTGCAAGAGCAAACTATTTGGCAGCAAATAGCTCCTTAGGTACCGATGTATATAACTTGGGTAGTGGGGGTAGCATTACTATTAATTATTTGGCAGAAGTTATGCAAGAAATTGCGCAAAAAAAGGTGGGCATTGTTTATGCACCTGAGCGCCCCGCAGATGTTAAACACTGTAAAGCTAATACAAATAAGGTCGAAAAGCTTTTAGGTTTTACAGCAGATGTTTCTTTGGAATCGGGATTAGAAGAATATCTGAAATGGTATAAAGATAATTGTGTAAAATAAAAATTAAAGAGGAACTATTATGAAAATTAAAGCATTGGTAGCAGTACGTTCAGGTTCCATGAGAGTACAGAATAAAAATATTCGTCCCTTTGCCGGAAGTACGCTTTTAGAATTAAAGCTGGCTCAGCTAAAGAGAATTAAGGGCTTAGACGGGATTATCGTAAACAGCAATGATGATACTATGTTGGAAATTGCAGCAAGAATGGGATGCGAGACGGTAAAAAGAGATCAATATTATGCAAGCAATTCCGTTTCCATGAGCGAGGTATATAAAAACATGGCTGAGAATTGTGATTGCGACGTTATAGCATACATAAACGTAACGAATCCTCTCATTAAAGACGAAACAATAGAAGAAGCAATAGAAGCCTATAAAAGCATGACAGAGTTTGATTCGCTAAACTCTGCGCATCTTGTAAAAGAGTTTATGTTTTTGGACAACATGCCGGTTAATTACGATTTAAAAAATCAACCGAGAAGTCAGGATCTACCCGACTATTATGCGCTCAATTTCGCTATTAATATCATTTCAAGAGAAAAAATGATCAATTGCAAAAACGTAGTAGGTGAAAAACCGTGGATCTACGCAATAGACGAAATTGAAGCAACAGACATCGATAATCCCATTGATTTTGATTTTGCTGAATTCGTATTCAAAAATGGAAATTGGTAATTCAAGTTTTTAAGGAGCCGAATTTATGACTCAAAAACCACAGTCTAAGTTTTTCCCTTTCTTGTATCTTTTGATGGTTGCCGTTGTCCTATATTCCGTTAACGATATGGCAACAAGTACAAATGCTTATCAGGCTCAAGGAAACAGAAGTATGGTATATGTAGCCTTAATAAGCATAATCGCCTTATTAGGAGTGTACTTTCTGTATAGAATTTTTTCCTTTGGCGGAGAAATTATAGCTCCAACGGGCATACTTGCAGTTATAACAATATGGGTTGCATTTGACAACTTTATGTTAGGAAATTTGTTTGGCTCGTCAAACATGTGGACAAGTTTAACTCATACAGGTTTGTCTCTTTGGTGGTTATTGGCGTTGTTTTTTGGATATTATTATCCACGCAATAACATTTATAAGCAGAAGCAACTTATGTTTTTTATCGTGGCAATGCTTTTCTATTACTGTTGGCAATTTATTTCAGTTTTAATTACGAGTAATGCAATGCATGATGAAACTACAGTTTTAAATTTGGTTTACCGAGTGATCGTCTTTGTTCCTGCTATTTACTTATTGGAAAACAAAAAATTGCGTAACGTTTTATTGCTGATTATTTTTGTAATGACTGTAGCCTCAATGAAGCGAGGGGCAATCATCATCTTGCCGTTAATGATGTTAGTATCGATATTAATTGATAACCGCAAAGGCAAAACTGCACTGAAAAAAATTGGGCAACTGGCCGCAATAATAATTTTGGGCATTTTAGCTTTCATTATTGCCGATTCAATAACAGACGGATTTCTAAGCCATAGATTCTCGGCAGAAGAATTGATGTACGGATCATCGAGAAGTGAAAAATATGCGACAGCCATTACAGAAATCAACAGTAGAAACTTTTTACAGCTAATGTTTGGCATCGGTAGTGGCGCACGTGGCGGTGTTCACAATGAGGTATTGGAGTTTTTATATACTTTCGGAGTTATCGGCTTGATGCTTTATATAATTCTGATTACCAGCATGGTTGTTAGGTTTTTAAAGCTCTACAAACTCAAATCCAAATATGCTTCAATATATGCAATGATTTTAGTGTTTTTTGTTGTTGTAGGCCTCTATAGCGGTGTTTATTTTACGCATAGTACCTTTTATTTAATGTTAGTTATGGGAATTATTGAAAGCCGAGCAAGTGAGGAGCAAAATGAAAAAAATCGGAATAATAACCTTGCAGGGTGACAATTACGGAGCTACCCTTCAAGCTACAGCGTTAAACCAAAAACTAAATTCCCTGGGATTTGATGCCGAAAACCTTGATTATAACGACAAAAATAGAGTTTTTAACGGTCTATCAAATGTAGCCAAACTCAAATATCTTTTGCGGCAAAAAATATTAATCCCGCTAATTATCGGAAACAAAAAAAAGAAGAAATTCCAAGGTTTTAGAGCGAGATACTTAAAGAAATCCAAGCAAAATTGGGATTCAAAAGAAAGCCTACTGAAAAATGTTCCAACCTATGACGCGTATATCTCAGGTAGCGATCAAATTTGGAATCCGGATGTAATCATTGACGACTATAACTATCTATTGGCCTTTGCTCCCGACGAAAAGAAAAAAATAGCTTATGCTTCAAGCTTTGGGAAAGGTGAATTGCCAAATTCAAAAAAAGAAACATATCAAAGATACCTAACTAGGTTTGATAGCATCGGAGTTCGAGAAGAAAGCGGAAGAATACTTGCCGAGGAATTAATAAAAAAAGAGTGCAAAACAGTTTTAGACCCCACTTTATTGCTTACCAAAGACGAGTGGCGACAGATGGCATCAAGCAACTCCGAAAAAGAACCGTATATATTATGTTATTATATGCCAGGGGATGAAGCTGTTTGTAAAGCAATCAAAGAAATATCAGAAAAAATTTCTCGTGACAAAGGTTTGAAGATAATTAATTTAGGCTTTAAAGAACATTATAAGTTGAAAAGAGGCATCGATTTTAGAGCAACTGCCGGGCCTGAAGATTTTTTGAGTTTATTTTTACATGCAGAATATGTGGTAACAAATTCTTTCCACGGAACTGCATTTGCAACCAACTTTAATAAACAGCTATATGTCCCAATTAATGCATCTTTGGAAGGAAATAAAGCTCGCCACACGCGCATGGTAGAGTATTTAAAGCTTATTGATTTGGAAGAAGCAATTATTTATGTAAAAACCGATGTTGAGTTTTCCTTGGATACTTTGAATTATGAGAATGCAAATAAGATGATAGAAGCCAAAAGAAAAGAATCTATTGAATTTTTATTACAAGCAATAAACGGATAGGGATTATATGGAACTATATTTAAATAAAAACGAGTGCTATGGCTGTGGAGCATGTGAAAATGCATGTGTGGCAGGAGCATTAAAGATGCAGGCGGATGAGGAAGGATTTTTATATCCACATATTAACACTGCGTTATGCATTAATTGCGGGAAATGCCAAAAAGTATGTCAAATACATAATTTGAAACCCCGTATTGTGCGAGAACCCTTAGTGTTCGCCGCAAAAAATAAAGATGAAAAAACACGTATGCGCAGTACCTCTGGGGGAATGTTTTTTGCTTTCGCAACCGAGGTCATAAAAAATGGCGGTGCTGTCTACGGCGTGGCACACGACAAGGAGTTCAATGTACTTCACGAAAGAACTGAAAATTTGGCTGACTGTCAAAAATTCCAAGACTCTAAATATGCACAAAGCAAAACAAACGATGTTTTTTTCAAGGTAAAGGAAGACCTGCTTTCCGAGAAAGAAGTGCTTTTCACGGGAACACCTTGCCAAATCGCAGGATTAGTGACTTTTTTAGGCACACTGGCAGAAAACCAAAACCTAATATTATGTGAAATTATATGCCATGGCGCGCCCAGCCCTTTGATGTGGAAGGAACACATTTCCTTTATAGAAAAAGAGAGAAAATCCAAGATTGTAGCTTACAAGCACAGATCCAAAGCGGCGGGATGGCACGGTCATAACGAGCATTTCTTCTTGGAAAATGGTAAGAACGAATATAAAAGCAAGTTGTCGCAGAATCACAAGGACTTATTTTATGCGCATTTAACAATTCGTCCAAGTTGCTATAGATGCGCCTATACCGGATTTCCTAGAATGGCTGACATTTCAATTGCCGATTATTGGGGAATAGAGCTTTGTATGCAAGACTTTGACGACAACAAAGGCACTTCCTTGCTGATTTTAAATACAGCCAAAGCAGAAACTTTCTTTGATAGAGTAAAAAATGCGCTTGATTTACGAGAAAGCAACCTACAAGATGCTTTTAGAGATAATCATAAGCATCCAGCTAAAATGAATATAAATAGGGAAAATTTTTGGATAGATTATTATGAAAAAGGTTACTCTTTCGTTTTGAGAAAATATTCGTCATATTCACCATGGGGAAGATTTAAACGCCAACTAAAAATCAAAACGAAGTCAATTCTTAAATCAATTGGATTATATAATTTTATACACAAATTCACACAAAAGAAATATCAAAGAGACACGTATAAATGAGGAAACCATGAAATTAAAAAAATTATTGCGCAGGCTGCGCTTACTCCGCACGTTATACTATAAACTTCAGTTAAAAAAAGACATAAAAAATATACCGCCCAAAGTATACAACGACACCAAAAATGAATTGATCAAATTAAAAGATGCATATAAAGGTAACCGTTGCTTTATCATAGGAAACGGTCCAAGTTTAACAGCAGCCGATCTTGATCATCTAAAAAACGAATATACTTTTGCAAGCAACCGTATTTTTAAAATCTACGGAGAAACTGAATGGCGGCCTACTTTTTATGCTTGCCAGGACGGAACGGTATTAGAAAGCATACAAGAAGAATTGCCATCAACTATTCGTCAATCAGAGCTGGCTTTTATTGCTATATCTCAGTATAAAAAATGCAAAAATATTACAAAAGAAATGCCAAATATTCTGTGGATACCTTTGCGATATGTTCCACCCAAGAAAAACATTTATAAGTTCTCCGAAAATATTGAGAAAGAGGTTATCGAAGGGCTGACAGTAACGTATAGCTGTATGCAATTGGCCGTGTATATGGGATTTACCAAAATTTATCTTTTGGGTGTTGATCATAATTACGCGGTCGAGTTTGATGCGGATGGCAACATCGTGAACGAAAACAAAGAGACTAAAAATTATTTTGGTGGCGATGAAAATCAAAACGTTGCCACTACACCTCCCCAAGTTATTGAGATGAGCAGAGCTTTTATTTCTGCAAATAAATTTTCTAAGCTGAACGGATTTACTATTTATAATGCTACGCGCGGGGGAAAGCTGGAAGTTTTTGAACGAGTCGCTTTTGATGAAATAAGTTAACGAACGGCGAAAACAAAAAAAGAAAAACATATAGCAATAGGTGCGGCTATTTTCATTGTTGCCCATTTTCAAGGACATGGCTTGGGGGCAAAAGCAACCGTATTACAAACGTATTAAAGGACTGGGATAGAGAATGGCAAAAAGCAAGATAAACCAGGTGCGCGCAGGTGCCATAGTGTCATATATATTGATCTTCTTCAACATAATAAGCGGTTTTATATATACCCCTTGGCTGATGCGCCAGCTAGGGGATTCGGATTATGCCTTGTACACATTGGTGACATCCGTTATGACTTATTTTGTTTTGGATTTCGGTATAGGGGCTTCAATCACAAGATTTGTCGCTAAGTATCGTGCAGAAGAAAAAGATGACGAAATTAAAAATTTATTAGGCATAACAACAAGACTTTATTTAATATTAGATTGTATAGTCTTGATTGCGTTGTTTGCAATGTATTTTTTGTTGGAGCATATCTATGTCAATTTAACACAGGTTGAAATTACACGCTTCAAAACGATCTTTGTTATTGCCGGATTTATGTCAGTTTTTTCGTTCCCATTTTTACCGCAAAACGGTGTCTATACCGCTTATGAAAGACTGTACGTTCAAAAGCTGTTTGATTTAATTGCCAAAATATTAACTGTAAGCCTAATTGTTCTTGCTTTGTTATTCGGAGGCGGTTTATACATCGTAGTTTTATTAAATGCAGTAATTACACTCTCGATGCACTTAATAAAGTTCATGTATATAACAAAAGCAGAAAAACTAAAAATCAATTTAAAACATAAAGATAACGCTTTGCTAAAAGCTATTTTTAGTTTTTCAATTTGGGTTATGTTAGCAACTATAGCCGACCGATTTTTCTTTACGTTCATCCCATCCTTGCTGGGCATTGTATCTAACACGACTGAAATTGCTATTTTTGCCGTTGCTGTTTCAATAGAGAATTATATTTGCCTGTTCGGCTCTGCATTTAGTAATCTGTACTTACCGCAAGTAACTAAAATGGTGATTTCAAAAGTGTCTCCTCAAAAAATAACCGATCTGATGATCAAGGTAGGGCGAATTCAGTTGTTGATAGTTTC
Organism: Eubacteriales bacterium; assembly: GCA_045659245.1. Classification (GTDB taxonomy): domain Bacteria; phylum Bacillota; class Clostridia; order Oscillospirales; family CAG-272; genus HGM12713. The sequence continues at coordinate 18,133 of JAZOWN010000038.1, forward strand.
TTCCTGCACCATAGTGATTATCGGAATGGGAGATGAGTTTATCCGCTGTTGGGTAGGCGAAAGCAAAACAGAAGCGTACCTTGCTTTGATATTTATTTTAGTACCTTCCCTTGTACATTTCACGCAAGCTATTGGAACTGAAATGATTTATGCAACAAACAACGTTAAATATCGCGCCTTGGTATATTCTGTAGGCAGTGCAATAAGCATTTTAGCTACTGTACTTCTTGCACCTAAATATGGCGCAATAGGAGCAGGTATAGGCATTGGATTAGCTCTAACAATTTCACACGTGGTTTTGATGAATTGCATTTATAAATTCAAACTCAAATTAGATGTCGTAAGATATTTTAGGGAGTGTCACCTTTCAATGCTTTTGCCAATGATTATTTCATGCGCAATTGCATATATAATAAAGATCATATATCCCGTTAACACTTTATCTTTATTTATAATAAAAGCAGGTGTATGGGCACTTCTCCATCTGCCGATTATGTGGTTCTTGATGATGAACAACTATGAACGGGGACTCGTAAAAGAATTAATTAACAAAATCACAAGCAAGATAAAACGACAACATTTATAATAAATAGCATAGACGTTGTTACTAACGGCTAAAAACATTTTTAATAAACTGAACAAAAATCTTGATGACACAAAGTTTGGAGGTATAGAATGTCACTTTTTAAAAACAAAACATTATTAATTACAGGTGGTACGGGTTCCTTTGGAAATGCTGTATTGAACAGATTTTTGAGAACAGATATAGGCGAGATCCGTGTTTTCTCCCGCGATGAAAAGAAGCAGGACGATATGCGCCACGAGTTTCAGGCAAAAATGCCAGAAGTAGCCGACAAAATCAAATTTTATATTGGCGATGTGCGCGATTTGTCGAGTGTTAAAACCGCCATGCACGGCGTTGATTACATATTTCACGCTGCGGCGCTGAAGCAGGTTCCCTCTTGCGAGTTTTTTCCCATTGAAGCGGTAAAGACCAATGTCCTCGGCACGGAAAATGTTTTAACAGCTGCAATTGAAGCGGGAGTAAAAAATATCGTTTGTCTTTCCACAGACAAGGCTGCTTATCCCGTGAATGCTATGGGCACGAGCAAAGCTATGATGGAAAAGGTTATAGTTGCAAAATCTCGCACGGTCTCCCCAGAAAAAACAAAAATCTGTTGTACCAGATACGGCAACGTAATGTGTTCTCGCGGCAGTGTTATTCCTCTTTGGATCGAACAAATCAAAGCGAACAAGCCCATAACTATTACAGACCCCACAATGACAAGATTTATTATGTCTTTGGAAGAAGCAGTCGACCTTGTTTTATTTGCATTTGAACACGGCGAGAGCGGTGATATTTTGGTTCAAAAAGCTCCGGCTTGTACCATTCAAACGCAGGCAGAGGCCGTATGCGAATTGTTTGGCGGAGATAAAAATAATATCAAAGTCATCGGTATTCGTCACGGAGAAAAGATGTATGAGACGCTTTTGACAAACGAGGAATGTGCAAATGCAATTGATTTGGGCAACTTCTATCGCGTACCTTGCGACAAGCGCGGCTTAAATTATGACAAATATTTTAATAGCGGAGATGTGGAGCGCAATCCGCTCACCGAGTTTAATTCCAACAACACACAACTTTTGACGTTGGATGAAACAAAGGCAAAAATCGCATCTTTACAATATATTCAGGATGAATTGAAAAATAAGGATAAAATATGAAAATTCTTGTTACAGGAGCAAAGGGCTTTGTAGGCAAAAACCTTTGCGAGGCTCTGAAAAACTTAAGGGACGGAAAGGATAAGACCCGTCCGTCAATATGCGTTGAGGAAATCCTCGAATACGATATTGATTCCTCTCTTGCCGATCTTGAGGCGTATTGCGAGCGCGCAGATTTCGTATTCAATCTTGCGGGCGTGAACCGTCCGAAAAGCAACGAGGAATTTATGCAAGGAAACTTCGGCTTTGCATCAACTCTGCTCGAAAGCTTGAAAAAATATAATAACAAGTGCCCCGTGATGCTTTCCTCCTCCATTCAGGCTTCGCTTATTGGGCGTTATGCCGAGGGTGAGTACGGCAAGAGCAAAAAGGCGGGCGAGGAGCTTTTCTTCGACTACGAGCGCCAAGGCGGAGGCAAGGTACACGTTTACCGCTTCCCGAATCTCTTTGGCAAGTGGTCAAGGCCTAATTATAACAGCGCCGTTGCGACCTTCTGTAACAACATCGCAAATGATTTACCGATTACCGTAAATGACAGAGCGATCGAGCTTGAGCTGCTCTATATAGACGACCTTGTGACAGAGATGCTCGATCTTCTTGAGGGAAAGGGACATCGCTGTGATTACGATGGCCTCGCGCCCGTGGCAAAAGAGAGTGGCAGATATTATTTTGCACCGCTCACTCATAGGGTGACGCTTGGCGAAATCGTTGATCTGCTTCACTCCTTCCGCAGTCAGTCCCAAACGCTCGTCATTCCCGAGATACCCGACGGCAGCTTTGCAAAGAAGCTTTACTCGACCTATTTAAGCTATTTGCCGGCAGACAAGGTTGCTTTCGATCTGAAAATGAACGTTGATGCGCGCGGCAGTTTTACTGAGCTTTTGAAGACAGAAAAGTGCGGACAGATGTCGGTCAATATTTCCAAGCCCGGTATTACCAAGGGACAGCATTGGCATCATACAAAATGGGAATTTTTCATTGTGGTAGCAGGACGTGGATTAATTCAGCAACGAAAGCTTGGCACGGACGAGGTTTTGAATTTTGAGGTGAGTGGAGATAATATACAGGCAGTGCATATGCTTCCCGGATATACGCACAACATCATTAATCTTTCCGAAACAGAAAATTTGGTAACGGTCATGTGGGCCAACGAGTCATTTGACCCGAACAAGCCGGATACGTTTTTTGAAATGGTAACGCAGTAAGTAATAAATTGGAAAGGAATAGTCTATATATGATGAACGCAAACGAAAAAATAGATATCACCTTTTGTTTGCCCGTATATAACGTAAAAGCTTTTTTAAAGGATTGTATTGATTCTATTATGGAATCAGAAACAAAAGATTTGTTTTATGAAATACTTTGTATAGATGATTGCTCTACTGACGGCTCATATGAATATTTGTTAGATTTGGCAAAAGAAAACGGTAAACTTAGAGTTTTGAGAAATTTCAAAAACTCTAAAATTTCTTATACCCGAAATCGATTGATCGATGAAGCAAAAGGCGAATATATCTGGTTTGTTGACCCTGACGATTTGCTATACGTAGATGCTATACAACATATTTTTGATGAAGCAAAAAAGACGAGTGCAGATGTTTTATATTGTAATTATCAAAGAGTTCCCGAGAATTTTTCGATAAAAAATCAAGAAAAGAAGACTTTGTTTTTTGAGAAAAAGCTCGCTCGACATGTTTTGGATAAGGAAGATTTGCCAATTGATGAAAACAATCGAAAAATGAATGCTTTATGGGCAGGAGTATTTCGCAGATCTTTTTTGACGGGCAATCATTTGCGTTTCAACGAACGTATGACGATGCAGGAAGATGCTGTATTTTGGTGGGAGTTTAAGCAAAAAACCGACAAAATGTATAAAATAGACAGTCCTGTTTATTTGTACAGACAAAGAACCTCGTCTTTAACGCATACCGCTTCCAATAGCCGTAGAAAAGAACAATATTTCTCAAACGTTGAAAAATTTAAAGTTTATAATCGCTATTTTCATGATAAGAACTCTTGTCAAAATCATGAAGTTTTAGCGAAAAAACTTTTTTAACACGTCAAGGAATCGCGAATTGTTTGATTGCTTTTGACGATAAAAAAGAGATAAAAAGCCAATTAAACATATTAAAACAAGAAGGTATATATCCTTATAAGTTATCCTTTCTTGCTTTTCAAGGTAACGATAATTTAATAAAAAAGCTATTACGGTTTTTATTGCCGTTAAAGCCGTTTTTTTGGCTAAGTCATTTTATTTATCAAAAGAAAAGAAAATAAAAGAAAATGTATAGGTGAAAAATGAAAATCAAGCTTGATTATACTGACGTAAAATTTAAATGCAATGGAAAATTAAAACTTTTAATTATCGTGGGAACGCGCCCCGAAATTATCCGTTTGGCAGCCGTCATCAACAAGTGCCGTCAGTACTTTGACTGTATTTTGGCGCATACGGGCCAAAACTACGATTACAACCTCAACGGTGTTTTTTTCAAGGACTTGAAGATTGCCGATCCCGAGGTATATATGGATGCAGTCGGCGACGACCTTGGTGCGACCGTCGGCAACATCATTAACTGCTCTTATAAGCTTATGGCGGCTTGCAAGCCCGATGCGCTTCTGATCCTGGGAGATACGAACAGCTGTCTTTCGGCTATTTCCGCAAAGAGATTGCATATTCCTATATTCCATATGGAGGCGGGAAACCGTTGCAAGGACGAATGCTTGCCTGAGGAGACCAATCGCCGTATCGTCGATATTATTTCCGACGTAAACCTTGCATACTCCGAGCACGCTCGCCGCTATTTGGCGGATTGCGGCTTGCCTAAGGAAAGAACGTACGTCACGGGATCGCCCATGGCTGAGGTCTTGCATAACAATCTTGATGAGATTGAAGCGAGCGACGTGCTTTCACGTCTTGGGTTGGAGAAAAAGAAATATATCCTGCTCTCGGCGCACAGAGAAGAAAACATTGACACGGAAAAGAACTTTGTTTCCCTATTTACGGCAATAAACAAATTGGCACAAAAATACGACATGCCAATTTTGTACAGCTGCCACCCGAGAAGCAGAAAGCGCCTGGAGTCAAGCGGATTTAAGCTTGATACGCGCGTAATTCAGAACCAGCCCCTCGGCTTCCACGATTACAACAACCTTCAGATGAATGCGTTCGCAGTCGTTTCGGATAGCGGCACGCTCCCTGAGGAAAGCTCCTTCTTTACGAGCATCGGAAAGCCTTTCCCTGCAGTATGCATCCGCACGAGCACCGAGCGTCCCGAGGCGCTGGACAAGGCGTGCTTCGTGCTTGCGGGCATTGACGAAAAGCATCTTTTGCAGGCAGTCGAGACCGCTGTGGAGCTGACAAGCGACGAAAACCACGGCATTCCCGTACCCGATTACGTCGAAGAAAACGTTTCGACGAAGGTAGTAAAGATCATTCAGTCCTACACGGGTGTAGTAGATAAAATGGTTTGGAGAAAATTCTAAATAATTAATTTAACGAGAGTAAACATGCACGAAACTGTAAAAAAAGTGTTTTTCGCACTAATTTCTTTCGACTTAAACGGAACAGATATTCCTAATGATTTAAAAAATTTAATAACGCCCGAAATACTACCAATATTGCTTGATCTCTCTAAACGACACGATTTAGCTCATATCGTTGGTGATGCACTTGACAAAAACGGCTTATTGCCTGACGACGCAGAAATAAAAAAACATTTTTTGAGAGAACGGGATTTGGCGGTATATCGTTATATACAGCAACAATATGACTTAGAACAAATTTGCATGTTGTTGGAAAACTCAAAAATACAGTTTATTCCATTAAAAGGCTGTGTGTTTCGCTCGTTGTATCCCGAGCCTTGGATGCGTACCAGTTGTGATATTGATATCTTAGTAAAAAAAGACGATTTAAAAACCGCCTTAGATCTTCTGTCTGATAAGTTAGGATTTGTTGCTAAAAAACAGCCCTCTATAAATGAATGGTCTATGTTTACACCCGGAGGAGTGCATGTAGAACTACACTATGATTTGACCGAAGGCGAAAAGTACGGGAAAGAAATTTTAACCGATATTTGGCAATACACAATACCGATAAGAGAAGGCAGCTATCATCTGTTGTTGACTGATACCGTATTTTATTTTTATCATATTGCACACATGGTAAAACATTTTGAAAACGGCGGTTGCGGCATTCGTCCTTTTTTGGATTTATGGATATTTCAAAGTAAAGTGACATTGAACCAAAACGATAAAAAACAATTGTTGGAACTAGGAAATCTTTTAAAATTTTCGCAAGCAAGCGAAAAACTAGTCGGGAGTTGGTTTGAAAGCAAGCAAGAGAACCACTTGAGCTCACAAATTGAGGAGTACATTTTTTCTGGTGGTTCATTTGGAAAAAAATCAAATCGCATTGGTATGCAGCAAGCAAAAAATGGAACCCGAGCTAAGTATTTTCTTTCTCGTATTTTTATATCTAACAAAAAACTTAAAATCAAATATCCCATATTACAAAAGCATCCATTTTTAACACCATTCTACCACATTGTACGATGGAGCAAGCCAATTTGGGACAAAAAAGTTCGAAATAAATCTTTAGATGAGCTGTCCATATCGTCTTTGATAGAAAAATCTCATCAGGAATCAATGGGAGAATTATTAATAAAATTGGGATTAAAATAACTTAAAGTGACGCGAAACCTATAGCAATATAAACTAAAGTTAGCAACTTTAAATACTACCGATATTGCAAAAACCATATCTAAAGTTGTTGCATATTGGTGCTAACTTCCCTTGAATTATAATCAGCTACATCAAAAGGAGCTACTAATGTCAAAAATCAAATGGAAGGGGGGCGCGCTTCTCGCGCCTGTACCGCCCGCTATGGTCACCTGCTCGGACGGAGAGAAGGACAATATAATAACGATAGCTTGGACGGGCATTGTTAACACCAATCCGCCTAAGACGTATATTTCGGTCAGGCCGAGCCGTCACTCCTACGAAATGATCAAAAAAAGCGGCGTTTTTGCCATAAATCTTACGACCGAGGAGCTTGTCAGATCCGCCGATTGGTGCGGTGTTTACACGGGCGCTAAGGTCGACAAATTCCAAAAGTGCAAGCTGACGCGCGAAGCTGCTACCGAGATCGACTGTCCCCTTATTGCCGAAAGTCCGCTCTCTCTCGAATGCAGAGTGACGGATATAATTCCAATGGGAACGCACCATATGTTTCTTGCCGACATAGTCGCGGTTGACGTTGACGAGTCGCTTATCGACGATAAGGGCAAGCTCAATCTTCAGCGTGCGCACCTCGCGGCATACGCGCACGGAGACTATTTCGGACTTGGAAAGCGCCTTGGCAGCTTTGGCTTTTCCGTTGCCAAAAAGAAGCACAAAAAGCCGAAAAACAAATAAAAAGACACAAAAAAGAGCCTTTCGGTTGAAAGGCTCTTTTTATGTATTCAGCTATTAATAGCCATAAGAGGAGGATTTGGTAACGTAATTATATGCGTCTGCGGGGGGTGTTACCTTTGGAGCGTCCTCGTATGAGTAGTCTGCCGCTATGGTAAGGTGTACGAATCCCTTCATCGTTCCCTCGAATATTATCTCGTCAACGTAGCCGTCCTCGGTAAGATATACGGTGTACAGCTCGTTATCGGTTCCCATTTTGAGCTCCATCTGTGCAGGATCGGTAATTTCAACGGTAAAGTAATAGCGATCGCCGTCACGATAACACTGCGTTTCACCTCTGTGCTTTCTTAGAATATTCGACACCGCAGTTTCGTAATCACTGCGCTGAATGGGGTTATAGCTACTCGCAAACTTTTCCTTAACATTGCCGTTCTTTACGTAGCAAATCCCGTCAACGTACCAGATAGCCTCGTCAAAGCCCGACATTACGTCAGAGAGTCCGTGCTCCTCAAGCATTTCAAGAGATCCATCTGGAATCTCATAGTGCTGATTTTTTCCGTCGTAGGAGTAATAGCAGAAGTTTTCGACCTCGATCGTATAAACGGGAACAAAGAGGATCTTGGCCTGCGACTTCATGTCAAGGTGAACGTCGTAACGGTCAACGTCCTCAAGCAACACAAGCGCTTTTTCGTACGCCTCGCCAGGAGTAAGACCGTCAATGCTATCAACCTTTTTGAAGTTATCGCACGAAACGAAGCTAAAGCTGGTAAGAACGAGCAACAAGCTCAAAGCAATAAGGGCAATTCTTTTTTTCATAACTATGCCTTTCTTAAAAAGTATTTTGTATTTATATTTTAACACATGTATTTACATAAATCAAGTACATATTTAATTTTTACCAAAATTTTTTTGCGTTACCGCAAAATACGTATTGAAATAGAAAAATACTTGTGTTATAATTTTACTGTAAGATATTATATGAGGAGGTTAATATGAAAATTAGAAAAAGAAAAATATTAAAACCTATACTCATCTCTTTTATATGTATCGTATTATGCGTGCCGCTTGTCCTAATGCCAACGGCTACCGTTATCATTTACGAGTCCATATTCGGCGTGCGCTATGATCCCTCGCCTTGGAATACGCTCTCCGCCGAGGACTTTGACGGGCTCATCGTTGAAAAGGCGCAAATAGCGGTAAATGACGACAAAGAGCTTGCCGCATTTAAATACTCACGTGCGGATATGACACACAAAGGCGTGATAATCGTTGCTCACGGACTCGGCGGGGGCGGACACACCCCATATCTTCCCTTGATAGATGCGTTCGCACGCGGTGGGTATTACGTATTTGCATACGATGCGACGGCAAACGGAGATACCGACGGAAGCTCGGTCGAGGGCTTCCCACAAGGAATAATCGACCTTGAGCATGCTATAAAATACGTCATGCAAGCACCCGAATATAAAGGACTTCCCTTGACACTTTTCGGACACAGCTGGGGCGCTTATTCTACGGCAAGCGTTCTCGGGCTCTATCCCGAAATAGAGGCGGCGATAGTCGTTGCAGGCTTTAACGAATCCGAGGATCTGATACTTTATCAGGGTGAAAAATACGTAGGCAGTACAGCATCACTGACAACCCCCTACGTCTCTCTCTACGAGCGGCTCAAATTCACAAAAAAATATGCTGACCTTTCGGCAGTTGAGAGTATGGAAACCACCGACGCGGGTGTGATGATAATACACAGCGCAGACGACGCAACAGTTCCCACCGAATATGGCTACGACAAGTTTTACGCAGAATTTTCGGACGATGAAAGATTTGAATTCGTTCTGTACGGTGACAGAGGGCATTCAAATATGTTCTACTCCGATGCCGCGCGCGAATACCGAAGAAATCTTGAGGAGAGCTACGAGGAGTACGTGGAATCGAATGGGCTGAAATACAACGACACAACGAAAACGGAGTTTATGAGCGCAAACCTCAATAAAGCTCTTTACTTTGAGCTTGACAGCGATCTAATTATGCAGATGCTCTCGTTTTACGACGGGTATTGCAGCAAATAAACAAAAAGCATCGGGCTTTAATTAGCCCGATGCTTTTTTCTATTAAAACCAACTCGTGATAAATATTTCAAGTCCTATAAATATAAGAATTCCGCCGCCGAGTATACCCGCCTTACCCGCAAGCTTTGTTCCCGCTTTCTTGCCGATAGCAATTCCGCCAAGACATATAAAGAAGGTAACGAAAGCGATTATTGCCGCAGCGAGTATCGCGGAAAACCAATCGTACTCGGAAATGGTAAAGCCCACCGACAAAGCGTCGATCGACGTTGCGATTCCCTGCACCACAAGCGCGCCGCATCCAACCTTTTTAAGAGCGTCCTCGTCCGAGTCACCGCCCGTAATTCCCTCGTAGAGCATCTTTCCGCCGATAGCTCCGAGAAGTGCTAACGCTATCCACGGAATGAATTTTTCAAAAGCCTGAAATTTCTCAACTATGGTATGTACGCACAACCAGCCTATCATGGGCATGAGCGCCTGAAAGAACGCAAACATTCCCGCAACACCGCACATCTTGCTTTTCTTCATCGTTGGCTCGTTAAGTCCGTTAGCCAGTGAAACGGAAAAAGCGTCCATGGCAAGTCCCACTCCTATGAGCGCACTGTTAAAATAAAAGGCAAACTCTGTCGGAAAATTAACTGTCATTTTTCTCTCCTCGAAATAAAAAATCCAAGTGCGGCATACCGTACTTGGCGTCAGACAAAGGGACTCCATGCACGGCAAACACCGATACATGAGTCTCGCGAATTAAAGCAAGCCAGACCGTTTGGTCAGTATGTTGACTTGCTGCGCGTTTTTCGCGCTCGCTACTCCCTCATCGACGGCTATTATATCACAACAATTGCGCTTTGTCAATCCTTTTAAGGAAAAAAGCTCCAAATCCGTCATATCACGGCTTTGAAGCTTCTTTTTCACATGGTTTTTTTGTAGTTATCTATATCCTGATCTACGTTATATGTGGGGTCACCCGGGTTTATTCCGTTCATAACCTGCATTATATGATAAGCTCTTGCGCGCAGTTCCTCCTCTGCTTCTCTTTTGGGCAGATCCTTGTTCGGGAAAAGCAGCTCACCGATATGTAAATCGACTCTCGGCTTTTTGGAGAAAAGCTTCATAATTCCCTTTCTCGGGCGGAATGACATGGTAATAGGCACTACCGGCTTATTAAACTTGACGGCGTATGAGAACACAGCTTTTTTGAACGGTCTTATGTCGGGATAAAACAGCCACATAGAGCCCTCGGGATAAAAGTGCAGCCACTTACCGCTCGTAAGCACCTCCTCTATGGCTCGGTTGAACTTGACCATAGCGCGCAGGTCGTCGGTAGGAATTGGAATTCCGCCTGACCAACGGATAAGCGTTGCGTTCGAGCCCTCGAAATTGGTCTTCCACGCGGGAAAATATGCAAGGCGCGGACGTATTGCCTTTAGGACGGCAAGATAATCCCAATAGAATACGTGGTTTGAAATTGAGATCGCGCCACCCTTAAGCTCTGCCTTGTGCTTTTTTAGATTTTCCTTGCCGTAAATACGAAGTCCGTGCGTAAGACGCATAAGAGAAAAAACTATTGCGGTTACCAAAAGCCAATAAACGGCTCTCTTTACCTTATAGAGAAAGCTTTTATCAAGATACGGATAATTTACGTCAAATTTTGTGTCACGCAAATGCTTGACCACTATCATGTGCTCATCACTGCGCTCGGGATATTTATAATCCAGGTTGTGTCTGTAATACATATTACCCTCGTAGTTATAATAACTTTTCCGAAATGTTTTGCCGCTGTCCGCTACGCTCTAATTTATAGTTCCCTCCTCAAGGGTAAACATCTTCTTTACCCTTGTAGCAAGTGCGGGATATGCCGAAAGATCGGGAGACTTTGCAAGCAGCGCCTTGCCTTCCGCAAATGCGATCTTCAAAAGCTCGGCGTCGTCGCAAAGCTCGGCAAGACGGAATTTAACGCCTCCGCTCTGCCGCACCGTTTCCTCTGTGCTTCCCTTTAGGAAGTCACCCGGACCGCGCATAAGAAGGTCCTTTTCAGCGATATCAAAGCCGTCGTAGCAGTCCTTCATAGTCATAAGTCTTTCCTTTGCCCTACTCTCGGTGCTTGCTGATTCCGAAACGAGCACGCAGTAGGACTTTCGGTTGCCTCTGCCCACTCGACCGCGAAGCTGGTGAAGCTGTGAGAGACCGAAGCGCTCGGCGTTTTCTACTATCATAAGGCTTGCTGACGGCACGTTTACTCCAACCTCTATGACCGTGGTCGAAACGAGTATCTGTATCTCGCCCTTTGCAAATTCGCCCATGACCGCGTCCTTTTCCTTGCCCTTCATCTTGCCGTGGAGAAATGCAACTCGGTACTGCGGGAATATCTCCTCAAGGCTTGCCGCATAGCTTATTGCCGATTTTAATGGCGGAGCGGACTTTACGCCACCGTCGGAGTCGATCTCGTTCATGAGTAGATCCGCCTCGTCCTCAAGCCTGTCCTCGACTGCGGGACACACGATATACACCTGACCGCCCGACTCGACCTGCTTTGAGATAAAACCGTTAAGTCTTTCTCGGTAGCTTTCGTCAACAACGTAGGTGTCCACCCTCTGTCTGCCCTTTGGCATCTCGTCAATTCTCGATACGTCAAGGTTACCGTAAACCGCCAAGGCAAGCGAGCGAGGAATAGGCGTTGCACTCATAACGAGCATGTGAGAATGCTTATTCTTCTCCGCGAGGATCGCCCTCTGACCGACACCGAAGCGGTGTTGCTCGTCAGCGACCACAAGTCCCGCATGTGCAAACTCGACCTCGTCCGAAATATGCGCCTGCGTACCGATAAGAACGTCGCTCTCTCCGAGCGCAATTCGCTCTCTGACCTTTCTCTTTTGAGCCGCCGTAAGCGACCCGACAAGCAGCTCCCAGCGTATTCCGTGCTTGCCGAGAAGATCACACAAGTCGTAAAAGTGCTGGGTGGCAAGTATCTCGGTGGGTGCCATAAGCGCCGCCTGCCTACCGCTCTTTACCGCTATACATATCGCCGCGGCGGCAACGACCGTCTTTCCGCAGCCGACGTCACCGACGACCATTCGGTTCATGGCGACGTCCCTTGACATATCAGAGGCGATCTCGGATATTGCCCGCTTCTGTGCGCCCGTAAGCTCGTAAGGAAGCAGAGAGAGAAGCACCGAAACGTCAGTATTCTCACACGGAATCGCTGATTGCTTTTTTGCGCTCTTTCCGCTTGACATGCTGACGCCAAGCGCAAAATACAAAAGCTCGTCGAAAATAAGTCTTTTTTTAGCCTTGGCAAGCGCCGCGAAGCTCTCAGGCGCGTGTATCTGCCGCCTTGCGTACGACTCTACGCAAAGAGAATATTTTGAACGTATTGCCTCGGGCAACGGATCCTCGTCCGCATCGGTGTACGACGCCATCGAGAGCGCCGCCCTTATATCCTTGCTTATCTGCTTACCAGTCAGCCCGTCTGTAAGAGGATATACGGGAACGAGCGGGGGGAGCATAGTCTCCTCGCTGTAAAGCTCGTAGGCGGGTGAGGACATGGTATATCCGTTTCTGATTCTGCCGACCTTACCGTAAAACCTGAACTCTGCGCCTATCGGAAACGCATTTTTCAAAAAGTCCTGATTAAAATAGGTTATCTCACACGAGCCGCTTTCGTCGTAAGCTCGGAATTTTAAGAGACTCATGCGTTTTTTGAGTCTCGCTATCCTCGGCTGTGTAGCGACCGTAAGCAGAACGGATGCCTTTGAATCCTCGGAGGTATCCGAAAGAAGGCGCACGTCGCCCCTGTTTTCATATCCTCGCGGATAATGCTCGAGCAGCTCGCCCACCGTCCGTATTCCGATTTTAGAGTACGTTGCCGCGCGCACCGCGCCGACACCGTAAAGCTTTTTTACGTCAACGTCAAGTCCGGACATACCTTTCCCCCATTCTTTGTCATTATATTAATTATACTCCCCAAAGGCACGTTCTGTCAAGCGTTAGCCGTCAACATGACTAAAATTTACCGCCGATTAACAAAAAAATCAACAAAGACACATTTTAGATATTGACATTTGACTCGATTTGAGGTATAATATTATGCGAATAATTGTATTTGGAGGTTTATACCAATATGAAAAAATTTCTGGCAGTTGCCTTGGTTGCCGTTATTGTCTTGAGCGTTGTCGGCTGCTCGGGCTCTGATACACAGATCGATATTAATGCGGCAGCAGGCGCGGGAGCTGGACAGACCAACCTCGTGTACGGCGATTTTATTTATGCGGTTAATGAAGACGGTAACTATGAAATTACCGGTTATACTTACGCGGGAGCTGCCGATAAGGCTGTTGTTATCCCCGACGATATTGGCGGCAGACCCGTTACGGGAATTGCGGATTCCGCATTTAAGTCCGCGTCTACCATATCCGCGGTAACTCTCCCCAATTCTCTTGAATACATCTCGGCTTCGGCTTTCTACGGCTGCGACCTTCTTAAGAGCGTAACCGTGCCCGCAACCGTCGTTTCCATAGGTGAAAATGCATTCTGGGGCTGCACAAGTCTTGAATCTGTTACGTTCGCAGAAAATTCCGCTCTTACTGAGATAGGAAAGTACGCATTTTTTGGTTGCACCGCGCTCAAGAAGATGTCTATAGCATCCGCTTTGACCTCTGTTTCCGACGGAGCGTTCTACGGCTGTGGCGAGCTTACCGAGGTATCTCTCCCCGCAACGGTAGAGAGCATTGGAAACAGCGCATTTTACGGTTGCGCTAAGCTCCAGAAGCTTACCTTTGCAGAGAACTGCGTGATCAAGTCCATTGATACGAGCGCGTTCTCCGGTTGCTCCTCTCTTGAGAACTTGGTTCTCCCCACCACCCTTGAGGTAATCGGAGAGAACGCATTCTTCGGTTGCGCAGCGTTTACTGATATCGTTGTTCCCGCATCGGTCAAGGCTATCAAGGCAGGCGCGTTCGCTGAATGCGCTAACCTCGCAAACGTTACCTTCCTTGGCGACAAGGTAGAAATAGGAAACACCGAGGACGGCGCTCCCGATCCCGATGCTCGCCTGTTCGTTAAATCCACCAAGGTAAAGGTAGTCGCTCCCGAGGGCTCAACCGCAGCTGAATATGCTAACATCGCAGGTATTGCCTACGAAGCGCCTGCGGCTTCTAACTGATTACATTCTATATAAACACCGCCATTGCTAAAAAGCAAGGCGGTGTTTTTTAAAGCAATTATAAATATTTCCAATAGAAATTGCAAAATACTATACTGCCAAGACCTTGTCGGTTTGCCTGTTTTTTCCGCCCGTTATATACAATATATACAAAGTTGCAAAAAATTGTTGACAACTCAACAAAAATGTGGTATTATATAATTGTATTATAATGCAAAGGAGGTAAATATAGGTGGAGCAGGATAGATTAGACGAATTTTCCGCTCTTATGACTAACGCATCCAAAAGTATCACAAAGCTAAAAAATAAGTACATGTCAAGCTATGGACTCAGCAGCGCGCATACGATGTGTATTCGCAAGCTGAATTCTTCACCCAACGGTCTTACAAGAACACAGATCGCAAAAAAGTGCGAACTTGACAAATCTCAGATATCGAGAATAATAAGCGAGCTTTCGGAAAAAGGATACGTCCTTGAAGGTCCCGAATGCTCAAACTACAAAAAAAGAGTTATGCTTACCGATGAGGGAAAGCGTATCGCGGCTGATATAAATAGCATTGCCCTTGACATAAATAAATACGTCAGCGGCAAAATTTCAACAGAAGATATAACGACCTTTTACAGGGTTTTCGGGGAAATTTGCGAAAACCTCAAACGGTCCGAGAACAAATGCTGATGCCCCATACTGTTTTTTACAGAGAAAGGATTTTATCATGGCAAATAAGAAAAAGATAATAAAAGCAATTACGGCACCCAAAACTCCCAGAAAATACGAAAGAGTTTTGGACGCATACGATCTGTGCCGCATAATAGCGAAGCACGGTGACAAGACCGCATTTACCTACTATAATAAAAGCAAGCAGCTTTACAGCATTTCTTACGTAAGATTTTATAACAGAGTAGTCAGAACAGCCGCAGGTCTTACCAAGCACGGGCTTGCAGGCAAAAAGGTAGCGGTAATCGGAGAAACCTCCGTGGCATGGATCGCAACATACCTTGCAGTCCTCGTTACGGGCGGCGTGGCTATTCCCATGGATAAGGAGCTTGAAATAAGCTCGATCATCGGTCTTCTTGAAAGCGTTGACGCCGATGCGATCGTTTATTCGGATCACTTCAACGGCAAGTTCACTGCAGAGATCAAGGAAAAATCCTGCTTAGAGCTCTTTATTCCCGTTGATCCCACCCCCGAGGAGTTAGAGGATCCCAAGACCATGGCTTACAGAAAGCTTCGCGCTGACGGTAAGGCTGACGTCGATGCAGGCAAATTCTCTATCTCTCCCGTTGAAAACCGCGAGAAGATGGCAGAGATGCTCTTTACGTCGGGTACTACCGGCACGAGCAAGTGCGTTATGCTCTCTCAGAAAAATATTTTCTCGGTGGTTACGTCCGCGTGTGAGACCGTTGACTTTGGCCCCGATGACGTTATCGTTTCGGTACTCCCTATTCACCATACCTACGAGCTTGCGGTTATGCTTGCAGAGCTTGACTACGGCGCGCAGATATGCATAAACGACTCCCTTACCAAGGTTCTTAAAAACTTCCAGCTCTTTAAGCCTACGGGACTTGTTCTCGTTCCCCTTTTCGTATACACGATGTATAAGAGGATCTGGGCAGAGGCAAAGAAGACAGGACAGGAAAACAAATTAAAGCTTGGAATCAACTCCTCTCGTGCTCTCAGAAGAATGGGAGTTGACAAGCGCGACGCTCTCTTTAAGGACGTTACGAACGCATTCGGCGGCAGACTTAAGAAGATAATCTGCGGCGGTGCGGCGCTCAATCCCAGAATGATAGAGTTTTTTGACGATATAGGTATATCCGTATACGAGGGCTTCGGTATCACCGAGTGCGCTCCCCTTACCTTCGTTACTCCCTACTATGCCCGCAAGATCGGCTCGGTAGGTCCCGCAGTTCCCTGCTGTCAGGGCCGTATAGACGGCTCAGGCTACGGCGCTCACGGCTACATCGAGGGAGAGATACAGATAAAGGGCGATAACGTAATGCTCGGCTACTACAACAATCCCGAGGCTAACGAGGCGGCATTCACCGAGGACGGCTGGTTCCGCACAGGAGACATGGGATATATGGACGACGACGGTTATTTCTATGTAACGGGACGTCTTAAGTCAGTAATAGTCCTTGAAAACGGTAAGAACATCTTCCCCGAGGAAATTGAAGAATACCTCAGCGATATAGATTATATTGCGGAAAGCGTAGTCGTCGGAAGACAAAGCGGCTCTACGGTAAATCTCGTAGCTGTCGTTTACCCCGATCTTACGAAGTTCTCGCGTGACGCAACGGCAAACGAGATCTACGCCTTGATCGAAAAAGCAATACACCAGCTCAATCACCGTCTGCCCTCTCACAAGCAGATAAAGAAGATCGAGGTCCGTGATAAGGAATTTGAGAAAACTACGTCCAAGAAGATAAAACGACATCTTGTAAAATAAACGCTATTGAAAGGAATAATACAAATGCGCGATTATGTAATTTTTTCAGACTCCGGCACAGATATCTCGCCCGCAAAGGCGAATGAGCTGGGAGTTCAGATCATCGATTTGTTAGTTATAATGAATGGAGAAACAAAGCTTAACCGTGAGGTCGACCCCAAGGAATTTTATGCATTTCTCCGTGATAAGGGAATGGCAACCACGTCTGCCGTAAATCTCGATTCCTTTACCGAGGCTATGGAGCCTACCGTCAGGGACGGAAAAGATATTCTCTACCTCGGCTTCTCCTCAGGACTCAGCACCACCTACAACGCAGGTAAGCTTGCCGCAGAGGAGCTTTCCGAAAAGTATCCCGATGCAAAGATATATGCCGTTGACACCCTTTGCGCCTCTCTCGGTCAGGGCCTGCTCGTATATCTTGCAACCAAGAAAAAAGCAGAGGGCGCAACCATTGACGAGCTTCGCGACTATATCGAATCTATAAAGCTCAATCTCTGCCATTGGTTCACCGTTGACGACCTTATGTTCTTAAAGCGCGGCGGCAGAGTCGGCGCAGCTACGGCAGCAGTCGGAACGGTGCTCGGAATAAAGCCCGTTATGCACGTTGACAACGAGGGACACCTTATCAAGCGCGGCACTGCAAGAGGAAGAAAGAACTCGCTTGATGCGATCTTCGATAAAATGAAAGCATCTGTAACGGATACCTCTGTTATGTGGATCTGCCACGGCGACTGCATTGAGGACGCTGAGTACTTAGCAGCAAGAGCAAAAGAAGAGCTTGGAGTAAAGGAAGTATTTATAGACTACACGGGTGTCGTTATCGGTTGCCATTCCGGCCCCGGTACGCTCGCTATCTTCTATCTTGGAACTGAGAGGTAAAACATATGAAGCTTGACGGACCATCACTGTACGCCCTGTTTATATCGGCGGCAAACGCGCTTGATAACAACAAGACGGCAATAAACAACATGAACGTATTCCCCGTCCCGGACGGAGATACGGGTATCAATATGTCGCTCACGCTCGATGCTGTAAGAAAGCTTGACGACGATTTCGCGCAGAAGAACGTTTCCGACCTTTCCAAAAAGATCGCATCTCTCATTCTCCGTGCCGCAAGAGGAAACTCGGGCGCAATCCTCTCCCTTTTCTTCCGCGGAATGTCTAAGGCATTCGCAAACTGCGAGGAGGCTGATACCTCCGACGTTGCAAGAGCGTTCAAAAAGGGTACGGAGGAAGCTTACAGAGCAGTCATGAACCCCACCGAGGGTACTATCCTTACCGTAATGCGCCGTTGCTCCGAGGAGGCTGAAAAAGCCGTTGCCGAGGGCAAATTCGCAAGCGACGACGTTCGCGGACTGTTCTCTTACATCGTTGATATCGGTGAGGACGCGCTCTCTCACACCCCCGACCAGCTCCCTATTCTTAAAGAGGTAAACGTCGTTGACGCAGGCGGCTACGGCTTTATGACCGCCCTCAACGGAATGCTCTCCGCGCTCAATAATGCGCCCGTAGAAAGAATAGACGATGCTGACGAGGTCGCAGAGGCAGATTTTTCAAGCTTTGATACAGAGTCTATTACGTTCCCCTACTGCACCGAGTGCATCGTCGAAAAATACGAGCAGTTCACAGGAGAGGGACACGCCGAGGCATTCCATAAGCTCGTGGGCAAGATCGGTGACAGCGTAGTTTTCGTTGAGGACGAAACCATCATCAAGGTCCACGTTCATACCGACCGCCCCGGTAAGGTTCTTGAAAAGGCGTGTGAGTTCGGTATGCTCGCAACTGTAAAGATCGAAAACATGCGCAATCAACACTCCGCTATCGTTTCCGACAAGCAGGATAAAAAGGAAGAGCCGAAGCCTGTGATTGCAGCTCCCGAAAAGCCCTTCGGCTTCGTAAGCGTTTGCATGGGCGACGGAATACGCGAAACGTTCGTCGACCTTGGAGTTGATAACGTTATATTCGGCGGACAGACGATGAACCCCTCTACGCAGGATATAATCGACGGAGTAAACGCAACTCCCGCTGAAAACGTATTCATTCTTCCCAATAATAAGAATATTTATCTTGTTGCCGTTCAGGCATCAAAGCTTATCAAGGATAAGAACGTTGTCGTCCTCGCAACGCGCAGTGTTCCAGAGGGTATTTGCGCTATGCTTGCGTTCGATCCCGACGGCGACGTTGAAGCTAACACCGCCGCTATGGAGGCGGCTCTTGCGAACGTAACGAGTATGTCCGTTACGCATGCGGTAAGAGATACTACCATTGACGGTGAGCATATCGAAAACGGTCAGATGATCGGCATGATCAACGGCAATATCGCATACGTTGCAAATACGCCTGCCGAGTGCCTTGAGAAGCTCGCGGCAGATATGGGCGGAGCTTCGTATATCACGCTGTTCTGCGGCGAGGAGGTCGACGAGGACGGACAGGCAAAGGCTGCCGAGATCATCAAAGCCGCTGTTCCCTCTGCCGAGGTAGTAGTTATCAACGGCGGGCAACCGATATACAGCTATGTCATTTCGGTTGAAAAGTGATTGAATAAAACAAAAAAGCATACGCTATCAAATTGATAGCGTATGCTTTTTTGTTTTTAAGACGTTAAGTAATTTCATACCGTGCTTCACCGATAACGATCTCGATTTTTATTTGATCTTTATAATCATCATTATCCAAATGCTTAAAATGGGCAATCTGCTAAAACCGAACTACGTGACCACGCGATTTCCCGAGGTGCTGAAAAAGTACGGACTGCGTCCGATCCGATTCCACGACCTGCGCCACACCTGTGCATCACTCTTGGTGGCGAAGAACATCAACATGAAGATTATCCAAGTGTGGCTCGGGCACAGCAATATGAGTACGACTGCCGACATTTATTCCCACCTCGATGCCAACGCCAAGAGCGAAGCCGGTAGAGCCATCGAGAGTGTGTTAAGTA
Organism: Eubacteriales bacterium; assembly: GCA_045659245.1. Classification (GTDB taxonomy): domain Bacteria; phylum Bacillota; class Clostridia; order Oscillospirales; family CAG-272; genus HGM12713. The sequence continues at coordinate 37,879 of JAZOWN010000038.1, forward strand.
TCAATACCGAAAGCGAGGATTAACCATGAAAAACGGCGAGATCATCTCCTTGGAGCAGCTTTATAAGATGCTCCACATCAGCAAACGCAAGGCGGCGTGGATGCTGCAAAACAGAATCATTCCGTGTGAAACCCGCAATACGCATACGCACAAATATTCTATCAGAAAGGAGGAGGTTCTCGCCTACATGGCAAAGAGCGAACGAGAGAAGCGGAAAGAAATCCCCGTCGGTATTTTCAACGCCAAAAAGACAAATAACCCTCACAGAACCGAGTCGCCTGACTCGGACTGTGGGGGTTATTTTGATGATACGAATTATAAGCTCCGTGGCAAGGAGAGAGCAAGGTTCAAGGAAATGCTCGAGGATCTTCTTTCTGCCGTACCCGACACGCTCACCGTAGACGAGGTTGTAACCTTAACAGGTTATAGCCGAAAAACGATCCTTCGGTACGTGCAGAGAAAATACATATACGGAGTGAATATCATGGGTAAGTACTACATATCAAAACATAGCATAATCAACTACCTTGCCACCGATAAGGCGTTCAGAAATACGCAAAAATCGGAGTGGCATGAGAATGTAAGATTGAAATTTCAAACAACAAAATAGTTGTTTATCTAATTTCATATCGTGCTTCGCCGATGACAATCTCAATTTTTATTTGATCTTTATACTTATCATTATTCCAATGCTTTAATCTTTTTAGAATATCAAGCATTATTTTAGCGTGACGAGGAAATTTGTTTTGCACTCTTTCCAAGCCAATCAGCTCAATATGAATCGGATCACCTATCATATCTGTCAGGCAATCCCAACAGGCATCCCAATTCATACCGTAATAGTCTGGAAAATCAAGTTCTTCTTTGATTATTTGATGAACTTCATTTATATAATTGACTTTTGAAAAGTCTAATATATACAGTTCTTTAAATTGATACATAAATTTACTCCTTAATCTGAATTTCATAAAATGTTTGATAATGATCATACGTTGCAAAAACCAATCCGTCGTTAGAATACAAAATACGTTCGGTTCCACGATATCCGGATGTATAATTGATATCCGCCTCATACCATATACGCCCATTGGCTTGTGGCAAATGACCATCATCATTATAATAGATGTCGCCGCCAAGGATTTTTCCTTTTGCGACATCTGCTAAGTTTCCCTTCTTGCTTTTCCAGCCCAAAAGTTCCGCTTCTTCTTTAGTCAGATAGTTTTCAGGTAATTTTCCTTTGTGGGTGAGCCAATAGTCAGCGCCGTTTAATCCGTCTTGCGTTGCATATCCGGCAGGAAGAACGTCCATTCCGTCAAGAGTGCAACGACAATATAGATGCATTGGCCACTGAACCATTTTCCCGACATCCTCGGTAGGGAAGATTTTGCCATGTAATTCTTTACATTCCACACATGTTTTTAAATCAAGGTAAGCTTTCCACATTACCCATTTAGAACTTTTCCATGGCATAAAAAATTCTAAAAGTTTTTCTATAAAAGACATTTATATACCTCCTTGTCTTTGGTAGGTATATAATATCATAAAATTTAGTGCCAAACAGTGTCACATTGTGCCAAGTAGTGCCAATTTTAGAAATAATTTTTACGTTTTCCAAAATAAAAGTTGGGTAAGCTGTGTTGACCACACCTTACCCTTTTTGGCGGAGGGAGTGGGATTCGAACCCACGTGGGCGGAAGCCCAAACGGTTTTCAAGACCGCCTCGTTATGACCACTTCGATATCCCTCCGTAAATATGATGCAACAGCGTGCATCATATTTACGGAGCTTCTGAGATGTGGCTCGGCGAACTCCGTTCGACGAATCCACTTCGCATACCCCACCCGAAGATCGACAAGCTCGCTTGTCAGGCGCAGGGTGTGGGTATCTTCGCCAAGGGCGAGATAACTCTCCGTGATGCATACTGTGAACATTTTTATTAAGTTTTTAGATTTGCGAATTTTTTAGAAAAAGTTTTAGAAGGAATAATTTTCTGCTTCGTCCGAAGGGCGAAAACATCAAGCGTAGCAAGGGATTTTGAGCATTTGCAGAAACTCGCGACTGCAAATTTTCAAGACCGCCTCGTTATGACCGCTTCGATAACCCTCCGTGTTTGCTATTTAATTGTGTTTTTCTCGCCTTTAGAATTCTCGATAGAGATCATTTTGGGCAAGTATTTTACCGTCTCGAAAACGGCGTGTTTTGAACCTCTTTCGGAGGTCGCCGTCTTGCATCATCGCGCGGCTGTCAGACATTTCAAGACCGCCTCGTTATGACCACTTCGATAACCCTCCGTGCAACGGAGGGTTATCGAAGTGGCTCTGAACGCACGCTCAAAACCATATCTACAACATTCTCCGTAAGATTATTAACTTTTCAGCCCGCTTATTATATCACAATTGCCGCCGTTTGTCAAGTGGTCTTAAAAACATTATTTTTTTATTGACTTTGATCGGTATATATGTTAAAATTAAATAGTAATATATTATGTTCAAGAAGGATATATAAATGGCAGAATTACTATCTCCTGCGGGGAATTTTGAAAAGCTGAAGGCGGCAATTCTTTACGGCGCGGACGCGGTTTATCTTGCGGGCAAGCGCTTCGGCATGCGCTCTGCGGCAGACAATTTTTCCACGGAGGAGCTTTACGAGGCGGCGGCGTACGTTCACGCGCGCGGCAAAAAGCTATATCTTACGCTCAATACTATGCCTCACGGCGACGAATATGCGGCTCTTGACTGCTTTCTTAATGAGATCAAGGGCGCGGGTATCGACGCCTTTATCGTTGCGGACCTCGGCGTGATCGCTCTTATCCGCCGCGTTCTCGGCGACGTTGAGATCCATATTTCCACCCAGGCAGGCATCGTCAGCGCAGAGTCTGCCCTCGCTTACGTGTCGTTAGGCGCTTCGCGCCTTGTTCTTGCGCGCGAGCTGACACTCGGTGAAATATCCAAAATTCGCGAAAAGCTCCCCTCGGGCATAGAGCTTGAGGCATTTATTCACGGCTCAATGTGCGTGTCTTACAGCGGTCGCTGCATGCTATCTCACCACCTCACGGGCAGAGATGCCAACCGCGGCGCGTGCACCCAGCCCTGCCGTTGGAGCTACACCATAGTTGAAGAAAAGCGCCCCGACGTTCCCCTGCCGATCGAGGAGACCGAGCTTGGCACGTTTATCATGTCCTCAAAGGACATGTGCACAATATCAATGATCCCCGAACTTATGAACGCAGGCATTGACTCCTTTAAGATCGAGGGCAGAATGAAGAGCGCGTATTATTCCGCAGTAGTAACCAACGCCTACCGCATGGCTATGGACCGCTATGCAAGCGATCCCGCCTCTTATTCCTTTGACCCCCGTCTTATGCGCGAGCTCGAAAGCGTTTCGCACAGAGAATACTGCACGGGCTACTATCTCGACCTGCCCGCAGATGCCCCCCAGCTCTCAAGCACCACGGGATATATCCGTGAGAAGGCGTACTTTGCGACGGCACTTGAGGACGGAGAACTCCCCTTGCCCGACGGTCTTACACTTGAGAACGAGAACGGCAGGCTGTACCCCTTTATTCAGAGAAACAAGGTAAGCGTGGGAGAGGTCGCAGAGCTTATCTCCCCCAACAAGTTTGGCGAGCCCTTTACGGTGACCGAGCTTTATTCCGAGCACGGCGAGCCTATCCCGTCTGCGCCCCACCCGTCAATGAAATTTTTCGTTCGCGTTCCCTTCTCCGTAAGGCCCGGTGACATAATGCGCTCGGGCGACGCACAATAAAATCGCAAAGGAACAGTTATGGTAATAGAAATACTTAAATCCATACTTTACGGCATACTCGAGGGTATAACCGAATGGCTGCCCGTAAGCTCTACGGGGCATCTTATACTGCTTGAAGAGTTTTTGCCGCTAAGCGTCGCGCCCGCGCTTGGCACGACTTTTGCCGAAGAATATTTCAGCATGTTTGAGGTCGTAATACAGCTTGGTGCGATACTTGCAGTCGTGGTCATGTTCTTCGGAAAGCTCAATCCCTTTTCCCCTAAAAAGGACAAAACACAAAAGAAATCAACGTGGATACTCTGGGGCAAGGTCGTGATTGCGAGCATTCCTGCCGCTATAATCGGCGTAGTGCTTGACAAGATAATCGAGGCCGCAACAGGCAAGGACATCGACGGCTGGATATATAACTGGCAGGTAGTATCTGCCGCGCTCATAGTTTACGGTGTTCTGTTTATAATCATAGAGCATATCCACAAGGGTAAGGCTGCTCGCGTTGATTCGGTAGAGGATATTTCCCTCCGTCAAGCGGCGCTTATCGGCTGCTTTCAGGCGATCTCCATAGTCCCCGGCACGTCGCGTTCGGGCTCGACTATACTCGGCTCACGCCTTATCGGCATAGGTCGCAGTGCGGCGGCAGAGTTTTCGTTCTTTATGGGAATCCCCGCTATGGCGGGCGCAAGCCTAATCAAGGGCTACGGCTTTATAGACTACGTAAGCGAAAGCGGTGTAAGCGTTCCCGCAGCCGCTTGGATAATACTCGGTATCGCTTGCGCCGTCGCTTTCGGCGTATCCATGATCGCTATAAAATTCCTTATGGAATTCGTAAAGAAGCACAGCTTCGCGCCGTTTGGCATATACAGGATCGCTCTTGGCGCGCTGGTCATACTTTATTTTGTTTTGAGATAAGCTATGAGTGAGATAAAGGAAAAGCTGAATATTCCCTACCCGATAATCGTAGAGGGTAAATACGACCGCCTGCGCGTGCTTTGCGTATGTAACGCGACCGTACTTACCACCGACGGCTTCGGAATATTCAAGAAAAACGAAAAGCTCGCTCTTTTCAGAACGCTTGGCGAGAAATCCCCCGTTATAGTTCTTACGGACAGCGACGGTGCGGGAAAGCTCATTCGCTCTCACATATGCTCCGCAATTCCAAAGGATAGACTTATACAGCTTTATATCCCCCAGATAAAAGGCACGGAAAAGCGAAAAAGTGCTCCGAGCGCCGAGGGCACACTTGGTGTTGAGGGCATGGAAACCGAGCTTTTATATAAGCTCTTACTACCCTTTGAAAACGAAGAGGTTTCTGCACGTCTTAAAGAAAATCCGCTCTCAAAAACTGATTTTTACATCGACGGTCTTACGGGTGCGCAAAATAGCTCTGACAAGCGCGACTCACTTGCAGAGGCAATCGGACTCCCCGCAGGTATGACGGCTGACGCGCTTCTTGCCGCCATCAAAATACTTTTCTCCTACGACGAGTATCTTACGCTTGTCGGCAGAAGCGAATCTCAAAATTAAGATTTTTGCGGTATTTAAATGAAAGATATGATAAAGAGCTCCTCGGAGCTTAAAGACAGAGGAATTAAACCTATATATTTTGACACAGTAGACTCCACAAGCTCTGCCGCGCGAAGATATGCGACAGACGGCGGTAGCGCACCCGTGCTGTTCGTTGCAAATTCGCAAAGCGCAGGACGCGGACGGCTCGGGAGAAGCTTTTTTTCTCCCGCAGGCACGGGGATCTACGAAACACTCCTCTTTGACGTCGCAGACGACTCTGCCGCCTCCCTTTCTCTCGTCACGTCCGCCGTTGCGGTAGCCGTATCCGATGCGATCAGAGAGACGACCGAGATCGACTGCCAGATCAAATGGGTCAACGACGTATACGTCGGCGGAAGAAAGGCATGTGGTATTCTTACGGAGAGCTTTTTTGCCGCTGAGCGACGAATGCTCGCAATTGGTGTCGGGGTAAATCTCGGCACAGATAGCTTCCCCGCGGAGCTTGAGGGCATAGCCACCTCGCTTTGCGCCTCGTTTTCAGAGTCGCTTCGCGCGAGTCTTTGCTGTCGCATAGCTGCAAATATTTTTGATATTTATGAGCGGATAAAAACAGGCGACCGAAGCTTTATGGACGAATACAGACGGCGCTCGGCGGTGCTTGGAAAGCAAATTACATTCACTCAGAACGGTATAACACAAAGCGGTAGGGCAACGGAAATAAACGATGAGGGACATCTTTCCGTCACTCTTGACGACGGGAGTCGTGTGCTTCTCTCAAGCGGTGAGATAAGCGTTCGGCTGCAAAACATGAACACGGAGGAAGACTAATGAATAAAGGCAAATTTATTGTTTTCGAGGGCATAGACGGCTCGGGAAAAACCACGCAAGCGCATATGCTTGCGGAGTATCTTGAAAAGAACGGACGTCGTGCGACTCTTACAGCCGAGCCGACAACACTTCCCTCGGGACGAGCCCTGCGAGAGGCTCTTGGCGGCAAGATACAGCGCACGGAATGTCAAATGGCTGTAATGTTCGTGGACGACAGAATAGTGCACAACGTACACCCAACCGAGGGCATCGGCGCGCTTTTGGATAGCGGAGTGGACGTTATTTGCGACAGATATTACTACTCAACGCTCGCATATCAAGGTCAGTCCACCGACTACGAGTGGGTAAAGAGCATGAATATAAATTGCCCCGAAATAAGAAAGCCCGACCTCTGCATATATATCGACCTGCTCCCCACACAGAGTCTTGAAAGAATATCCAAGGGCAGAGAGTCGATTGAAATATACGAAAATTTAGATACTCTTACCAAGGTACGCGAGCAATTTTTATCTGTTATTTCCGACTTGAAACTTACGGATAATATATGTATAATAGACGGATATAGGTCGATTGAAGCCGTATTTAATGATATAATTTATGCGGTTGACTCGCTTAACTAACAATAAAAAAGCCTTTACCGAAATGTGTGATGTTCTTAGCGGAGAATTTGAAAATACCGCTAAGTGAGAGCATCGCATTTGTCCAGTCAAATACTTTATGGGCTAAGCCCAAACCCTTATAACGACAGAAAGAGATAACAAATCGGTTTGTAGCCGAAATGTTATCTCCTTTTCTGTTTGTTTAATGAAATCGTTGCACAGCAACGATGAAATCTTCACTTCGTTCAGATGAAATCCAAGACATGACTTGGATGAAATCAAATCCGTCTAAAAACAACCCTGCGAAGCAGGATTTCATCGCGAAAGCGATTTCATCCACCATAGGTGGATTTCACCCGTCGAAGACGGATTTGACTGCGTGATTGTCCGTTAAGGACATCACGCTAATTCGGTAAAGGCTTTTTTATTATATTCTTTTATCTAAAATATCTATAAGCTCAGCTATTGCGCCCTCTGCCGAGGTTCTTGTAAGAACGTGACTTGCAACCTCCTTTACGGCGTCGAGAGCATTCTGTGTGGCATAGCTTTCGTCGCCTGCCATCAAAAGAGGAATGTCGTTTTCAAAATCTCCGACCGTAATAAGCGTATCCGTTCCCAAAAGCTTTGCTATATTATGAGCCGCGACTCCCTTATGAAAGCTTCCGTTCTGAAATTCAATACCGAATTTCCAGCTTCTCGAAACGGCGCATGCCGCACCCATATGCGCTCTTGAAAGCGCAACGTCGTCGTCTGTCGCCTCGATTTCAGTGCGAACGAGTATTTTATGTATCTTTATTCCGCGCGCTTCTTCGAGCGCTTTTTTTATTTCCTCCGTGCTTCCTGAAAAGTTTATCGGATCGCCGTCGGGATAAAGCTCCACGCTTTTTATCTTATCTAACTTATCGCAAAGCGAAATTATACGGTCGTAAAACTCATCTCTTAAATAATCGCAAAGCACGACCTCTCCGCTCGGGAAATGGCATATTACCGTTCCGTTGGTGCAGCCCATATACGTTTCAAAGTTAAATACACCTCTGTACTTGGTGGAAAAATCACTGCCCCTTCCGGTAATTATGGAAAAGCAACCGCCATTTTCGCAAAAATATTTGATTTTTTCAATATTTATCTCGGGAATTTCCGCCTTTGACGCAAGTGTACCGTCAAAATCCGAACAAATAAGAATACCTGAAAATTTGCCCATCTCGCTCCTCCTTTTATTCTACATTATTATTTTATAATATATAATTTTTTTGCTTATTAACAAAATATGTTTTATTTGTAAATCTTAAAATCGCTCTTTTGTTATCTCCTTTTTGAATAAAGACTTTTTCTGTCGGTAATAATAGCAAATACAAGCGATAAAAAAACGTAAAACATTTTCAAAGGAGATATATCATGTCTGAAGAATTCAACAACCAACCAAGTCTTCTTGAAAGACTCAAAAATCTCAAGATCAACCGTACTGCGGTCGTTTCCGCGTGCGTTCTCGTTGCGGCTGTGGTAATAGTATGCGCGGTAGCCATCGCAAACAACCGCACAAAGGACAAAACACAGCCTGACAACACACGTCCTCCCGTCACAACAGAGGACACAAAAAAGCCTCAAGGCGGTGAGAATACCGACAAGGCTCCCGAAACCGAAAAGCCTACGGTTGACAACACTCCCACGCCCTCTACCCCCGTTGACGATTCGCTGCCATCCTTCGTCCTTCCCGTCAGCGGCTCTCTTATGAAGAAGCACGATGCGGCAAACCAAGTATATTCAAATACCATGAACGACTACCGAGTTCACCTCGGCGTTGACATCTTGACAGATGAGTCTGCTTCCGTTTATGCCGCAGCTGACGGAAAGATAGAGCGTATCTGGGAAGACGTACAAATGGGACACTGCATTGCAATAAAGCACGGCGGTGACTGCTATACCATATACAAAAATCTTTCCGAAACGCTCCCCGAGGGTATTGCAGAGGGCGTAAGCGTCCGTTCGGGACAGCTTATCGCATCCGTTGGAGAAAGCGCAATGATCGAGATAGCAGAGGAGCCTCACCTGCACTTTGAGATGACAGTCAATGATCTTGCGGTAGATCCTCTTGAATATTTCGACGAGGATTCAATCAAAACGCTAGGCATTGATGCATCCTACGGAAACTAAAGAAACGCCATCGCCGACTTTTATAAGAAGTCGGCGATGTATTTATTTATATGAAAAGATTTTTTATAATAGACTGTGCCCTGCTCTCTCTCGCGATCGCACTTTTACTTTGCATCGGGATAGGCACGTTTTTTAGTGGAGACGACTCCTTTTCGGAGGAAGAAAACAGACCGCTTTCAAGCTTTCCCGAATTTAGCACAGAGTCACTTATGGACGGAGCGTTTTTTCAAGGGCTCGGCAGCTTTTACTCCGACAGAATTCCCTGCCGCCTTTCTCTCGTGCGCCTCAAGAGTGCTTTTGAAATGGCACTCGGCAAAGAGGAAAACAACGGCGTGTTGCTCCTTGATGACGGTACGCTCGTGCAAAGATGTGAATATGAAAGCACCGCGCTTTTGGAGAAAAATCTTCGCACTATAACGGCGAGCGGCACCATGCTCGTGGCAGTTCCGAGGAGCGTGGATATATACCTTAAAAGCGAGGAATCAGAGCATGTTCGCAATACGGTTTTTACAAAGTCTGCCGACGGCGAGTTGCTTTACAGCAAGCTTTGTGCGGCAAATGGAAGAGGTGAGCAGGTATATTATAAAACCGACCACCACCTAAGCTACGACGGCGCGTACGAGCTCTACGCGCTTCTCTGCGAGTCGTTCGGTGTAACACCGTATCCGAAAGACGATTTTTCAAAGCAGCTTGTCAGCGACTCATTTTGGGGAACGTCCTACTCAAAAAGCGGCGCACTCGCTACGGAGGCTGACTCGGTTTATCTGCCAAGATATGACGGCGACACAGAGCTTGAGGTTCACTGCCTTGATAGCGGTTGTACGCTAAATTCTCTTTACGACCACTCCTTTCTTACAAAAAAGGACAAATACAGCGTTTTCCTCGGTGGCAATCACGGCACGCTGACCGTCAAGTCAAGCGCGGAGCAAGACCGCCCTCACCTGCTACTCATAAAGGACAGCTTTGCAAATGCCGTCATTCCCATGCTCGCGCGGCATTTTGACATAACTGTGCGCGATCCGCGATATGACACAAGCCCAATTTCGGGCGAGTACGACGCTGCCCTCGTCGTTTGCGGCATAGATACTCTCGCAACAACGCCGTTTTCATTCAGTATAGAAAAAACAAACGGCTGTATTCAGTGATAAAATACAGCCGTTTACATATTAATCGATTTTATATTTTGTTCCCTCAGGGGTGTCTATGATGGTAACTCCCTTTTCGGTAAGCTCTGCTCTTATTGCGTCGGCGCGAGCAAAATCTCTTGCTTTCTTTGCCGCCGTACGCTCTGCGATAAGCGCCTCGATCTCCTGAATAAATGGATCGCTTGCCGCAGCCTCTGCTGCCGCGCGCTCCTTTTCTATCTGCGCCTTTGCCGCAGGCACTATATCAAGCCCCAAAACCTTGTCAAAGTCCTCAATAAGCGCAAGCTTTGTCGCAGGTGTAGTCTTCATCTTCAAAACGTCGTAGATAGCGGTTACACCAAGAGAAGTGTTGAGGTCGTTGTCAAGCGCCGCGCAGAACTTCTGCTTTCCTGCCTCAAAATCCTCCGATACAACCTCTCCTGCGTCCTCTTTAAGGAGCGACACCGCCTTTGCGACTATCTTGTTGTACGCTATAACTGCGTTGTCAAGGTTCTCGTATGAGAACACGAGTGACTTGCGGTAGTGCGACTGCAAGCAAAACAGCCTGTAAACGAGCGGATTATAGCCCTTACTCTCAAGAAGCGAAACGGTCAAAAATTCTCCGCTCGACTTGCTCATCTTGCCCGAATTTGTGTTCAGGTGATGCACATGGAACCAATAATTACACCACTTGTGTCCAAGGAATGCCTCGCTCTGCGCGATCTCGTTGGTGTGGTGGGGGAATGCGTTGTCAATTCCTCCGCAGTGAATATCAAGCTTCTCACCGGGGAACTTCATGCTGATGCAAGAGCACTCGATGTGCCAGCCGGGGTATCCAACTCCCCAGGGGCTATCCCATTTAAGCTCCTGATCGTCAAACTTGGACTTTGTAAACCAAAGAACAAAGTCAGCCTTGTTCTTCTTGTTTCCGTCCTCCTCAACGCCCTCACGAACACCGACCTCAAGGTCCTCCTCACGGAAATCATTGAAAATATAGTACTGACTAAGCTTTGAGGTGTCGAAATAAATATTGCCGCCCGCCTCGTAAGCAAAGCCCTTTTCGATCAGAGACTCGATAACCTTAATGAACTCGTCAATGCACGAGGTCGCGGGAGCTACCACGTCGGGAGTCTTTATGTTGAGCTTCTTGCAGTCCTCAAAAAACGCATTGGTGTAGTACTCCGCGATCTGCAAAACCGTCTTCTTCTCGCGCTTTGCGCCCTTAAGCATCTTATCCTCGCCCGTGTCGGCGTCACTCGTAAGGTGTCCTACGTCGGTTATGTTCATAACGCGCGTTACATCGTAGCCTACGTATCGAAGATACTTTTCAAGCACGTCCTCCATTATATAGCTGCGAAGATTTCCGATGTGAGCGTAGTGATACACCGTAGGTCCGCAGGTATACATGCTGACCTTTCCCTCCTCATTGGGAACGAACTCGTCGCGTCTTCTCGTTGCCGAATTATATAAAAGCATTTTAGTTTTCCTCCGTTTCCGACTCACCTTTAGTCGTTTTCTTTGCCTTTTTGATAGCCGCAAGCTCGCTCTCGAGCTCACTAAGCCTTGTTTCAAGTCGCTTTATCTGTTGCGCTACGGGGTCGGGAATGTGGATCTGGTCAAGGTCGTTTACCTTTATTCCCTCCTTGCGTACTACCTTTGCGGGAATACCGACCGCCGTGCAGGAATCGGGTATCTCCTCAAGGACTACCGCGTTTGAAGCGATCTTCGTGTTATCTCCTATCGTAAACGGGCCGAGTATCTTCGCACCCGAGCCAACCATTACGTTGTTTCCGAGTGTCGGGTGGCGCTTTCCGACGTCCTTGCCCGTACCGCCGAGAGTCACACCCTGATATATGGTGCAGTTGTCACCTATCTCCGCAGTTTCTCCTATAACAACACCCATACCGTGGTCGATGACAAGCCCCTTTCCTATGGTAGCACCGGGGTGTATCTCAATTCCCGTAACACATCTCGCCGCCTGACTTATTGCTCTTGCGGCAAAATAATGCTCGTGGGTGTGCAGGGTATGCGCTATTCTGTACGCTATGAGCGCATGCACACCCGGGTACAGCAAAAGCACCTCTGCGTCGCTTCTCGCGGCGGGGTCGCGCTCTCTTACGGCGGCAATATCCGCTTTAAGGCCCTTCTTCGCCTGATAAAGTCCGCGGGCAATTACGGTCAAGCCCTCGTCAAATTTATCGTACGCGTCAAGTGCCTCGCGCTTGATCTTTCTTGTGTTCAATTTATCCATAATAAATACCTCCATACAAAAAGCCTCCGTGTCCAAAGGACACAGAGGCGATATATCGCGGTTCCACTCTGCTTCGGGGCACATAAACCCCATCTCTTTAATCCTTAACGCGGAAAACGCCGTAATCTACTGATTTTCAAACGTTCAAAAACGGACCTCACGGGCGCACAAGCCGAGTCACTCATATTACCGCTCACAGCCCACGGCGGCAAATCTCTGATTTCGCTCTTCGGTTTCTTCCCGATCACAGATTTTACTACACTATATTATACACAATTTTTCCCCATTTGTAAATACCTTTTTTAAAATTTGTTTTGGGGGTTGCGCCCTACTTTTCTTTTAAAAAAGAAAAGTAAGCAAAAGAAAACGATACAAAATTTATTTTTAAAACGAAAATGAAAGCCGTCGGTGCGAAGAGTCCGACGGCTTTCTTCCTTAGAAAACGCCAAAATATATTTTTCAATTAATATTTCTGTCTTTTGATATGTCAGCCTTGCGAAAAACTTTTTATGAAAGTTTTTGCGGAGCTTTTTTCAAAAAGCGACACGCGTCCTTTTGTACACAAAAGCTTGAAAAACATCACCCACGGGTTGTAAATCTGTTTTTACAACGGGGGCAGACGACGCTGTGCTTACCTTTAGCGCGAGGCAATCGGAGGACAGCCTTGCAGGAGGGGCACTTGCGGTAAACATGAGTTTTTCTATCTCTGAACTTATTTTTCTGAAGATTGAAAAAATTACAGAACCTTTCGTTCTCACGTCTGCGCTTTGTAATATTTTTAGAAAACATACGGTAGCAGATAATAACTACCAACGCAACGGACAAGGCATACGTGGGGAGATCTATCCACAAGGTATTGAACGGAGGCTTAACAATGTTCAAAACTAGGGAGACGACCGTATGCGTAACAACAACTGCAAGATAAGCTATGAGCATGACGTTGCCGAGCTTATCGGTGCCGTACCGCCCATACATAAGGCGGTACAGCCAAGCTTTAAATTTAGCCATAATTTAACCTTTCAATAAAATCACTCGGTGCGGAGCGCTTCTACGGGATCCTTCTTTGCCGCAATTCTCGACGGGAACAGTCCCGCGATAAACGTAAGCACCATGCTGATAAGCACGAGGGATATTGCCGCAAGGATAGGCAAGGACGCGCTTATATCGGTCATACCCGTAGCCAAAACTATAATTACGTTTATGACAATGCAAAGCAACCACGATACCACAATTCCTATAGCTCCCGCAGTAAATCCTATAATAAGAGTTTCCGCGTTGAATACGCGAGAAATATCCTTTTTGGACGCACCGATGGAACGGAGAATGCCGATCTCCTTAGTTCTCTCGAGAACGGAAATATAGGTTATAATTCCTATCATGATCGAGGAAACCACAAGGGAGATCGCAACAAAGCCAACGAGCACCGCAGTAATAGCATCGATAATAGTACTTACCGAGCTAAGCATCAGATCCATCATATCGGTATATTCTATTCGGTCCTCCTCTGCAAGTCCGGGCTGAGCGTTGTAGTCGTCGATTATGCTCTGCAAGCGCGCCTTTGCGTCAAAATCAATGGGATATATATTGATAGCCTTAAGCGAATCCTCGCTTACCGATGCGCCCATAGCAACGAGATTCTCGTCGTAGGTGGACTCGGACTTGGGCATGTGGTTCTCGTAAAGCGCCGCATAGTCCGCAACGTTCTCATCGAGCTTCATATTTGCACGGTATTCGTCAAACAGTGCCGCTATTGCCTCGTTCTTATAGCTCTCGTCCGTATCAAGCTGCATAAGATAGTACTTCTGCAAGAGGGTGCTGTCGTCCATAGAGTAAACGTACTGTCCGAACGCCATTGTCAAGGGATCGGTCGGCGAGGTAACTCCGTTGTCCGTACAAAGCTTGGTGATCAAAGCCTTTTGATAATTCGCTTTTGCTTGAGGATCAAGATCTGCGTTTGCTGCCAGGAACGCCGCAAAGTGAGGTGCCGTGGGCTTCAGTATCTCGCTCTCGAGATTCTGCGTTTCGACCATGGCGTAAATGGACTTAAACGTCATTTCCGTCATGTTATCAAACGCGCGCTCCATCTTCTCCTCGGTATCGTACATGGTTTCAAGCAATCCGTTGTACGTATCGTATACCTTGGGATTAGCTTCCTTTGTGACGGGTACACCGTCAAGCACAAACATCTGTCCAAAGGTCGGGACTATCATCTGATAGTATACAAGCTCGCTCTGTACCATTCCCATTTGAACGGCAGCCGCGGCATCGTCCTTCATCATGTCGGTCGCCATAAGAATCGCCGCAACCGCAGTATTTGCAGACGTTCCCTTTTCAAGTGAGCCGTTGCCGCTGTTAAAGCCGTAAAGGTCAATAAGGAATTGCTTGCGAGCCTCGGGGGTATTTATAACCTCCTTTATCTTCGAAAGGTATCCCGCCATTTCCTTGTCAGTCACCTCAGTGCGGATAGCAAGGTATGCGTCCTTCTTCTCCACATCGTTAAGCTCGTTAAAGTATGCGTCAAGCTTTTCGACCTTTTGCGCATCCGTAAGTGCATCGGCATCGTCTATGGTAAAGGGCGTACCCGTGAATACGTCGTGGCTCGGATATGCAAGCTGCTGCTTAACTATTTCACTGTCGTCGATCTTTGCAAGCACCTGCGCGGTCAAAGCAGAGGTGTATCCTATCGCGCCCGTAAGCATAGCAGTTGAATCGTCACTGGGGCAAACAACGCCTACTATCTTCAATTCAACTCCCTTGGAACGCAACGTACCCGCATCAAAGCTCTCTTCGTCTCTCTTATCGTTCCATCTGTTAAGCTTAGTTCCCTCAACGTCGTAGGTCTCATTTGACTTTTCGTAAAAATCGGAGTTGTACGCGAGGAAAAGCTCAAGATCATAGAAATCCTGATATGAGAATTCAATGCCCTCTGTGCTTATATCGTACTCCTCGCCGATCATCATAGCCGCCATCATAGCCGTCATTTCGTCGGGATCGAGCATACCAAGCATATAAAGAGTAATATTGGAAACAGTATTGTTCTTGTCAACGATTATGACCATTTCATTTGCGTTCTCGGGCCAATCACCGTCAACGAGCTCATACTGCTCGTAGATCGACTCGTGGATAAGCTCTCCGTCCTTGCCGGGAAGCATCTCTGAGAATATGCTGATACCGTCGGTTATAGTTGAAAGTCCTGCGTTTTCAGCCGAGAAATCAGAAAGAATATCCGAGGGACTCGCCTGTATCAAGCCGTCACCGTACTTGGAGTTCGCGTTAAATATCTGCAGGTCCATATTGTAGGAGTACTGAACCGCAAGGATATCGTCCTCAAACTCGTCCTGTCGGGATTCAAAGTAGGTCTTGAATGCCGCAAGATTATTCTTATCCATAGTAACCATGGCCTTGACCATTTCACTGATAGAGTCGTCAACGTATATCTTGTTGGGATCTCTGTCTCCGTCGGAGGTTCCGTCCGTTCCTACCATCGCGGAGAGCATAGCCTCGTAGTTTGAGGTCTGCGAGGTTATAGATATAGGATACGACGTCAGCGTCTCCTCCTGAACGTTCGTGATAAATATATCAACGCCGTTGGAAAGCGCAAGAATAAGCGCGATACCTATAATTCCTATACTTCCCGCGAAGGACGTAAGGAATGTTCTCGCCTTTTTGGTAAGCAGGTTGTTAAAGGACAGGGAGAGCGCCGTGCCGAAGGACATGCTCTTTTTTCTGTCTGCCTTTTTAGCCCTTTCTTTTTTCTTCTTAGGCTTTACAGCTTCTACGTGCGCTTCCTCAATGGGAGTTATAACTACGTCCTCGCCGTTATAGGGCGCGGTATCGCTCACCACCAGACCGTCGCTAAGTCTTACTATTCTCGTGGAATATTCCTCTGCAAGCTCGGGGTTGTGCGTTACCATAATAACCAGCTTTTCGCGTGCGACCTCTTTAAGAAGATCCATTATCTGAACGCTGGTGGTGGTATCAAGCGCTCCCGTAGGCTCATCGGCAAGAAGAATATCGGGGTTGTTAACGAGCGCGCGGGCAATCGCAACTCTCTGCATCTGTCCGCCCGACATCTGGTTAGGTCTTTTGTTCAGCTGATCGCCAAGTCCTACCTTTGCGAGCGCCTCAGCCGCTCTCTGTCTGCGCTCCGCCTTTGATACGCCCGAAAGCGTCAGGGCAAGCTCGACGTTTGCAAGAACGGTCTGGTGAGGAATAAGGTTATAGCTCTGGAAAACGAAACCGATAGAATGGTTTCTGTACGTATCCCAGTCGGAATCCTTAAAATCCTTTGTAGATCTTCCGTTGATCACAAGGTCGCCGCTGGTATATCTGTCAAGACCGCCTATGATGTTAAGCATGGTGGTCTTTCCGCAGCCCGACGCTCCGAGAATTGAAACAAATTCATTCTCTCTGAACTTCAGACTAACACCCGCAAGCGCGTGTACCACGGATTCGCCCGTACCGTATTGCTTACGTATATCCTTTAATTCAAGCATTTTTGCTCCTCCAAAACATCTATATGCTATATGATATCACAATAATTTTAATACAGTTTAAAATTAAGCAAAAAACTGTGTGAAAAATCGTGACGGTTTTGTGTTTATCTGCTTACGACCTCAATACTCTCAATAACTACGGGAGTCTTGGGAACGTCCTGCATATACCAGCCGTAGCTTCCCGTTCTTACGTTTGCGATAGCGTCAAGCACGTCAAAGCCGTCGGTCAGCTTACCAAAGCCTGCATACTGCGCGTCAAGGTGAGGCGCGTCCATGTGCATTACGAAGAACTGTGAGGATGCGGAGTTGGGGTCAGAGGTACGTGCCATAGAAAGAACACCTCTGGTATGCTTAAGGTCGTTTGCCATAAAGCCGTTTACCTTAAACTCACCCTTGATGGACTCAGCGTCGGTGTCCATCATATCCTCGGTGTATCCGCCGCCCTGGATCATAAAGCCTTTTATTACGCGGTGGAAAATGAGCCCTGAGAAAAAGCCGCTATCAGCAAGCTTCAAGAAATTTGCTACGGTCTTGGGTGCTTTCTCGGGATAAAGCTCTGCTGTCATCGTGCCAAAGTCACGAACGTTGATTTTAATTACGGGATTTGTCATTTTTTCTGTTTCCTTTCAAATTTTCTTTTAATTATTTCTATTATTCGGTAGGGGTCGGCGCCATCGACGACCCTCAAAAAAGTCATTCGTTTATGGGATACGCGGCGTCAAAGAGCTCGTCTATGCGCTCTTTTCTTCCTGCAAGGTGTAGATATCCGAACAGCGCCTCCATACCCGTAGCCGCGCGGTATTCTGCCACCGTCGCAGATTTTGGGGTATTAGTGTGCCCGATATTTCTTCCTCTGTGAAAGACCGCGTTTTCTTCCTCGTCAAGCATGGGCAAAATCCTTTTCATTGCCTCTGCCTGCGCCGTCGCTCTGACGTATTCAAGAGCCGTTTTATTCAGCACCGCAGACGATGAGCACCCAGCCTTTACAAGCCGTTCTCTTACGCATATTTCAATAACGCTGTCGCCAAGATAAGCGAGCGCCGCCGTGGAGTACATATTAAGTGAATTTGACATACTTCTCCTCCGTCAGAACGTAATTCGCTTAACCGAGGTAACGCATCTCTTGTCGGTGTCGTAATCAAACACCGCGCCACAGACGCGAACCTCTCCGTCAGCAATTTTGAAATAAGTAGGTATCTTCGTTCTCATACGCTCGATAACGGCGGCGGCATCGGCACCTATAACGCCATTGACAGGCCCCGACATTCCGAGGTCGGTAATATATCCCGTTCCATTTGGAAGTATCTGCTCGTCAGCGGTCGCAACGTGCGTGTGAGTACCGAAAATTATGTCTATTCTTCCGTCAAAATAACGCGCAAGCGCAATTTTCTCCGAGGTGGATTCCGCGTGTATATCGAGAATGGAAATATCGTAATTTCCCTTTTCCCTTGCCAAAAGCTTGTCTACCGTTTCAAACGGACACGACATTGGCTCCATAAGCGCCGTACCGAGCACGTTCATACACAGCACGCGCCAGCCGCACGCATTGATTATAGTGCTTCCGCTACCGGGAACGAACGGGGGGTAATTTGCAGGGCGTATTATTGCGTTTGAGTCGTTAAGTAAATTGCATATATCGCGCTTGCCAAAGGAATGATTCCCGAGCGTTATCACGTCAACGCCCGCAGCAAGAATATCCTCCGCGAGAGCGGCGCTGACACCGTGAATTTCCGATGCGTTTTCTCCGTTTGCCACGACAAGCTCAACGCCAAGCTCGTTGCGCTTTTTCCATAATTTTTCTGAAAGGTAGCCAACTGCCGCACTACCTACAATATCGCCTATTGCGAGAATTTTCATGATGGTTTCTTTCTATTTTCTTTTTTTCTAAAGCTATACAGAACACTTTATGCAGGAGAGGACTCCTGCATAAAGCTTTTACTTATTTTTTGTATATAACGATATATCCGTCCGCGCCGTCTGCGATTACATTGTAATTAAGTGACTTAGGCACCTTTATTTCCGTAGCGTCTGCGGCGACGTAATACGCATAATATCCACCCGAAAGGGACTGAGCTGCATCAGCAGTCTTTGCCTTGATGGGCGTCAGGTCGTTGCTTGTACGAAGATAAGTCGCAAGCTCCTTGCCTACGTATTGGAATTTGTTTTCGCTGTAAATAAAGCCATAGCTATACGCATTTGCGAAGATCCAAGAATGCGTAGCAGCGGTTATGGGAGTACAATCTGCCGGCTCGCTCGCATCGCTCTTAGTAACAGCAATAGTAATCGCATCGCTCGAAGAAACTGCAATATTATTATCCTTATTCTTCTTATAGTACTCTACAAGAAGACTGTCCATAGCCTTTTGAGCATCTGCGGACACCTTATTATCCCAAGCATCATAATATCTCTTTACATTCCCCGTCTGCTCAGCTTCGGGCATCGCCGTACGGTTCTTTTGCAAAGACACGGTAGTGCTATCGGTCTTTTCCTTAAGCGCCGCAATATCCTCAAGCGTAGTAAACTCAACGGGCTTTACTACAACTCCGCCGTTATCTCCGCCAATCTCGCCTCCGTCGGGCTCCGTGCCGGCATTGTCAGCAAGACTAAGAGCAATAGAGGAACCAACGAGTATCGCTATTGCCAATATCAGTGCGACAAGTGTTCCGAGAGCAGCGTAAACTACACCTTTTTTGAGAGGGGTTGCATTTTCTCCTCCGGCAAGCATATTTATTATTCTTTTCATATTGTTCCTCCTTAAATTTAATTTATGCCCGCGCCCTTATTGGGGTGCGGGCATACTAATTTGTCAGCGTCCGTATATTAGACGGCGTCCTTAATGGAGAAGTCCATTCTCCCCTTCTTGTCAAGTCCCATGTACTTAACCTTAACAACGACACCGAGAGCGAGAACGTCCTCAACCTTCTCTATTCTCTTGGGAGCGATCTTGGAAATGTGAACCATTCCCTCCTTACCGGGAGCGTACTCAACGAAGCAACCGAACTCCTTGATTCCGGTTACCTTACCCGTGTAGGTTGCGCCTACCTCAGGCTCGAATACGATAGCGTCTATCATAGCCTTTGCGGCAGCGGCATTTTCACCGTTTGCAGCAGCGATACAGATAGTTCCGTCGTCGCTGATATCAACCTTTGCGCCGGACTCGGCAACTATCTTCTGAATTACAGAGCCACCCTTACCGATAACCTCACGGATCTTGTCGGGATCGATCTTGAAGGAGGTCATCTTGGGAGCGTACTTGGAAACCTCAGCGCGAGGAGCCTCGATCGCCTTGAGAAGAACCTCGTCGATGATGTAGTCACGGCCTACGTGAGTCTGTTCAAGAGCAGCCTTGATGATCTCGGGCGTAAGTCCGTCTACCTTAAGGTCCATCTGAATAGAGGTAATACCCTTGTGAGTACCTGCAACCTTAAAGTCCATATCTCCGTAGAAGTCCTCAAGTCCCTGAATATCAAGCATGATATCCCAGCTTCCGTCCTCTGCGGTGATAAGTCCGCAGGAGATACCTGCAACAGGAGCCTTTATCGGAACACCTGCGTCCATAAGAGCAAGGGTAGATCCGCAAACAGAGCCCTGCGAGGTAGAACCGTTAGAGGATACTACGTCGGAAACAAGTCTTATTGCATAGGGGAACTCCTCGGGAGTGGGAAGCACGGGAACGAGAGAGCGCTCTGCAAGTGCTCCGTGGCCGATCTCACGGCGTCCGGGGCTTCTCGTTGACTTTGCCTCACCCGTAGAGAATCCGGGCATGTTGTAGTGGTGCATATATCTCTTTTCGGTCTCGCTGTCGATACCGTCGAGCATCTGTGCCTCGGAAAGCATACCGAGAGTTGCAACTGTAAGAACCTGAGTTTGGCCTCTGGTAAAGAGTCCCGAGCCGTGTGCTCTGGGAAGAAGTCCAACCTCACTTCCGAGAGGTCTGATCTGATCCATGCGTCTGCCGTCAACACGCTTCTTGTCAACGAGCAACCAGCGGCGAACTATCTTCTTCTGGATCTTGTAGATAAGCTCGTCCATCATACCGCCGATCTCGGGGTACTCCTCACCGAATTTTTCTACGATAGCGTCGGTTATCGGAACAACTCTCTCGTCACGGACGTTCTTATCGTCGGTGTCAAGAGCGATCATCATATCCTTCTCGCAGAAATCGAATACCTTGTCGAACATATCGTGATCAAGCTCGCAAGAGGGATAGTCAAACTTGGGCTTGCCTATCTCGTCAACGATAGCGTTGATAAAGCCGAGAAGCTCCTTGATCTCAGCGTGAGCCATCATGATAGCGTTAAACATGGTGTCGTCGTCAACCTCGTTAGCGCCTGCCTCGATCATAACGACCTTTTCCATGGATGCGGCAACAGTCAACTGAAGATCGCTCTTCTTCTGCTCTGCCTCGGTGGGATTAACGACGAGCTTGCCGTCAACGAGTCCCATGAATACGCCTCCGATCGGTCCGTTCCACGGAATATCGGAGATGGAGAGAGCCAGAGATGCGCCTATCATAGCCGTGATCTCGGGTGAGCAATCAGGATCAACCGACATTACGGTAAGCGTAAGAGCAACGTCGTTGCGAAGGTCCTTGGGGAACAAGGGACGAATGGGGCGGTCGATAACGCGAGAGGTAAGAACTGCCTTTTCGGAAGGCTTACCCTCTCTCTTGAGGTATCCGCCGGGAATCTTTCCCGCAGCGTACATTCTCTCGTCGTAGTCTACCGACAAGGGAAGAAAATCGATACCGTCTCTGGGCTTTGCGCTTGCGGTAGCGCAGCAAAGAATTGCCGTCTCACCGTAACGGATAAGCACCGAGCCGTTTGCAAGACCTGCAAGCTTGCCCGTTTCAACAACGAGAGGTCTGCCCGCAAGCGTGTAGTTGAATACCTTGTAATTCTTAAATTCCATAGGTGTGCTGATTTGTGACATAATGTCCTCCTAAAAATTTATTTTATCCCACAAGGTTTAGCACTTAACACAAGCCGCAAGTCACCTTTACAGCCTCTGTTAACTGCTAATCCGTTGTGAGCATTTTACTGTTTTACTGCATTAAAGAATGAGGGAGTGAGGAGTCCACCCTCGGGTTGCACTCTTCACTCCGACAATTATGATTACTTTCTGAGACCGAGCTTCTCAACGATCGCACGGTAACGCTCGATGTCCGTCTTCTGAAGGTAGCCAAGAAGATTTCTTCTGTGACCAACCATCTTCTGCAGACCTCTGCGGCTGTGATGATCCTTGTGATTGCTCTTGAGGTGCTCAGTCAGATTTTTGATTCTGTAAGTCAGAAGCGCAATCTGAACCTCGGGGGAACCTGTGTCTCCCTCGCAGGTAGCATACTTTTCAATAATTGCCTGCTTTTCGTCCTTAAGCATCATGATTTTTTCACCTTTCTTTTTTATTTATCGTTAACTCAGAAATCGGCGGGTGAAATGCTACTTAAAATAGCCTATTATCCGAAAGCCGAGATAACGACATGCATGGTTATTATATCACGTCTTTGACGTTTTGTAAATAGTTTTTTTAAATTTTTTTGCTTTTTTAAAAATTTTCTCCTTAAATATATAGAAACCCGCCTTTTACTACGGTGTCAAAGGCGGGTTTTTGCACTATTTTATTCAAGCGTCAAGGAGTCTGCGTTGAGAAATTCGTTTGCCTGAATAAGCGAATTTGTCGGAACGGTTTTGGAAGCACCGCACTTGCGGCAGCTCACCTTTAATCCCTCTGCGGTCATTTCAAGCTCGTAATCCCCCTCTTCCTCGCCGTCACATTTGCAGTATATCTTTCCCTCCTCATCAAGCTCCTTTATCATGTAGGAAACTATTTCAAGAACCTGCGGGTCGGTAAGATACTGCTCGGAGTGGAACACGTCAAGGCTCTCGACTCCACTCTTCTCGAGCATATCGAGAAGCTGAAGCTCGCTGCGCGAAAGCTCTGCCTTTACGTGATTGCTCTCGCCCATCATAGCCACGTTGAGATCGGAATATGGGCACGGCAACACAAAAAGCTCCTTATCAAAAAACAAATTCGTGCTGACGGTAAAATTATGAGGCTTGGGGCAAAGCATACAAGGAACGGTAAATCTCACCTTTCCGTCGCCCGTCTTAACCATGACCATCTCACTGCCGCCACACTCACATTTGAGCTTTACCATATCAGCAGAGAGACGAAAGGTGTCAACAACGCTCATGACTCCGCTGCCGCACGCGGGGCAACGGTACGCTACCGTTGATTTTTTTGTTTCAAGTACCATTTTTCTATACCTTTATATTTTTTATTCAAAAAGGGGCTGATCCGTCCGAACCGCCCCTTTTATATGTTGTATAAGCCCTATTAAAGCGCTATCTTGTCAAGAATCTTCTCCTTGGGATCGCTTACAGCGTAGGTATCCTTAAATTCTTTGTCCTTCGCTGTGAATCTATCACTGTATACAGTTCCCTTAGCGGAGATCTCCCAATTCATAAGTCCGTCACCGTAGTACCATACAACGGCATAAGACGTAGAGGTCGTTGATGTATCAGAGGTTGCATTGGAGGAGGAAGACAGGGTTATTATCTCGTCAGCCTTCGTAAAGCTTCCGACCGTTCTGCCCTCTGCGAATACCCAAGCGTCGAATGCGTCAACTCCCACAGTGCCCTCAGCGCAGTCCTTGTAATCGGTATAGGTTCCGCCGAGCTCATTTGCAAGAGCCTCAAGCTTTTCTGCGGTTATCTCGCCCATCTCGGCAATTCTTGTCGCCGCACTCTCAGCCTTGGACTTGTCGCTGAATACTATAATTCCCAAATTCTTGGAAACCGCTTCATCAGGATAAACGTCCTTAACAAGATAGTAGACCGTTGCGGAGAAAGACTTAAGCTTTGCAGCCTCTTTGCCGAGATCCTCCTTGGTGTCGCCCGCTTCAATAGCCTTAAACCCGCCCGTGACAGCCTCGTCACCGAACATCCACTTGATTGCTTCGTCCTTCTCGTCGTACTTCGCGCCCTCGGAAACGGCATTTGTTGCCGCCTTCTCAACGGAGGTATAGAAGCTGTCCGCAAACTTTACGAATGCGTTGTAGTATTCCTCGCTTGCTTCCTTGCCAAGAACCGTATAAACAGTCTTATCACCGTCCTTCTTAGTGGACGTGAGTCCCTCCTTAGCCTCAGCGGTCTCGGTTGCCTCGGTGCTCTTAACTACGAACTCTGAGTCGTCCTTAACTGCCGCGATAACCTTTTCGAGAACCGTAGCGCGAACGTCGTGAGGTTCTTTTTCCTCGTCCTTAATATTCTTCATAGCGGACTCATAGCTGTCGTCAAAGGTGTCCTCAGCTATAAGCTTAATAATCTCAGCGCGGAGAGCATCCTTGTCGGTTATCTTGGAAAGAGCTTCAGCATTTGCTCTCTCCGCTGCGATCATTTCCTTATACTTTGCTATGACCTGTTCATCGGTTGCTTCCGTGCCCTCTGCGAGAGTTGCCTCTACCGCCTCTCTTGCCTCCTCAAGCGTTACGCTGAAGGTGTGCTTATAGTAATCTACCAGATCGTAATCAAGCTTGTTAGCGTCATACTCTGCCTTAATATCATCCTTGCTGATAGCAGATTCAATATCCGTGCCTATCTTCTCACTGTATGTGGTAGCAAGAGTAGCAAGCTCAACAGCCGCACGAATATCCTTAAGCTTCATGCCCTTGCCGTAATTAGCGGCAATGTAGTTGTCTGCACTCATGGAATAATACGTTGCATAGACCTCGTACATGGAAAGCTGATCTCCGATGGACTGCTTTGCCTCGTCGTCAAGCTCAAAGCCTGCAGCCTTTGCCGCCTCGCAGTATACGAGGATCTCCTTGACCTGCTCTACGGTGCTTTCCATCATAACGTCACGCCAGGTCTTTGTTACGTTGCCGTTAGCATCGGTGCTGTACGCCTGATCCTCAAGAGCCTTGCCCGTATCAAGTCCGTATGCGGAGAGATAGGAGCTGTTTTCCTCTACGAAGCTGCTGTACTGCGACTTTGCATAATAGTTCATCATATTTTCGGTAACTCGGAAGTTATCGGACTTCATTACAGTCTGCATGCGTCCGAAAACGCCGTTGCTCGTAAGCGCAAGCAATACTACCGAAGCGAGCAGTAAAACCGCACCCGTAATAGCAATTGCATTGAGAGCCCACGAGGGCATTCCGTTTTTCTTTTTAGGAGCAGGAGCGCCGAAAAGCACGTCGCTTGCTCTGTCGTTTCTGATTCTGTTAGACTTTCCCATTTGGGTATACCTCTTTTTCTTTTTATGTGTTCGACAAAATCGAATTCACAAGGGATATTATACAATTATAGAGTGATAAAACCTTGAATTGGCTATGAATAATTTTTTAATTTTGTCGATTTTTTATATTTTTTTACAATTATGTGCCTAAATCTCATTAAAGATTCATTATTACGGGAAGAACCATCGGCTTGCGCTTTGTTTTTGCGTAGAGGAATTTTGAAAGTTCGTCCTTTACACAGTTCTTCAAATGCATACGGTCAACAGGTGCGCCCATATCAAGACAGCGCTCGATTGTCTCCGTAGCGATAGCTCTTACCTCGTCCATAAGCTCCTCGGACTCGCGCACGTAAACAAATCCGCGGGATACGACCTCAGGACCGGAAATGAGAAGTCCCGAATCCGTGTCGACCGATGCTACTATAACGATAAGTCCGTCCTGAGAAAGATGACGTCTGTCGCGAAGCACGATATTTCCAACGTCACCGACTCCGTATCCGTCAACCAGCACCTTACCCGCAGGAACAGTTCCCGCAAAGCGAGCGCCCTTTGAATCTATCTCGAGCACCTTTCCGATATCGGAAATAAAAATATTGCCGTCGGGAATACCCATATCAAGCGCAAGCTCTCTGTTTGCGGCAAGATGTCTGTATTCTCCGTGAATGGGCATGCAGTATTTCGGGCGCGTCAGAGCGTGCATGAGCTTGATCTCCACCTGGCACGCGTGTCCCGAAACGTGAACCTCAACAACTGCGTCGTGAAGCACGCTGACTCCGTTTTTAGAGAGTTCGTTTATTATTCTGCCGACGAGCTTTTCGTTGCCGGGAATTGCGCTCGAGGACAGCACGACGAGGTCGTTTCTGCCGAGCGTTACCTGCGAGTGGTCACCGAATGCCATTCTGTAAAGCGCGGACATGGGCTCTCCCTGACTTCCCGTAGTGATAAGCGTCAGCTCCTCGGGCTTAAAGCGGCGGATCTCGTTAATATCGACGAGCACCCCGTCGGGAACGGTCATGTATCCGAGTTCCACAGCTGCGGCTACGATATTTATCATGCTACGCCCCGTGATAGCGACCTTTCTTCCGTGCCTTGCGCTTACGTTTATTATCTGCTGAACGCGGTGAACGTTTGAGGAAAACGTCGCGATCACGATCCTCTTGTCCGTGTTCGAGGTGAAGATATACTCAAGCGACTTACCCACCTTTCGTTCCGAGGGAGTAAAGCCTGCGCGCTCGGCATTAGTCGACTCGCACATGAGCAAAAGCACACCCTTTCTGCCTATCTCGCCAAGTCGCGTAATGTTCATCATATCACCGTCAATGGGAGTAACGTCGAGCTTGAAGTCTCCTGTGTGAACGACAACTCCGAGCGGAGTGGTTATCGCAAGACAGCAGGCGTCTGCGATGGAGTGATTTGCGTGAATGAACTCGACTGCGAACTCGCCAAGGCGGACCGTCTGTCCCGCCTTTACGCAGTTAAGCTTTGGCGTTACGGGCAATACGTGCTCCGTAAGCTTGTTTTTGATAATTCCGAGAGTCAGATTTGTTCCGTATATAGGCGGATTTATCTCGCGCAAAACGTACGGTATCGCTCCTATGTGGTCCTCGTGTCCGTGGGTAAGGACCATACCCCTTATTTTTTCCTTGTTGGCTTCAAGATAGGATATATCGGGTATGACCAAGTCAATACCGGGCATATCCTCATCGGGGAAGCCCAAGCCGCAGTCGACGATTATAATATCGTCACCGTACTCCAGAACGGTCAGATTTTTACCGATCTCGTTAAGACCGCCCAGAGGAATAACCTGAAGCTTGCCTTTTTCTTTTTTAGGCATAAAATCTCCTTATCTAAAATAATATTCGGTTATAAGTAAAAGCACCGAAAGCACCGCCGCGCACCCTCGTGCAATAATTTGACAAACGCGAAAAACGGTCTGCGCAAAAAACGCAAACCTTTCTTCCAAAGCGAATACAGCACCGCTCCCTATATCCGCCGCGAAGAAATATCAAATTTAACCTACCGCTGATTATACCATATTTTACCGCAAATGTCAATAGCGTATGAAAACTAAAGTGCCCCGCAAAGCAAAAAGCTTTCGTCACAAAACGACTATAAGCCACACACCGCTTGCCAGCGTCGCCCCCGCGAGCGCGCCCAGCGAAAAAGACAACCATAAGGGCGCTCTCTTGCGCTTTGACGACATTCCGCTGCTTGCAACAAGCCTGTTCGCTTCCTTTAATATGTCCGTTTCCGTTGTTCCCGTTCCCTTTTTCATTATCATGTAGACGGCTTCAAAACGACTCGTTCTGTCACCGCGCACGACGATAACGTTTCTGTTTACTCCCTTAAGCATATGTTCTCTCCAAAATAGCGTATAAGGTATTATTGTACACGAGCGCTCAATTTAATTCACGACTTTTGAAAAGATATGATAAATTTTAGCCTGTGTCACACAATATAAACCGTCTGTGATAATATTTCATTTCAATACTTGCTAGCGCAAAAAAAATGTGATATAATAAGGGTAATAAACAGAAAATATTTTTTATGAGGAGTAATTATATGAAGAATTTCACGTTTTGGTCTCCAACCTATTTTTCTTTCGGAAAGGATGCCGAAAACGGCACGGGAAGCCTTGTAAAGCGCTTTGGCGGAAGCAAGGTGCTTATCCACTACGGCGGCGGCAGCGTCAAGCGTTCCGGGCTTTTGGACAGAGTAAAGGCTTCTCTTGAAAAAGAGGAGATTGCGTACGTCGAGCTTGGCGGCGTAATGCCAAATCCAAGAAGTGGTCTTGTGTATGAGGGCATTGAGCTTTGCCGCAAGGAGGGTGTCGACTTTATATTGGCAGTCGGTGGCGGTAGCACTATCGACTCGTCAAAGGCAATCGCGGCAGGTGTCTTATACGACGGCGATTTTTGGGATTTCTACTGCGGCAAGCCTATGGAAAAGGCTCTGCCCGTAGGTACGGTGCTCACAATTTCCGCCGCGGGAAGCGAAGGAAGCGCAGATACCGTAATTACTCACGAAAACGGAATGCTCAAGCGCGGTGGCGGCGGTGATGCCGTGCGCCCTAAGTTCAGTATACTGAATCCTGCTCTTACGCAGACGTTGTCAGCGTATCAAACCGCGTGCGGAATCACCGACATTATGGCGCACCTCTACGAGCGCTATCTCACCAATACCAAAGAGGTTGAGGTGACGGACAGAATGATAGAGGCACTTCTTCTCACCATGGTGCACGAGGGACCTCGTGTAATTGCCGACCCGGATAACTACGAGGCACGCGCGAATATCATGTGGGCAGGCATGATGGCACACAACCAGAGCTGCGGCGTAGGACGCTCGCAGGACTGGGCAAGCCACAACCTTGAGCACGAGCTTTCCGCGGTTTATGACTGCGCTCACGGCGCGGGACTTGCGGTCGTTATGCCCGCCGTTTTCACTTACAATATGAATCACGACGTTATGCGCTTTGCTCAGGTGGCGGTTCGCGTATGGGGCTGTCAGATGGACTTTGCGCATCCCGAAATTACCGCGAAGGCGGGTATTGAGGCGTTCCGCAGCTTCCTTATCTCTATCGGTATGCCGAAGAATTTTGAGGAGCTGGGTGCAAAGGAAGAGGATATTCCTTATATGGTCAAAACACTTTGCTACGGCAACGGACGAAAAGGAACAGTAGGCGGATTCGTTTCGCTTAATGAAGATGACTGCACCAAAATTTACCGAATGATGGTATAAATTTATTAAAGCATAAGAGTAACGTTATGAAAAGGCGGCAATTGCCGAGCACGGTATGATAGTTTACCTTTTTCACAAGATCGAAGACAACGAAAAGGGGATAACGGTCGCAAAGTCAAAGGCTTCTCGCCTATTTGCGCATATCGTCACGGCTACACTCGCGCTTGAAACAGGACTTGACCCTGACGTTTACGATCTGCCGCTGACCGTTCGCATTGACGGTGCACTCGGTGAGCTTTGCGCAGAGGACGGACGCACCGTTACAAGACAAAACGGTGCCCATTTTATCGAGCTTCACCCAGGAGAAAAGCTCAAATTGATTTTGAATTGAATACAGATTAAAGAACGCAAAAAGGACACCGTTTGGTGTCCTTTAAATAATTCAAATCAGTCCGAATACCTGGTAGGCAGCGGCTTCAAGATTTTTGAGAGCATTCTCCTTATTCAGCGCCTCGTCAAGCGTTGTAATTCCTCTCACGATCGGGAAGAATGCGTCGATTCCGTGCTCATTGCACCTTTCCGCATCCTCGGTAACGCCGCCCGCAAACGCTATTACTTTCTTGCCGTGCTTCTTGGCAAGCCTTGCAACTCCTATCGGTGCTTTACCCATAACGGTCTGCCCATCGAGACGTCCCTCGCCTGTTATAACGACGTCGGCATTTCCAATATACGATTCGAGCCTTGTCTCCTCCAAAATGATCTTTATTCCCGATTCGAGCGACGCGCCGAGAAACGTCATAAACGCAAATCCAAGCCCGCCCGCTGCTCCCGCACCGGGATAGTCGGGATCGGCATTCGGGAATACGCTCTTTGCCGCTTCGGCATAGTCCGAAAGCCACGCGTCCATAAGCTTGACCGTCT
The DNA here is from genome assembly GCA_045659245.1 of Eubacteriales bacterium. Lineage (GTDB taxonomy): Bacteria > Bacillota > Clostridia > Oscillospirales > CAG-272 > HGM12713. The sequence goes on from JAZOWN010000038.1 coordinate 67,433, forward strand.
CTGGAGTCGCGCCCTTTTGCGGGCCGTACACGGCACTGCACCCATTCTCTCTGCACAAGGGGTTCGTTACGTCACATGCCACGCGAAACGTGCATTCGGAAAGCTCGGGAAGTGCTCCGTCCGCAGAAATTCGGTCTAACTGCTCAAGCCCTTTTGCGCCCTCGGGGATCATATTTCCATCCTTATCGAAAAATTTGAATCCTAGCGCCGAAAGCATTCCCACTCCGCCATCGTTGGTAGCGCTTCCGCCGATACCGACGATAAAGGAGCGACAGCCGCGAGATATAGCATCTCGAATAAGCTCTCCGACACCGTAGGTCGTTGTGTTCATGGGATCGCGCTTTTCACTCGGCACAAGCGGAAGCCCTGCCGCCGCCGCCATTTCGATCACTGCGGTCGCACCGTTGACAATGCAGTATTTTGCGAGAACAGGCTCAGCGAGAGGTCCTCTTACAGAAAGCTCGACAGCCTCTCCGCCAAGCCCTGCGGACATAGCCTCGACAGTTCCCTCTCCGCCGTCAGCGAGCGGACGAACGACCACCTCTGCCCTGTCGTCTCTGCGAAGTATTGCCTTTTTTACGGCTTCTCCCGCCTCGAACGACGTAAGGCTTCCCTTAAATGAATCTATTGCTATAACAACTTTCATTTTTATCCTCCTCGCTCTGCCCTCGAGTTTATAAAGCCAAGCGCGCAGAGCCATCTATAACTTTTATACCATTATAGCACAACCTTGTCAGCTTGTAAATAGTAACGTAAAATTCTTTTATATGCATATTACAACAAAAAAATAACATTTTTTATTGGTTCATAAAATATTCACCCTCTCTTCACCGTTCCGTGGTATAATGAATAAAATCTTATGGGAAAGGATCTTGACATGAAAGGTAATTTCAGAAGAACGTGGAAGATCGTCGTTATATTCGGCGCATTGTTTTTATCCATCTGCCTTCTTTTGCTTCTTATTTTCAACGAGGGTAAAAAATCGTACAAGGTGACGTTCGTCCTCGACGGCGGTATTCTCCTCAGCGGCTCGCTTGAGCAATACGTCGTGCAAGGGCAGGATGCCAATCCGCCCAAAACCGCCAAGGATGGCGCATTCCTCAGAGGCTGGAGCGGCTCGTACCAAAAGGTTACAAGAAATATAGTAGTTACGGCTATATGGGAATACGAAACTACGGCAGGTATTATCTACGCTGACAGTGAAAACCAGAACTTTACGGAAATTGTCGGATCATTTCCACATATTGCGGGCGACGTTTACCTCGGCGCATACCATGACAACAAAAAGGTCCTCGGCATTGGCGACGAAGCCTTTATAGACCGCGACGGAATTACGAAGGTCTATTTGCTCAACGGTCTTATTTCCATAGGCGAGCGCGCCTTTATGAATTGCACGTCACTTACGGAGATCGAGATTCCCGAAACCGTCACGCATATTGAGGCAGATGCATTCTGGGGCTGTGATGCTCTCGAAACACTCGTTTTGAACGAGGGGCTTCTCAAAATCGGATCGGGCGCGTTTGCCTATTGTACGAATCTTAGGGAAGTCATTATCCCCGAAAGCGTCACTCATATCGCACAGAGCGCATTTGATGGTTGTGAGGATCTTGTGATCAAGATCAAGATAGCGGAAGAGGACGCTCCTGATAGCTGGGCAGAGGGTTGCTTTGGTGATGCGAAGATCGAATGGAGCTTTGATCCCAATACCACCGATCCCGAAAACTCCGAAGACGATGAGGCGGACGAAAAATCCGACGAGAATGCGGAGATTGACGAAAACCGAAAAGCCGACGGAGGCAAATAAGTATGCACATAATGCAAATGCTGCTCGCGCTCACCCCGGTATTCTTCGCGGGATTGTTTCTCTTGTGCTTTTTCAGGGAAAAGCTTAAGCATCACCCGATAATCAACTATCTTTTTATTGCCGCTTGCGCTGTATTCTTCTTTTGCTGGAACTATGCAGCCTATGAGAAGGGCTGGTTAAGGGACGGCTTTATGACGCTGGAAAATATAAGCCCCTTTATCTGTACGGTAATTCTCGTAACCCCGTTCTTGCACAAGAAAATTCGGGATTTTGCATATTGTGCCATAGCCTTTCTCGCGTTTGGAATGTTCTTGGCGCTCTATATAAGCCCCGCCGCGGAATATTTTTCGAGCCTAAGACAGAACACCCCATTCGTTTATATCTCCGAGGCCGCCTGCCATCTCGTCATGGCGCTCTACGGCTTCTATCTGATACTTGTCGGGCGCGTAAAATTAAATCTTAAAAGCTTTTTGAAAGCAATCGCCTTTATTTATTCTGCCGTAATATTCGGCGTATTCCTTAACTGGTGCTTCCATCTCTCCAACTTCGGCATGAATATGTACGGCAACTACTCTATCTACTTCCTCGATATTTTCGGAAGCTTTACCGCAACGTTCATAGCCTATCTCGTGGGCATCTTCGCCACGGTCCTTCTCGGCTTTCTAGTCGGCAATTTCCTCGACTGGATATCAAGACCTGCGACAAAAAAGCACGAGGCAAAAGAAGCCACCTCAGGAAACAGCGAGGCTTCTACTCAAGAATAACAAAAAACCACCCCACAGGGTGGTTTTTTGTTACACTATATCATTCAAAGCAGATTTTCTTTTTCAATAAGCTTGATGAGCGCGTCAGCCATAGCTGCAAAGCCAAGGTCTGTCGGATGACAATCGTCCACCGTGCCCTCATTGCCGCAAAGCTCCGTAAGATCGTCTCCGTTCAGGAAATATACGTTGAGGTCTCCTCTCGCCTTTGCGTTTTCATACGTCGCCCTTATTATTTCAATTCGGCGGTTATCGCTATCCGTGCGGTTGAGCTTATGCAAGGGGCGCGACATCATAATGATCGGGAGAGTGGGATTTGCCTCTCTTATCGCGAGAAACATCTTCTCGTGAGTCTGCCTAAGATAGTCAGTCGTTGGCGCATTATGGTCGTAATCATATACGAAAAGTCCCATATCGAGTCCTTTTATGTAATCCGCTATCGCTTCCTCCGCGCGAGCGTTGCCTGCAAATCCGAGATTTACGTAATCCGCGTTAAATCTTCTCGATATATACGCCTGATAGCAGGTTCCCGGGCGCGAGGCGCATCCGCCCTGGGTGATAGAAGAACCGTAATACACTATCGGCTTTTCGTTTGAATATCTTTCGGGGGCTTCTGTCTCGGCGTTTTCGTCAAGTCCTATATAAAGCTCCTCTACCGAGCTGTAAAGAGGGAAATTTATAGTTATATCACGCATGCGCGGCTTGCCCAATTTAATGATCGACTCAAACTCCGTGTTGGGCTCGACCGGTGGTGTAAAGGTATTTACGTAGCGAGTCCCCTCGTAAAGATCAAAGCCTATCGAGCCGCAAAAGGCAAAATGCGGCATTCTGCCAAGTGAGGAATATTTTACAGATATCGCAACGTACGGGCTGTTAGTCTTAAAACGCACTCTGCCGCCCGCCGTATTGTAGTTTAGGCGCATCACGCCCTCGCTCGTGTTCTTTGCGACACTTTCAGGTATCCTATGAAATACGCCGTCGGTGATCATAAGTCCGTGTATAGCGAACGGAGTGCTTTTTGAGTCGTAAAATTTTACGCCCTCTCTGTTGATCGTCGAGCCGACCTGAAAATTCTTGTCAATAGAAGCTATGTCACTCATTTTTCGTTGCCTTTCTTTTTGGGGTTGTGTTATACAATAGTTATACCACGGAGATTGGGATTTGTCAATGTTAATTATGATAGATTGATTTCGTTAAAATTAAAAGATAGTGCGAACAACGCCCGCCTTGCCCTTGCCGAATTTTGTCCGCCTTCGCGGAGTGGGATTTGAAAGGCCCGCCACCGTCGCATAGTCGAAACGCGCGCACGTGCAGATTTGATTCGTTTCTCCTTGCTTTGGGGACAGCGAATAGTGTCGTTCCCAATTAACTTTTTTCCTATGATAGTGCGAACAACGCCCGCCTTGCGGTTCCCGAATTTTGTCCGCCTCCGCGGAGCTTGGCGCAAAATTCGACCGCTGCGGAAATTTCGCGTCGCCTTCATCTGCCACCGGCAGCGGCGACGTGAAATTCCCAACGAGCACGCTCGTCGTGCTCATAACTCGGAGAAAATGCGGCGCAAGCCGCGCCCCCGCAACCAACGCAAAAAGGACACCGAATGGTGTCCTTTGCGTTGTGCAAGGGCTATAAAAAAGATATTTTCGGGCAGAGGGGTTACGGGATTTGAACCTCACGGATTAAGCTACATTTTGTTTGGCAACAATTTTATATATTGTTGTGAAAGTAATATAAGGTGTTTGTTTGGGTGTCAAAAAAATAAACGTGGTAATATACAAGCACAGTATAACCATTATCAGTATGCTTTTCAGAGTCGATATATAAATAGTCCTCGCTGTCGATGAGTGAACGGTTAAAATCGTAATTTATAACGATCTCGCGCGATGCGTCGTTATTGCGAAAGGTTTCGATCGTGTTTTCAAAATCGTCTAAATGTTCATTTAAAACATCAATATCGGATTGCTTGATTTTTGTAAAATGTTTGTTATCGGTAAAGTCTACCGAATCGTAATAATATTTTGCATATTCCGTATAATCTTGAAACTCACCTTGGGAATAAATTTCATGCCCTTTGTACTTGCCGAGCGGACCAAGTATCTCATTTGCAGGAATAACGCAAGAGGATAAAACGATACCAAAAATCAAAACAACCATAATTAGAGCAAACACTTTTTTCATTGCTTGTTCTCCTTTGCGGTTTTGCAAGAAGCAATTAACATAATGCGAATAGATGCGCACTTGTCCGAGAGGATTTTATATTGCTTATCATCAATATAGTTCGTTCTATGTAAAAGTTCAAGCCAATATCCCGTTTCGCTTGCTTCTTTGAGGGCAATTTCAAGCTTGGATATAAAATCTTTTTTGCCCTTGCATACTGTGCCTCGTGAATGTTTGCGCCAATGCTTGTTCCGCTTCTGCCGATCTGATTTGCAATAACAGATTCGTGGTTGGCTTTGAGATATTTGACAAGATTGATAATATCAACGGAAAACTCCATTGATAATTCACGCAATTTAGATTCTGCCATAGTAATACCTCGCTTTCGTTCATATTATAGCACGGATTTAATGTTTTGTAAATAGTGAAGTATCGGCTATGCCGAAG
>JAZOWN010000039.1:0-17200 GCA_045659245.1 Eubacteriales bacterium
GTCCATTCCGTTACGGAAGAAACGGAGTACGTATTCGAAGTCAACGCTCGTCCAGTTGAATGCGCCTGCGATGCTCGGCTGACTCTCAAGCGAGCAAATAAGCTCCCATTCGCCGTCAATCGCTACGTAAAGATTGTACGCCGTGATGTTATAATTATCTCTTCCGGTACCCTCATCCTTAACCTCAATTGCGTAGGTCTGTGTCAATTCTCCGTTTTCATCGCCGTAGGACTGGCTTGCCAAAACTTCATTGACGTTAGTACGCTTATTGTTACTATCCTTAGGAACCTCAACGTATCTATACGAATTCTTACCGGGCTTTACAACAAAGCCGGACTGCCAATCGGGGAAGAAGCCTACCTCTTGGTCTGCATCTTCAGCAGTTACTGTGAATACCGTGGTAAATGCGCTTCCGGACATCTCATAGGTTTTCGTGTCCAGCGCAGCACCAAAAACAGCAGCCTCTTTTTTTGTTTCGCTAAGCTTCAAATCAATAGACTTGCCTTCACTTGCAGTTGCGCTTTTGGTAACATTTTTATTAAATCCCGACCAAGCTTCACCCGGAGTTTCATGCCATTTACCTCCGCCGCGGAAGTCTACTTCGAAAATAGGCTCACCGCTAACGGTGGGCTTGGGTTCTACGGGGGTCTCGGGCTCTACGGGGGTCTCGGGCTCTACGGGAACCTCAGGAGTCTCAAGGTCCATAGCAACAAGTCCCTTGTAAAGGTTCATATCGCTGATCGTAATATTGTTGAACTGCGTATCATCAGCACCATCGCGGTAGAACCAAAGAGTCAATTCATAGTTATCATAGTTCCAATTCAAAGCATCCTTAATATCCTCGGCAGCATCGGGATACTGCTCAAATGAGAATATTTTAACCCATTCGCCGTTCTGAAGAACATAGAGATTGTAAACGGTAATGTTATAAACGAAATTCGCTTTATCTCCGTCCGCTTCATTTCCCTCGTCCTTGATCTCAATAGCATAGGTCTGAGTCAAAGCCGCCTCGCCGGTAGGTCCGTCGTACGTACCCTCATATACGGTGTCGTCATCAACAGGAGTTGTCTCGTTATTTGCACCCTTATTTGCCGCAACGTATCTAAAGCTATTTGAGCCGGGAGTTATAGCAAAACCGGTTCTCCAGTCAAGCAAAATGCCAAGCTCCTGATCTGCATCGTCAGCAGTCAGCGTAAACTCTACGGTGTACGCACTCTGGAGCATACGGAATGCAGGATAAGGCAAATCCCTTCCCCACTTGCTCGAAGGGTCTTTTCCATTATTCTTGGCTTTAAAAGTAGCTGAATCTTCCGTTGCTTCAACTACATCCATACCCTGCCAATGGTCTCCAGGCACCCAAAAGCCGTCAGTACCGGTAAAATCTACGTCGTAGATCAGATCGCCGTCTTCGACGTCTTCATACTTTTCCGCATAGGTAGCGTCTTCCGCACTTAGCGGAAATGCAACGAGCGGCAAGGTCATCATAAGGACCAAAGCCACTGCCAAAATTTTTTTCAGTGTGCTTTTCATGTTTTTCCCCTTTTAAATTTATTTTTTCGAATAGCATGCACATTGTACTATTAAAAAACAAAAGTTACCAAAGAACACGGCTTACAGCGACAAAATGCAAGCCAAGGTTACTCTGTATACACATTATACCATACCTTAGGGCGGTTTGTCAACAGCCGTACCCCCACAATTAGGCAATTTAGGGCGGGTGGGATTGTAAAAAAATTAATGAGATTTTTGTGCATGTTTGCCACATGGCACTTTGTTTTTAGATATTTCGCACACTTTTTCCTTTCCTGCCACCCGTACGTTTTAAGAACACAAAAGGCTGACGTCACCCTTTGGTGCCGTCAGCCATGTTTTTTGTTTAATCAAATCAAACGCCCGAATATGCAGAGAATCCGCAGTCAATGGGAAGAACAACGCCCGTAATAGCGGAAGCCGACTTATCGTCGCAAAGGAACAGCGTCCCGCCGAGAAGCTCGGATGCGTCAACGTATCTGCCCATAGGCGTGCCGTTAAGGATCTTTGCGCTTCTTGCAGTAGGCGTTCCGTCCTCGTTAAAGAGAAGTCTATAGTTCTGAGCCGAAACGAGGAAGCCGGGAGCTATTGCGTTGCAACGGATTCCCGTGCCTGCAAAGTGAGTCGCGAGCCACTGCGTAAAGTTGGATATTCCCGCCTTTGCCGCAGAGTACGCGGGGATCTTCGTAAGAGGCGTGTATGCGTTCATGGAAGAAACGTTGAGAATGCAGCCCGCCTTCTTTTCAACCATATCCTTTGCAAACGCCTGCGTAGGAAGAAGCGTTCCCTGGAAGTTGAGCTTGAATACGAAGTCAACTCCGTCAGCCTGAAGATCGAAGAAGGATTTTCCGCCCTCCTTTGCCTCGTGCTGATATTCGTTATCCGTAGTTGCTCTGGGGTTGTTTCCGCCCGCGCCGTTTACGAGAATATCGCAAGTGCCAAGGTCTTTAAGAACTGCCTTGTGAACCTCCTCAAGTGCCTCGGGGTCAAGCACGTTTGCCTTGTATCCCTCACAAATATAGCCCTCTGCCTTAAGCTCGTCAGCGAGCTTCTTGACTGCCTCTTCATTGAGGTCAAGAGCCGCAACCTTTGCGCCCGACTGTGCGAACGCTCTTGCCATAGCACCGCAGATAAGTCCGCCCGCACCCGTTACGACAACTACCTTGCCGCTGTAATCAATATTTATAGGAAGCTGTGTCATTTTCATTTCTCCTTATTTCTTATCAAACTTTTCAAGGTAATCCCATACGCCGAGCATATACATTATGCCAAGCGCGCGGTCATAAAGTCCGTAACCGGGGCGCACGCTGCCGGGGCCCTCGTTCCAGAGGTGTCTGCCGTGGTCGGGGCGTATATAGCCCTCATAGCCGCAATCGTGGTACGCCTTAAGTATTTCAAGAATACCCGTGTCACCATCGCAGTCTCTGTGGCTTGCCTCGGAAAAGTCACCGTTCGGGAAGTGCTTTACGTTTCTTATGTGCGCGAAAGCAATTCTGTCGCAGTGCTTACGAACGATAGACGCTACGTCGTTGTTGGGGTCAGCGTTAAGGCTTCCCGAGCAAAGCGTGAGGCAGTTATAGGGATCGTCCACCATCTTAAGGAAGCGGTCTATGTTTTCCTCGTTTACAAGTAATCTGGGCAGACCGAAAATATCCCAAGGCGGATCGTCCATGTGTATTGCCATCTTGATGTCGCACTCGCGGCAGGTAGGCATCAGCGCTTCAAGGAAATACTTGAGGTTACCCCAAAGCTTTTCGTGGTCAACGCCCTCGTAAGCCTTGAAAAGCTCGTCAAGCTTTGCCATACGCTCAGGCTCCCAGCCCGGGAACGACATGTTATATTTCTCCGTGAAATCAAGAATATACTTCGCCATAGCGTTGTAGTCGTCCTGAATCATTCCCTTTTCGTAGAAAAGAGCGGTCGAGCCGTCGCCTACGGGGTGGAACAGATTTGAACGTGTCCAGTCGAATATAGGCATAAAGTTATAGCATATGACCTTAACGCCAAACTTCGAAAGGTTTCTGATGGTCGTCTTATAGTTTTCGATGTAAGCATCACGGGTAGAAAGACCTATCTTTATGTCGTCGTGAACGTTTACAGACTCAACGACATCCATGTTGAAGCCGTACTCGTCAAGCTGACGCTTGACCTCGGCGATCTCCTCGACCTCCCAAACCTCTCCGGGCATCTTATGGTGAAGCGCCCAGACTATGCCGTCGACACCGGGGATCTGCTTGATGTCCGACAGCTTGATACGGTCGTTTCCCTCTCCGTACCATCTAAATGTCATTTTCATTGGCATATGAGTTCTCCTTGTTTTTTATTGTTTGATTATCAACGCTATAATTATATAACAACACCACAAGGATCGGCAGCCCCGATAAAATTTTACTTTATCAATTCGACGACTTTATCAAGGCTGTCCGCGACGCTGACGCCAAGAGTATCAAGATAAGCCTTGCCTTGGTGTCCGCGAGCAACAAGTATACAGTCCGCGCCGAGTGTTTCCGCCGTCTGTACGTCGTGGTCGGTATCACCAATAAAGAGCGCTCTTGCGTCGGGGTGACTCTCTCTCCACGCTCTCGCGAGAGAAAGCTTTGAGCCGGCGTGTATATTGTCAACCCCCAATATCTCCCCAAAGTAGCCCTCTATCCCAAGCTCGCGTATCTGCCCCTTCAGCATGGTCGCCTCAGTTGCGGAAAGCACCGTCTGCTTAACGCCGCTCTTTCGTACGTACTCAAGCGTTTTTTGGACGTCCTCGTAAAGAGCTGCCTTTTTTACGTTTTCAAGATAAAGTGCTACCCATTTCGGCGCAAGCTCCTCGTAGGATTCCTTATCAAAATCAAAGCCAAGCGCGCGGTAATATTCGATTATCGGAAAGCGAAAGACCTCGCGGTACTTTGCTACGCTCTCTACGGGGGGTATTCCCCGCTCGCGGAGCAAGGTGTTTACCGAATCTATTCCCGTCTGCACGTCGTCAAGAAGCGTGCCGTTAAAATCCCATATAATATAATCGTATTTCAAGTTTTTCTCCTAATATTTTCAATTAGTTTCAATAACAAAACAGAACGATGAAGCATCGTTCTGTTTTTCATAATTAGTTTTCAGCAATAAGCTTTTCAAGAACCGCAAGTCTGACGCAAAGAGTCAATATCTTCATTGCCGCCTCAAGGTCAGCGTTTGTCGGGAAGGAAGGCGCAATTCTTATGTTGCTGTCCGCCTCGTCGCGACCGTAGGGATAGGTTGCGCCGACGTTCGTAAGCGTAATGCCCGCCTCACGGCAAAGTGCGTAGGTTCTCTTTGCGCAGCCGTTCATAACATAAAGGCTGACGAAATATCCGCCCTTAGGGTGAGTCCAATGAGCCGCGCCCGTGCCCTCAAGAGCATCAGTAAGAGTTTTCTCTACTATCTCAAACTTGGGACGGAGAATGTCAGCAAGCTTCTGCATGTGTGCGATAACATTCTCTGCGTTTCCAAAATATTTAACGTGACGGAGCTGATTGAGCTTGTCGTGACCTATGGTCTGAACTGCCATTATAGGCTTGATCTGCGCAAGGTTGCAGTCAGATGCCGCGAAGATCGCAACTCCCGCACCGGGATAGGAGATCTTAGAGGTAGATGCAAAGTAGAATACTCTGTCCTCGTTGCCACCGTTCTTGCAAGCCTCAAAAATGTCAGCAAGAACGTCACCGCCCTCGCTGTGAAGCTCGTGGATAGCGTATGCGTTATCCCAGAAAATTCTGAAATCCTTTGCCGCCGTCTTCATAGCGCCAAGGCGCGCTACGGTTTCGTCGGAGTAGGTATATCCGTCGGGATTAGAGTACTTGGGGCAGCACCAGATTCCCTTGATAGAAGCGTCGGACGCAACAAGGCGCTCGACCTCGTCCATATCGGGGCCGGTGGGAGTCATATTTACGTTGATCATCTCGATACCGAGCGACTCACAGATGGAGAAATGTCTGTCGTATCCGGGAACGGGACAAAGGAATTTTGCCTTCTCTGCGCCCCAGGGCTTCTCTCCGCCTACAACGCCGTAGAGCATTGCGCGAGCCATGGTATCATACATAATGTTAAGCGATGAGTTTCCGCATACTATTATATTCTTTTCGGGTATATTCAAAAGCTCGGAAAAAAGTCTTTTAGCCTCGGGGATACCGTCGAGAACTCCGTAGTTACGGCAATCAAATCCGTTTTCTGCAAAGCAATCCTCGTCCTTAGAAAGAACGGTAAGCATATCCGTCACGAGATCAAGCTGTGCTCTCGAAGGCTTGCCACGCGACAAGTCAAGGCTGAGTCCGCGAGCCTTTATATCCTCATATTCCACCAAAAGCTTTGCCTGCTCGCTCTTAAGCGCCTCGGCAGACATCATTTCGTAAGTCATTTTACCCTCCAAATAATTCTCATTTTTTCATACCGCTACATTATAACACAATATTTTCAAAAAAGCAAGAATTATTTCTGCTTTGTGCATTTTTTTAACAAATAATTCATATTTAACCCCTATCGTACCAAAAACGGCGCGATATTTCTGCAAGCGACGCAGCATTTCCTGCATATTGGACGTTTTTCCAATGCTGTGGGAACAATTGTCTGTACTTTGGAGTTGCATATCTGTCGTCAACCAGGACAACAACCCCCGCATCTCTCTCTGTGCGGATAACTCTGCCTGCTGCCTGAAGCACGTTGTTCATTCCGGGATAAGTATATGCGTAGTCGTATCCCCTGCCCTCGTCCTCGTCAAAATACTCCTTAATTATATTTCGCTCGTTAGAAAGTCCGGGAAGACCGACACCGATAATAATAGCGCCTATCAGACGGCTACCCGGAAGGTCAACTCCCTCGCTGAACACGCCGCCAAGCACGCAAAAGCCTACGTGCAAGCGTCCCTCTCCCTCTTTAAAGCTTCCGAGAAAGCTTTCTCGGTCGGAGTGCGACATATTTTTCTTCTGCACCACCGTGCTTACATGGGGATATTTTCTGCAAAAGGCTCCGTAGACCTTTTCCATGCAGTCGTAGGACGGAAAATAGGCAACGTAGTTTCCTGCTTTTGCACTTACAGTCGCTGCAATTGCCGACACGTATTTCATCACGTTCGATGCTCTGTCCTCGTATCTTGTGCTTACGTAGTCTGCGACCGCAACGCACAGATTTTCACCGTCAAACGGCGAGGGCAGCGTTATACTTACGTTCTTTTCACTCCTGCCAAGCACGTCGCAGAAATATTCTGCGGGCGTTAAGGTTGCCGAAAACATAACGGATGCGACGCCTCTCTCCAAAAGCGTGTTCATGACAGCAGACGGATCAAGGCAATACGTCTTTATCGCTATATCTCCGCCGCAAATTTCTACGTAAGAAAGAAAGCCCTTGTCAAAATATTCGTTCACACACTCAAATTTTCTTATATCCGATACGAGTGTATAGACCTCGTCGTAAAGCGCATGCGCTTCGTTTTTTCGTATCCAGCTCTCACATTTCTTTCTGAACACCTCGATCGAGCCAATAAAGGACGTAAGGGGGGAGCGACTTATGAAAAAGCCTCTTTCGTTTCCGTCCACATCCTTTACGAGCGAGTCGCTGCAAAGCTTCTTCAGATCCGTCATTGCGCGCCAAAGGCTCTCAAGCGCACCGCCGAGATCTCCGTCATTCTCGGGAGAAATAAGCGCTTCAATATTCGAGCGGCGAAGCGTTGCGGAGTACATATCTCTCGCTCTGTCCGCAAGGTTGTGTGCCTCGTCCACAAGAAAAACGTATTTTTCTCTCCTGCCCGTATCCGAAAAATATCTGCGCAGATACACAGCGGGATCAAAAACGTGGTTATAATCACAAATTATTACGTCGCAGTACTCCGAAAGATCAAGAGAGAGCTCATAAGGACAAACTCCGTGCTTCTCTGCTGCCGCGAGCACCGTTTTTATTGGGTAGCCGTTTGACGAGGACAAAAGATCGCGCAGAGCTCCGTTTACTCTGTCGTAATATCCTGCCGCATACGGGCACTCGTCGGGGTTACACGTATTTTTCTTTGAGGGATTTAACGCGCGAGCCGAGCAACGGCACAGGCTTTCCTTGGCGCTGAGCACCACCGCGCGTATGGGCGTACCCGACGAAAAAAGCTTTGAGGCGGCAGAATACGCCTCGCGGCGCGTGCTTGCCTTTGCCGTAAGGTAGAACACCTTATCGGCAAAGCCCGCGCCCAAAGAGCGGACCGCCGGAAAAAGCGATGATATGGTTTTCCCCGTTCCGGTCGGTGCTTCGACAAAAAGGCGCTGACCGCGCTTTATCGCTCCGTAGCACTCTCTTATCATCATCTCCTGCCCCTCGCGAAGTTCTCCGTATGGGAATACTGCATTCGCGGCGGTAGGAAGCACGTCAAGCGTTCTTTTAGCCTCAAGCTCTGCGAAGAATGACACCTCCGAAAGGAGTCCAAAATAAAAGTCTTTGTGCTCAGACGTACTGAACGCAAATTCAAAATACTTTATTTTCTCATTATCCGTGTTAAAGTAGGTAAGCCTTGCGCGAACGGAGTCGAGAGAGTCACGCACCGACAGAAAATAAGCGTAGCATTTAAGCTGCGCGAGGTGCGACGTGCTCGGCGGCATAAAAAACTCGTAGCCGTGAACGGTCTTTATCTCGTCAACGACCGCTCCGTCAGAGCTCTTGATAATACCGTCGGCTCTGCCGCTTACGGTATAGTACATTCCGCCAAAGAGTGTTGTGTTACAAAGTGCCACTTCTGCCTCATAAAAAGCTCCCGCCTCACTCTGAAGCCGCCTGTGTATCTCCGAGCCTATATGCATATTCAATTTACCTGAACCGTGCCGTCTGTCAATACTTCCGCACCTTGCCCCTATCTCGCAAAGAGTGGAAACGGACATCTCAGCGGTGCACGTCGATACGTTATATCTGATCAATGCATACCTCCACCGTTTTTCAAACGGGTAAAACAAATATCTATATCATTATAACATTTTTCTCTCTGTTCGTCAACCGCCGCATGTCCTTTTTTTGCCTTTTGGTCACATTTATGCCTAAGGGGCATATATTTATATAGCAAAAATAAAATTTTCCAGAAAGGAAGGCTATTATGACTCCAAACACAAATCAAGGCGCCACCGATTCCGTGGGTTATCTTACCGTAAGGGTTTCCACGGCTTCGGGTGCTATACCGCTTGAGGGTGTTGCGGTAAACATACGTGGGGGGGACGTTGACGATTCCGCCGTCATATACTCCCTTACCACAAACTCCGACGGTCTTACACCTACCGTGCCTCTTGCCGCTCCGCCACGCGAAAATTCTCAATTGCCGTCCTTGGACGTACCTGCCTATGCCGTTTACAACCTCGACGTTTTTCTAGACGGCTACTCGCCCGCGTTTTTTCATAACGTACCCATTTTCTCGGGTATAAATTCCGTTCAGCCCGTAATCCTGCTTCCACTTACCGAAAATCCGACGCAGAATACTCAACAACACGTGACCGAAGCGCCGATTGGAGGTGATTACGTTGAATAACGGAGAGGCAAGAACACCGCGTATTCCCGAATTTATAACGGTGCACCTCGGTCCGCGCGACGCGCCTGCGGAAAACGTCACCGTTCCGTTTGCGGATTATATCGCAAACGTAGCGTCGAGTGAGATATATCCCACGTGGCCCGAAAACGCAATACGCGCAAATATCTATGCGCAGACATCGTTTGCGCTCAACCGCATTTATACCGAGTTTTACCGCTCTCGCGGCTACGATTTCGATATTACCAACTCCACCTCGACCGATCAGTCATTCGTCGCGGGGCGCGAATATTTTGAAAACATCGGCGAGCTCGTTGACGAGCTTTTTACAAGCTACGTCGTTCGGCAAGGCTCTGTCGAGCCTCTATTTACTGCTTACTGCGACGGTGCGGAGATAACCTGTCAGGGGCTTTCGCAGTGGGGTACTGTCCAGCTTGCAAACCAAGGGCTTTCTCCCTATGAAATACTGCAATACTATTACGGAAACGATATTGACATCGTTGCGAATGCGCCCGTTGAAAATATCGAGCCGAGTGTTCCCGAGATACCCTTGCGTATCGGAAGCGCGGGTGATGAAGTAAGAAGTATTCAGATAAGACTTAACCGTATCTCCGATAACTACCCCGCAATACCCAAGATAGCCATTCCCGACGGTGTTTTTTCCTTTGATACCGAAGACGCCGTAAGGGCATTTCAAGAGACATTTTCACTCACACCCGACGGAGTGATAGGTACGGCAACGTGGTATCGCATACAGCTGATATACAATGCCGTCAAGCGTCTTAACGAGCTTGACTCCGAGGGCATAAAGCTCTCCGAGGTAACTCAACAGTATAGCCGCGAGCTCTCCGAGGGAGACACGGGAGTCGAGGTAACCAACGTACAGTATCTTCTTGCGTATCTCGCACAGTTTTATAACACTATCCCGCCTATATCTGTTGACGGTATATTTGGAAGCGCGACTGCCGATGCGGTAAGAGCCATGCAGCGCACCTTCGAGCTACCCGTAACGGGCACGGTAGACCTTGCCACGTGGGACGTTCTTTACCGAACGTATCTCGGCTTTCTCGAAACTATTCCGTTTAAGTACATTGAGGGAAATATTCTACCCTACCCCGGTATACCTCTGCGACTCGGTTCCGAGTCCGAGGTAGTACGTATTCTTCAGGAGTACATAAGCTTTATAGCAAGCATCATTCCGGAAATTCCCGCGACGGGTACGACGGGTTATTTTGGAGAGCAGACACAGGCATCGGTTGAGGCTTTGCAGGCGTTTCTCGGCATACCCGTAAACGGGACCGTTGCCGCCGCTACTTGGGACGGCATTACAAATCTTTACAGCGACCTTTACAAGGGTGCCCGACTCTCCGAGGGGCAATTTCCCGGCTACGAAATATCATAAAGGAGGTTGTATGAACGGCACAAGCACACATCAAAACAGACGCGAGGCAATAACCAATCTGCAAAAATACCTGCGTCGGCTCGCCGCCTCGCCCGAACGAGCCAACACTATCCCCATAGACGGTATATTTGAGAGTGCGACACGGGAGGCTCTTATCGACTTTCAAAGGCAAATGGGGCTTGACGCAACGGGCGTTGCGGACAAACGAACGTGGGATATTCTTTACAAAGAATATCTGGACGCTACAAGAGACGAGCGAGAGATGCAAGGGCTTTATTTCTTTCCGTCCTTGCCCATAGGCTATACCGTAGCACTTGGAGATACGCTCACCCTCGTCCGCATAATTCAACTGCTCCTTCTTGAGCTTCGCGCATCCTACGATATTTTTGAGGACGTAGTCGAGAGCGGAACGTTCGATACCGCCACCTCGGACGCAATTCGTGATTTCCAAAGAATAAACGGCTTGCCCGAAACGGGTGAGGTCGATATCAGAACTTGGAACAGAATAGTAAGAGAATACTCAAACATAGACAAACGCGAGGTGTAGCATACGAGAGGTTATAAAGCGCGTGAATAAAGTAAAGAAATACGGACAAATAATCATAAGAAAACACAGAGAAAAGTAGGTTCTTATGCATAACAAATTTACTCAAAAGGCGCAAAACACTCTTAAAAATGCCGCCAAAGAGGCAGGAGAGTTAGGTCACCCGTATATAGGCTCGGAGCACATTCTGCTCGGTCTTTGCAGTGAAAAGGAGAGTATTGCCGCGCGCATACTCTCCCTGCGCGGTATTTCTCACGCCACTGTCCGCACAAGCATAGTGCAGATATCGGGAGAGGGAGAGCGGTGTGAGCCCACGGGCGCTGACATGACTCCCGAATCCAAACGAATAATCGAGGAGTCCGGAAAGCTCGCCCAAAAGCGCGGTTGTACGTACGTTGGAACAGAGCACATTCTCGGCGCTTTGCTTACGACGGAGGGCTGTATGGCACTCAAGCTTATCGAGGCTGCGGGAATATCTCCGTCATTACTGATAAACGACCTCGGTACGGGGCGCGGCGCGTCAAATCTTACGCGCGAGGAAAAAGAAACGGAGGCGACTCAGACAAAGTCAAAATCGCGAACCTCTGCGATTCTTTCTCTCTATTCGCGTGATATGACGTCTCTTGCCGCAGGCGGCAAAACAGACCCTACCGTAGGACGCGAGTCTGAAACGGAGCGCGTTATACAAATACTCTCCCGAAAAACAAAAAACAACCCCTGCCTTATCGGCGAGCCGGGAGTTGGAAAGACTGCTATCGTCGAGGGACTTGCCGCGCGTATAGCAGAGGGGCGAGTTCCCGCATCTCTCGCCTCGGCGAGAATACTCTCCATAGACATTCCCTCAATGATCGCGGGTGCAAAATACCGCGGTGAATTTGAAGACAGAATGAAGGGCGTCATAGCTGAAGCGCAAAAATCCCCCGACGTGATATTATTTATAGACGAGATACACGTGATCGTGGGCGCAGGAGCAGCAGAGGGCGCGGTCGATGCCGCCAACATATTAAAGCCCTCACTCGCACGCGGTGAGATTCGCCTCATCGGGGCCACGACACCCGACGAATACCGCAAGCACATCGAAAAGGATGCGGCGCTTGAGCGGCGGTTTCAGTCGGTTTTAGTCGAAGAACCATCAATTCCTGCCGCAATAGATATACTGAGGGGGCTTCGCCCGAGATACGAGGAGCATCACGGCATTAAAATATCTGACGGTGCGATAGAAGCGGCTGTCAAGCTGTCCGCTCGCTACGTAAGCGACAGATTTTTACCTGACAAAGCAATCGACGTTATTGACGAAGCCGCCGCAAAATGTAATCTTTCGCAAAAACCTCAAAAGAGCGGAAAGCACATAACGCTTACAGAAAAAATGATAGCCGAGGTGCTGACTATCCAAACGGGAATACCAACGAGCCGCCTGCTCGGAGGTGAAAAGGCATCAATAGTTAAGCTCCGCGAGGAGCTTGCCAAAAAGGTGATCGGGCAGGACTCGGCAATTGAAGCGCTCACGAGTGTCATACGCCGCGCGAAGGCTGGGCTTCGTGATCCGCAGAGGCCTATGGGCTCGTTTATATTTCTCGGCAACACGGGAGTCGGCAAAACACTTTTAGCCACCTCTCTTGCAGAGGAGCTTTTGGGAAGCCGCCGCGCCCTTATTCGCTTTGACATGTCGGAATACATTGAAAAGCAAAGCGTTTCAAAGCTTATCGGCTCACCGCCCGGCTACGTCGGCTTCGGAGAGGGCGGCCAGCTCACCGAAAAGGTGCGCCGCAGACCTTACTGCGTTCTGCTCTTTGACGAGATAGAAAAGGCGCATGCAGACGTTTTCGATCTGCTTTTGCAAATACTTGAGGACGGCAGGCTGTGCGATGCGAGCGGTCGAGAGGTAGATTTTCGCAACTGCGTAATAATTATGACCTCAAATTTAGGAACGACCGACGCTTGCCGCATAACAGGATTTTCAAGTGCGAACGGAAACTCTGCAAAAAAAGAACAAATGAACGAAGCTCTTAAAAGGCATTTCCGTCCCGAATTTTTGGAACGTGTAGACGAAATCGTATTTTTCGAGGAGCTTGACGAGCGATCCCTCAAAAAAATCGCCGATCGCTCGCTGTGCGAGCTCTCCGCAAGAGCCGCCGATATTGGATACAAGGTGGAGTTTGACGCTTCTGTTTCCGCATCTCTTGCAAAGCAAGCGATAAGAAGCTCAAAGGGTGCTCGTGCTTTGCGGCGACTTATACGCAATACCGCCGAGGATATTATTTGCAAAATGCTTCTCGACGGTACGCTTGACTCGCGCGCAACGACAGTATTCACCGCAAGTATAGGAGAAGACGGTATAAAAATATATCCACTTCCCTCTTTGCAAGCCGTAAAATAAAAAAGGGTCACGGCACTAAACGTACCGTGATCCTTTTTTTATTTCTTGTTAAGCTCTGTAAGCTCCGTAAGAAACGTCTCAATATCGCGGAATTCGCGGTAAACAGATGCAAAGCGCACGTAAGCGACCGCATCGTGCTCCTTGAGCTTATCCATTACCATCTCACCGATCTCCACCGTGGTAACCTCGTTGGAAAGTGAGTTCTGAAGCTCTGTTTCTATCTCATTCACAAGCTCTTCCGCATTAACGGGGCGCTTCTGGCAAGCCTTAAGCAAGCCCGAAAGCAGCTTGTTACGGTCGAAAAGCTCCTTTGAGCCGTCCTTCTTGGTAACTATGATCTGAACGGTTTCGATCACCTCAAAGGTGTTAAATCTCTTTTGGCAGGCGGGACATTCACGCCTTCTTCTTATACTGCTTCCGTCCTCAATGGGGCGGGAATCTATTACCTTACTGTCGGGGTTTCCGCAAGCGGGACATTTCATACGTTTCTTTTCTGCAAATCGCAGCCTTTCTCTTGTCTGTTGTAAATACCTTAACACTATTATTTTACCACATTCATAAATAAAAGTAAAGAGTTTTTTTGGAAAAATCTGCATACTTTTCCTCAAACTTTGCATTGAAAATACATTTCCTTTGATGTATAATTATTATGGAATCAAGTTTATCAGAAAGGATACATATTATGAGTGACAGAAAATTTTTGGGTGTTTCACCGCTTTCATTTAAAATGTTAATATATGGCGCATTTTCGGTTATCTGCCACCTCGTTGCCATATTACTTCACTTTTTATGGTATGCTGACAGTCTTCCGGGAACTTTGCTTATACGAACAAGTGCCTCAATGATAGAATATTCGCTTATAAGTATTATAGCAATTCTTATCGGAGCGCTTTTACTGGAGATTCTTGAATTACAAAAGGATAACGAGCCGCAAGAATAAAGGGGCTGAGGCATTAGATGCAGAAGTCGTGGTTTGGTTCTCGTCGGCGTACAAGGGTACGCCAGAGAGCCAAAACGCGGCTAAAAAACACACATAAAAATTGAAATTCGCAAGAATTTCTACCTAAAATACCGCAAATACCGCTTTACCATCAATTTCTTGATAATAAAACGGTATCTTTTTTGTGTATATTTCCGTGTGTTTTTGTTCTGCGCGAAATGAAGCAGCCTCTTGTTAAAAGTTCAGTCCTCTATTGAAGCGCGGTAAACATCGTTTTTAGGAATACCGAGCAGCTTTGCCGCCGCCTTGATAGCCTCTTTTTTGGAAAGTCCCAACGCTATGTAATAGTCTATTGCTTCTCTCGGAGACATGTCCGCTTGCTCTTTTTGGTTTTTTTTCGCGCCCTCTATGACAAGCACGTATTCTCCGCGTGGTGTGTTCTCACCGTAGTATGTAAGAGCCTCGTCAAGCGTACATCTTATAACTTCCTCGTTTAGCTTTGTCATTTCTCGACATAACGCTATCCGTCTTTCTCCTCCCAAGGATTCTGCAAGATCCGTAAGCGTTGAGATCAGCTTGTGCGGTGCCTCGTGAAGAACAAAAGTTCTTTGCTCCTCTTTAAGCTCGGCAAGTCGCTCGCGCCTTTCCTTTCCCTTGACAGGCAAAAAGCCCTCGAAAACAAAGCGCGACGTTGGTAGAGCGGAAAGTGTGAGCGCCGTGATACACGCGCAAGCACCGGGAATGCTCGTAACGGGTATTCCCCGCTCTGCGCAAAGCGCCACCAGCTGCTCACCTGGGTCGGATATTGCGGGAGTTCCCGCATCCGTAACCAATGCACAGCTCTCGCCTGCTAAAAGTCGCGCGGCTATCCTCTCACCCGCCTCGATACGGTTATGCTCGTGATAGGAAACCAACGAAGCAGAAATGCCGAGCGCACCGAGAAGCTTCAAGGTATTTCTCGTATCCTCCGCGGCAATAAAGCTAACGTCGGACATAACCTTTACAGCTCTTTCGCTTATATCGCTGAGATTCCCAATGGGAGTAGCAACGACGTAAAGCGTGCCGCCCACGATCTTATTTTTTTCTTCGCTATACAAAACCAAAACCGCCTTTCTTACGGTGAATTTATACCTTTCTCTTTGAATATACTTTACAGAATACATTCTTACGGAGAGAGCTATGGCAATAAAAATTTATATTGATCAAGGTCACAATCCAAAAAATCCCAACGCAGGTGCTGAAGGCAACGGTCTTCGCGAGCAGGATATCGTATATCCCATAGGCATAGAGCTCGCCGCCCTCCTTAACGCAAATCCGAATTACGAAGCCCGTCTTTCGCGCCCGACTCCAACGACTCAGATAGGTACGTCAAACACCACAAGTCTGCGTCTTCGTGTGGCGGACGCCAACGAATGGGGTGCGGATTACTTTATAAGCCTTCACACCAACGCCTCGGAATCGTCCTCTGCCTCGGGCATTGAGGGCTTTGCATTTACTCGCCCGTCCGTTGCATTTTCGTTCGGCGAGGATATTCTCTCTAACCTCTCCGAGGCTACGGGACAAAGAAATCGCGGAATGCAAGCAAGAACAAACCTTTACGTTCTGCGAAAAACGGCAATGCCCGCAGTTCTTATAGAGCTTGGATTTATAACCAACCCGGGCGACGCATTTTTAATGCGTGACAATCCCGAGCTTTTCGCCAGAGGCATATATAACGGAATACTTGAATACACCTCTTAAATTATTTAAGCATCTCTATGAGTGCTTCTTCGTCGATTATGCTGACACCGAGGCTCTGCGCCTTGGTAAGCTTACTTCCCGCAGCCTCGCCCGCAACGACGTAAGATGTCTTTGAGGATACGCTGCCGCTGACCTTACCGCCTGCCGCCTTGATAAGCGCCGCCGCCTCGTCACGCGACATGGTGGGAAGCGTACCCGTAAGCACGAACGTAAGTCCCGCAAGCCTATCTCCGACGGGAGCCGCCGTAGACTCTGCAAGCACGCCTGCCGCCATAAGCTTTCTGCAAAGCTCGATGTTAGGCTCGTGTGAGAAGAAATCAAGGACACAGTCTGCCGTGATCTCTCCAAAATCCGCTATCGCGCAAAGCTCCTCGCGCGTAGCGGCTATAAGCGCATCAAGCGTTTTGTATCTTGCCGCGAGAGCAGATGCTGCAACCTCGCCTATATTTCTAATTCCAAGCGCGTAAATAAGTCTTTCAAGTCCCGCCGACCTTGAAGCCTCAATGGAGTTTATAAGATTTTGTGCGGATTTCTCTCCCATTCTCTCAAGCGCGGCTACGTCCTCTTTTTTTAGAATATATAAGTCGGAAACGTCGCGTATTAGCTTATTCTCAAGCAGAGCCTCAACTATTTGAGGTCCCATACCGTCGATATTCATAGCGCCCTTTGAGGCAAAATGCTCAATACTCCTTGAGAGCTGTGCGGGGCAGGCACTGTTAGTACACCTTGCCGCTGCCGCCTCGGCTTCATCGTAGAAAACGAGCTCGCCGCAGGATGGGCACACTGAGGGCATCATAAATCTTCTCTCAGTTCCGTTTCGCTTTTCCACAACGGCACGAACGACCTCGGGAATAATATCTCCCGCCTTTCTGACGACCACCGTGTCACCTATCATTATATCTCTCTGCCTTATAAAATCAGCATTATGCAAGGTAGCGCGGCTTACCACCGTACCCGCAAGTCTCACGGGGGAAAGCTTTGCATTAGGCGTCAGAACGCCCGTGCGTCCTACGGCAACGGTTATATCCTCAAGCAAGGTCTCCTTTTCTTCAGGCGGGAACTTGTATGCCACCGCCCATTTAGGAGTACTTGTTCCCTCTCCCACAGCTCGTCTGTCTTCCAAGCGGTCAAGCTTTATTACCACGCCGTCGATATCATACGCC